>NZ_JBIAHR010000003.1:250005-397368 GCF_042870695.1 Streptomyces sp. NPDC006384
CGTCCTGCTCTTCCGACCCCGCGCCTGGCAGGCGTTCGTGGACGGGTGCCGGGCACTCTGAGCACCCGCGTCCATCGGCCCCCGCGCCGGCCGGATCCGGCCAAGACGTGGCCGGAGTCGTTCGGAGGGGTCGAAGGAAGGGCCGGGGGTCACTAAGGTCTCTCCGTCGTACCGGTGTACGTCGGTGATGCCCCGGGGAGGGAGGAAACCGGCCTGTGAGTCCGCGAGCGATGAAGGCGCTGCTCCGTGCGCTCGGCAGGGAGGCCGCCCAGGACCTGGACCGGCCCGCGGAGCCGGAGGCCGTCATGCGCGCCTTCTGCCGGGCGATGGGCGTGCGCGCGGGGCGGCCGGTGGAGCTGCTGTTCCGGGTGTTCCCCGCGGAGGTCCCGGTGTCGGGGCTGCGGCTGGACCTGGGGGACCGGTCCGTCATCGTGGTCGAGGAACGCACCGTTCCGGAGGCGCAGTTGGTGATCCTCGGGCACGAACTGTGGCACGAGGAGCAGGGCGGCTGCGGACACCGCACCGCCGGGCCCGCCGCCGTCTCCGCCCGGGCCGGGGCCCCGTCGCGGCAGGTGTCCGACGCGGCGCGGCGGGCGGCGGAGCGGATCCTCGCCGAGACCGAGGTGGAGCGCGACGCGCTGCGGGCCGTCGCGGCGCGGGCCGAGTCGCCCGACGAGCACGAAGTCGCCGCCGAGACCTTCGGGTTGCTGTTCGCCCGCGAGGCGCGCACCTGGATGCACGGCCGGTACGCCGAGGGCCCGGTGACCCCGGCGACCGTGGAGGGCCGGATGAACCTGTCGCTGACCAACCGCGGCGGGCGCCTGCTCTGATGGGTCCGACGGCTTCGTCTCACCAGTACCTCCAGTCATCCCAGTACCTCCAGCACTTCCACATCCCCTACGCCCTGCCCACCGCGCTGCTCGTCCTCGCCGTCCTCCTCAAGCTGCCGACGTTCGTGCGGGCGTGGCGCAACCCCGAGGTGCGGGCGACGACCGTGCTGCTGGCCTGCGCGGCCTGCGTGCTGGTCGTCATCACGCCCGTCAACATCGAGCGGCTGAACGCCTGGACGGGCGTCCCCAACTTCGCCTCGCCCTTCGCGTACTCGTTCCTGACCGCGTCCGGCGCGACCGGCCTGGCGATGATCACCCGGTGGCGTCAGCCGCCGTCGGAGCGGCGCAGGCGCGGCATCCGCCGCATCCACCTGGCGTACGGCGGGGTGGTGGCCGGGCTCTGGGTGACCTTCCTGCTCGCCAGCGTGCCGGAGCCGCGCATCTACGACCTGGACACCTACTACGCCGGCACCCCGTGGATGCGCGAGCACATCCTGCTCTACCTGGGCGCGCACGCGGTGACCGGCGTCGTCGCCACGCGGATGCTGCGGCAGTGGTCGCCGGCCGTGACCGATCCCTGGGTGCGGTCGGGGGTCGTCCTCCTGCTGGCCGGCTTCGCCTCCGGACTGGTCTTCGACGCGGCGAAACTGACCGCCGTGGCGGCCCGTTGGTGCGGCGCGGACTGGGACGTCCTCAGCACGCGGGTCGCGCCGCCGTTCGCGCTGCTGCAGGCGTCGCTGGTCGCCGTCGGGTTCATCGTCCCGCAGGCCGGGCCCGCGCTGCGCAACGCGGTCCGCGACCAGCGGGAGCACCTGCGGCTGCGGCCGCTGTGGCGGGCGCTGCGGGTGCTCGCCCCGGCGGCGGCACAGGCCCGCTTCGGGCTGTGGGTGCCGTTGGACCTGCGGGTCATGCAGCGCCGGCAGCGCATCCACGACGCGCTGCGGCTGCTGGCCCCGTACTACCGCCACGACGTCCACGAACGGGCCCTCGCCGCGGCGCGGGCCGCCGCCCACGACGAGGCGCGGGCCCGCGGCCTCGCCGGCGCGATCGCCCTGCGCGACGCCATCGACGCCTACACCGCCGGTGTCCCGGCGCCCGCCTCCGCGTCCGGGCGCCCGCCGGGCATCGGCACCGACATCAGCGACCACATCGGCACCATCTCCCTCGCCCTGTACCGACGGCGTGCCCTCGCCGACCTCGGCCGCCGGGCGACCAGCACAGAAAGCGGCCTCGACGCCCATGTCTGACAATCCCGTCACCCCCCGGCCGCGCGCCGTCGTCATCGGCGCGAGCGCGGCGGGCCTGTTCGCCGCCGCCGCGCTCGCCGAGCACGCGGACGTCACCCTCGTCGAGCGCGACGTCCTGCCCGAGGGGCCCGAGCCGCGCCGGGGCGTTCCGCAGGCCCGGCACGCGCACCTGGTGTGGAGCGGCGGTGTGCGGGCCCTGGGCGAGCTGCTGCCCGGGCTCGTCGACGACGTGGTGTGCCGGGGCGGGCGCCTGGTCCACATCATGGGCGACATGGTCTCCCGGGCCCCGAACGAGGTCTGGTTCCGCAGGTTCCTGGCGACCCGGCACCGGAACCTGGTCTGCTCGCGCGACCTGCTGGACTCCGTCGTCCGCGACCACGTCCTCAAGGACGGGCGGATCACCCTGTGCCAGGGCACCTCCGCCCTGGCCCTGGAGGGCGACGCCCGCCGGGTGAGGGGCGTACGGGTCGCGGGCGGCGACGGCGAGCGGGTGCTGGACGCCGACCTCGTCGTGGACGCGAGCGGACGCGGCTCCCGCGCCCCGCAGTGGCTCGCCGCCCTGGGCCTGCCCCCGGTCGCCGAGCGGGAGGTCGACGCCGGCCTCACCTACGCCACCCGCGTGTACCGCGCCCCCGGCACCACCGCCGACGGCGCCTTCCCGCTGGTCAACGTGCAGGCCAACCCGGCCGATCCGCCGGGGCGGGGCGGCATCGTCCTGCCCGTGGAGGGCGACCGGTGGATCGTCACCCTCGGCGGCACCCGCGGCGGTGAGCCCACCGCCGACCCGGACGCCTTCGTGCCGTACGCGCTCGGCCTCGCCGACCCGGTCATCGGCGAGCTGCTGCGCGACGCCGAACCGCTCGGCGACGTCACCGTCACCCGCAGCACCGCCAACCGGCGCCGCTACTACGAGAAGCTCACGCCCTGGCCCGACGGCTTCACCGTCCTCGGCGACGCCGTCGCCGGCTACAACCCGGTCTACGGGCACGGTCTGACCGTCGCCGCGCAGGGCGCCCTCGCCGTGAGCGACGTGCTGCGCCGCACCCCGCTCACGGCGCCCGGCACGGCCCGGGCCCTGCAGCGGGCCGCGGCCCGCCCGGTCGCCGGCGCCTGGGGGCTGGCCGTCGGGCAGGACGCCTTCTACCCGGGCGCCGCGGACACGCCGCCGACCGTGGTGGAGCGGCTCCTCGCCCGCTACGTCGACCGGGCCGTCGCCACCGGCGCGCGCAACCCGCGTGCCATGGGGGCCCTGCTCGACGTGATGAGCATGGAGCGGCCGCCGGCGCGGCTGTTCTCGCCGGACATGCTGGTGCCCATGCTGTTCGGCCCGAGGAAGCCGCACCTGGACGGCCCGCCGATCACCGAGGCGGAGCGCCGGGCGGCCCGCTCCTGACGTCCGCCCGGGGCCGCGTCACGTCAGCGGCGCGGACCGGTCGTCGCGCAGTTCGCAGTGGTCCGCCTCCGCGCCCCCGGTGTCGAACGGGACGCGCAGGCGGCTCGTGCCCCGGGCGGGGACGGCCGTCTCCCGGCGGACCTCCTCGAGCGTGTCGTCGGCGCCGTCCTTGAAGAGCACGGTGACGGCGAAGGAGTACTCGCGGCCGTTGGGGTTGGTGATCTCGACGGTGGCGTAGGGGGCGTCCGCGGTGGCGCAGCTCACCAGCTCCACGGTCGCGGCCTGCACACCGCTGCCGCCGCTGCCGCTGCTCCCGTTGCCGCTGCCGGAGTCCGCGCTGCCGCTCCCGCCGCTGCCGGAGTCCGCGCTGCTGCCGCCGCTCCCGTAGGAGCCGCTCGTGCCGCCGCCGTAGGAGCTGTCGTCGTCGTACTTGTACACGTCGCCGTCCGAGGACGTGTCGCCGCCCGAGGACGACGAGGAGCTGTCGTGGTCCTGGCCGCTGCTGCTGCAGCCGCCCCCGCCGCCTCCCCCGTCCCCGCCGCCGTGGCGTCCCGTCGAGAAGCCGGTCAGGCAGAGGACCACCAGTGCCGAGACCGCCGTGTACCTGAGTGCCCGTCCCCGTGTCGTCATGCCCCCACGCTAGTGAACTTCCGTCACAGTCGTGTCACCGCCCCGCCACGTCACGTGACCGCGCGGTGGTGTCTCACGTCGTGCGGGCCGTCCCCGTGCCCTTCTCCGCGTCCAGCGCGTACACGCACCGGTCCTTGCTGCAGGCGTACACGATGCCGTCCCGTACGACCGGGGAGCCGGTGATCTCGCCGCCCGTCGCCAGCTTCCAGCGCAGCCGGCCGTCGTCGGCCTTGAGCGTGTAGAGCAGGTGGTCCGTCGAGCCGAAGTGGATGCGGCCCTCGGCCACCGCGGGCGCGCCGACGATCTCGCCGCCCGCCTGGAAGCGCCACTTGGGCGTGCCGGTGACGGCGTCCAGGGTGTAGAGGCCCTTGCCGCTGCCCACGTGCACGTGGCCCGCGGCCACCAGCACCGGGTCGGTGGCGGAGCGGGCCTCGGTGGCGATGCGCCAGCGGTCGCGGCCGTCGGTGGCGTCGAGGGCGTACACCGTGCCGAGGTAGTCGGCCAGGTACACGCCGCCGCCGGTCACCGCGGGGCCCGGTACGAAGACCGGCGGGGAGAGGAAGACCGCGGGGGCCTCGAAGTGCCAGCGGACGTGCCCGGAGGTGACCTCCAGGGCGAGGACGCGGGTGCCGGCCGCGACGTACACGTAGCCGTCGGATGCCTGGGCGAGACGGACCGGTACGCCGCCGCAGGACGCCGCGTCGCCGACCGGGTACGACCAGCGCTCGTCGCCGGTGCGGGCGTCCAGGGCGCGCAGCCGGGCGTTCTGCCAGACGTACACCGTGCCGTCGTGGACGGCGGCGCCCGCCTCCGGGGACTCGAAGTCGGTCTGGCAGCCGGTGATCTCCCACAGCTTCTGGCCGCCGGAGGCCTCCCACGCCTGGACGCCGCCGCCTCGCGTGGCGGTGACGACGGTGCCCCGGTCGGCCTGGAGGGAGTAGACCCAGGCGTCGGTCTGGACGCGCCAGAGGTCGGTGCCCTCGCGGGCGTCCAGGGCGAAGAGCGTCGGGCCGTCGGAGGCGTGGACGCGTCCGTCCGCGACCGCCATCGACCAGGCCACGTCCCGGGTCTTGAAGCGGCGGCGTCCGGTGGCCACGTCCAGGGCGTGCACCTCGAAGGAGGTGACGTAGACGAGGTCCCCGTCGACGGCCGGGGTGCCCCACACGTCGTTGGACATGCGGAACCGCCAGGGACGCCAGCCGGCCGGGGACGTCTCGGCGGGGGGCGCGGGGGCGGGCGGCGCGGGGACGGCCGGGTCGGCGCCGGCCACGCCGGGGCGCGGCCGGGACCAGGAGGCGGCGAGCGCGGACTCCGGCGGCGGCGGGGCGACCGCGGCGGCGCGCATGTCGGCGACGCGCGGGCCGGGGCCGATGGGCACCGCGGCGCCGGCCAGCCGGACGGGGCCGGTGTCGGGTGCGCCGACGGGCGCGGACACCGGGGGCCCGTGCACGGACGGCGCCGGGACGACCGGGTCGTGCGAGGGCGGGGGCGGCAGCGGGGGCGCGGGCACGCCCGGGCGGGCACCGGCCGCGCCGGCGCTGCGGCCGCCCGTCGGCGCGGCGGGCCGGGCGGAGGTACGGCCGCCCCGGCGGCTCTCGATCAGGCTCACCGCCCGCTCGGGCAGCCACGCCGACGCCGTGCCGCTGTCGTCGGAGCCGGAGCCGAACAGGTGCGGGGCGAGCTGGGCCTGCAGATCGGCCGGATTGGGGCGGGCGGCGGCGTCCATCTGCATGCAGGACTCGATGAGCGGCCGCAGCTCCTCCGGGAGGCCCTCCAGGTCGGGGCCCTCGCGCAGCAGCATGAAGACCGTCTCGACCGGGTTGGCGCCGTGGAAGGGCGGGTGCCCGGTGGCGGCGAAGACCAGCATGGAGCCGAGCGAGAACACGTCGCTGGCGCCGGTGACGCTGCGGGAGTCCTTCGCCTGCTCCGGCGACATGTAGGCGGGGGTGCCGACGGCGACGTTCGTCATGGTCAGGCGGGTGTTGGAGACGCCGGAGGCGATACCGAAGTCGATCACCCGGGGGCCGTCCTCGACGACGAGGACGTTGGAGGGCTTGAGGTCGCGGTGGACCAGTCCGGCGCCGTGGATGGACTGGAGGGCCTCCGCGACGCCCGCCGCCAGCCAGCGCACGGCCTGGGCCGGCAGCGGCCCGCACTCGTTGACTATCTCCTCGAGGGAGGGCGCGGGGACGTAGGCGGTGGCCAGCCACGGCACGGCGGCCCGGGGGTCGGCGTCGACCACGGCCGCCGTGTAGAAGCCGGAGACCGCGCGGGCGGCCTCCACCTCGCGCGTGAAGCGGACGCGGAACAGCTGGTCCTCGGCGAGCTCCGTGCGGACCGTCTTGATCGCCACCCGCCGGCCCGACGCCGAGCGTGCGAGATAGACCAGCCCCATGCCGCCGGCGCCGAGCCGCCCCAGCACCTCGAACGGCCCGATCCGCCGCGGATCGTGCTGCGTCAGCTGATCCACCACTTGCCTGCCACCTCCCCGTACGCACCGCGCCACCCACATATGTACGCGGCCGAAGTGCAGCGTCTCACCACCGCACCGCCGCGGCGGCACACACCCCGATTCTTCCTGTCCGGAGCGCTGGTGGCGAACCCCGGGACAATCGGGATGTCCTACCGCAATACAGGGCGAACATCCGCCCGGTCCGGGCGCCGGGCGGCTCTCAGCGCTGCAGCAGCGCGAACGACGCCCCCTGCCCGTCGGTCACCACGGCCACCCTTCCGTACGACGTCTCGAACGCAGGCACCTGCACCCGTCCGCCGAGCCGGGCCACCGTGCCGAGCGCCGCCTCGCAGTCCTCCACCCGGAAGTGGACGAGGAAGTGCGGCGGCATCTCGGCGGGGAAGACGTCGGTCACCGCGGCGCGGCCGAAGTCGGGTGCGGCGTCCGGGCCGAAGAGGGCGTCGTGGAACAGGTCGCCGTAGAAGGCGTCGGCGGCCTCGGTGTCGCGGGTGTACAGCTCGGCCCAGGCGAACGCGCCCGGCCGGTGCCGTACGCCGAAGCCGGTGAAGGCGCCCTCCCCGGCGCCGGGGTCCCGCTGCCACAGGGCGAAGACCGCGCCCTGCGGGTCGGTGACGAGGGCGGTCGTGCCCAGGTCCGCGACGGGCTCCGGCGGGGTGACGACCTGCCCGCCCGCCTCCCGGATCCGTCCGGCCAGCGCACGGGCGTCACGGGTGGCGAAGTACACCGTCCACACGCTGGGCATCCGGCCGTCCGTCTTGGGCACCAGCGCGGCGACGGGCTCGCCGTCCAGCCGGGCCCGCGCGAAAGCGCCGTGCCCGGCCGTCCCGAAGGTCCATCCGAACAGCTCGCCGTAGAAGCGCTTGCCCGCCTCCACGTCGGAGAGGTGTGCGTCCACCCAGCAGGGGACGCCTTCCGCGTACGCGGACGCACGGGAGGCGGAGGGGCTGTTTTCGGCCATGCCGCCAACGTAACCGCGTCCCGCGTACCGCGCAGACCAGGCACTCCAGCCACTTGTCACCCGCTCACCCCATTTGCAGTCGGCCGAATCGCGCGGTGAACGCCCGTCGGTAAGCTGACGGCATGACAGGACAAGTGCGCACCGTGGACGGCCGCGTGGCCGGTCGACGCGGGCAGGCGACCCGGCAGAAACTGCTCGACTGCCTGGACGACATGCTCAGCTCCTCTCCCTACCGGGACGTCAAGGTCATCGATGTCGCCCGGAAGGCAGGCACTTCGCCCGCGACCTTCTACCAGTACTTCCCGGACGTCGAGGGAGCCGTCCTGGAGATCGCCGAGCAGACGGTCGCCGAGAGCTCCGTCCTGGCCGACCTGGCGGCGGGCCGCTCCTGGACCGGGAAGTCCGGCTGGCAGACGGCGCAGGAACTCGTCGACGGATTCCTGGAGTTCTGGCGGAAGAACGACGCGATCCTCCGGGTCGTCGACCTGGGTGCCGCGGAGGGCGACAAGCGGTTCTCCAAGCTCCGGATGAAGATCCTCAACTCGGTGAACTCGGCCCTCGCCGACTCCGTCGCCGACCTGCAGGCCAAGGGCAGGGCCGACAAGGACGTGAACCCGGCGGCGATCGCCGGTGCGCTGGTCACGATGCTGTCGGGCGTCGCCTCGCACCAGAAGGCCTTCACCTCCTGGGGCGTCAAGCAGGCCGAACTCAAGCCCGCCCTCGCCCTGTTGATGTACCTGGGCATCACCGGCAAGAAGCCCGCGAAGTAACACCGCCGACCGTCACGCGCCGGCCTGTCATCCCCGCCCGAGCTCCGCTCCGCGCCTCTCCTCTTCTCCCGCAGACGCTCCGCCGGCCGCGCCCCCCTTTTTTCGGCACCGGCCCGCCCCGCAACGGCCGCCCGGCCGACCGGACTTCGCTCCCCGCGCAGGCACGCGGGCCGCCGGACGCCCGGGAAGAACACGGCGAGCAGCTCCTCGCCCCCGTACGGCCCGAGCGCCGCCCCTCCGCCCCCGGCCAGGGGTGAACCGTACGGTGATCGCCCCGCGCCCGGCCCCCGGCCACGTGACAATCGGGACATGGAAACCGATCTTCACGAGCTGCTGAGGTCGCTGCGGGTGTGGGACCCGGCCGTCACCGAGCTGCCACCCTTCGACCCGGCCACCGCGCCCGGCGACCCGCTGCCGCTGTTCGTCCGGTGGTTCGCCGAGGCGGTGGCGGCCGGGCAGAACGAGCCGCACACCGTGTCGCTGGCGACGGCCGACGCGGAGGGCTGGCCGGACGTACGGATCGTGATGCTGCACGGCGCGGACGCGGACGGCTGGTCCTTCGCCACGCACGCCGACAGCCGCAAGGGCCTGCACCTCGTCGCCCGCCCCTACGCCGCGCTCGTCTTCTACTGGCCGGTGCTGGGCCGCCAGGTGCGGGTGCGCGGCCCGGTCACCGTGGCCCCGGCCGAGGAGGCCCGGGCCGACCTGCGCGTCCGGTCGACCGGCGCCCTGGCCGCCGCCCTCACCGGCAGGCAGAGCGCCCCGCTGAGCTCCCCGGAGGAACTGGCGCGCGCCTCGGACGCGGCCTGGGAGCAGGCCGAGCGGGACCCGGACGCGCCCGTGCCGTCCTGGACGCTGTACCGGCTGCGGCCGGACGAGGTGGAGTTCTTCCAGGGCGACGCCCGCCGCCGCCACGTACGCCTCGCCTACCGGCGGGCGGAGGGAGCCTGGCGCACGCAGCTGCTGTGGCCGTGAGCCGGCGCGTCGCGCCGGCCGGGGACACGGGAGCGGGCCGGCCCTGAGCGGCCCCGTTCAGGACGCCGCGAGCGGCGCGGTGGTGCGGCGCCGGATCACCAGGGCCATCAGGGCCGCCACCGCGCACAGGGCTCCGGAGGCGTACCAGACGACGTCGTAGGAGCCGAAGGTGTCGCGGGCGACGCCGCCGAGGAAGGCGACGAGGGCGGCGCCGACCTGGTGGGAGGCGAGGACCCAGCCGAAGACGATCGCGCTGTCCTCGCCGTACTGCTCGCGGCACAGGGCGAGGGTGGGCGGGACGGTGGCGACCCAGTCGAGGCCGTAGAAGACGATGAAGAAGACCATCGGCGGGTGGACGCCGGGCGCCAGCAGGAGGGGGAGGAAGAGGAGGGAGACGCCGCGCAGGGCGTAGTAGACGGCGAGCAGGCGGCGGGGTTCGAAGCGGTCGGTGAACCAGCCGGAGGCGATCGTGCCGATCACGTCGAAGACGCCGATGACGGCGAGCAGCGAGGCGGCGGTGGTCAGCGGCATGCCGTGGTCGTGGGCGGCGGGCACGAAATGAGTCTGGATCAGGCCGTTGGTGGAGGCGCCGCAGATCGCGAAGGTGCCGGCCAGCAGCCAGAACGGGCCGGTGCGCACGGCGGAGAACAGGACCTTCAGGGCGCGGCGGGCGGCGCCGGGGACGGGAGCGGGCTTGGGCACGAACTCCTCGGCGCCGTACGGCTTCAGGCCGACGTCGGCGGGATGGTCGTGCAGGAGGAGCCAGACGAAGGGAACCACGGCGAGGGCGGCCAGGGCGACGGTGACGGCCGCGGGGCGCCACTGGTACGTCTCCACGATCCAGGACAGCAGCGGCAGGAAGACCAGCTGTCCGGAGGCGGAGGCGGCGGTGAGGAGGCCGGTGACCAGTCCGCGCCGTTCGGTGAACCACCGGTCGGTGACGGTGGCGGCGAAGGCCAGCGCCATCGAGCCGGAGCCGAGGCCGACCAACAGCCCCCAGCACAGGATGAGTTGCCAGGCGGAGTCCATCCACACGGTCAGGCCCGAGCCGAGCGCGATGACGGTGAGGGCGACGGCGACCACGCGGCGGATGCCGAAGCGGTCCATCAGCGCGGCGGCGAAGGGCGCGGTCAGGCCGTAGAGCGCGAGGTTGACGGAGACGGCGGCGCCGATGGTGCCGCGCGACCAGCCGAAGTCGTCCTGGAGCGGGTCGATGAGGATGCCGGGCAGGGAGCGGAAGGCGGCGGCGCCGACGATCGTCACGAAGGTGACGGCGGCCACCCACCAGGCACGGTGCACCCGGGTGCCGCGGCGCGGCCGGACGGGCCCGGGCCGCCGGGCTGCTGCTGTGGCGTCGGTTGTCTGGGTCACGTCATCGAGCTTCGGGTACCCGCCCTTCCCGATCGAGTGGCCCGAAGGCCACTGTTCACTAGGATCGGGCCATGACTCCCGTCCGTACGCACCGCCCGCACCGCGTCGTCGTGCTCGCCCTCGACGGCGCGATCCCCTTCGAACTGGGCATTCCGCAGCGGATCTTCGGGCGGGCCCGGGACGAGCACGGGCGCGGACTGTACGAGGTCGTCACCTGCTCGGTACGGCCGCCGGGGCCGGTGCGGACGGACGCCGACTTCGCGATCCTGGTCGAGAACGGCCCCGAGGCGCTGGCCACGGCGGACACGGTCGTCGTCCCGGCGTCGTACGAGCTGGGGCCGGTGTTCGAGGAGGGCAGGCCGACCGGGGAGCTGGCCTCGGCGCTGGCCCGGATCCGGCCCGGCACCCGGCTGGTGGCCATCTGCACGGGGGGCTACGTGCTCGCCGCCGCCGGGTTCCTCGACGGGCGTCCCGCGACCACGCACTGGGCCTCCGCCGAGCACTTCCAGCGCCTGTTCCCGAAGGTCCGGGTCGACGCCGGCGTGCTGTTCGTCGACGACGGCGACGTGCTCACCTCGGCCGGGGTCGCGGCGGGGATCGACCTGTGCGTGCACCTCGTGCGCCGGGACCACGGCACCGCCGTCGCCAACGACGTGGCCCGGCGGACCGTCGTGCCGCCGCACCGCGACGGCGGGCAGGCGCAGTACATCGCGCGGCCGGTGCCCGATCCGCAGCAGTCGTCCACGACCAGGGCCCGCGCCTGGGCGCTCGCCCGGCTGCAGGAGCCGATCCGGCTGCGGGACATGGCCGAGCAGGAGGCCATGTCGGTGCGGACCTTCACCCGCCGGTTCCGGGAGGAGGCGGGCCTCAGCCCGGGCCAGTGGCTGACCCTGCAGCGCGTGGAACGGGCCCGGCATCTGCTGGAGTCCACCGCGCTCTCCGTCGACCAGGTGGCGCACGAGGCGGGCTTCGGGACGGCCCAGTCGATGCGGCAGCATCTGCAGGCGGTGCTCGGGGTCACACCGACCGCGTACCGGCGGACGTTCCGGGCCGGGTCGTCCACGGCCCGTGGCGGGTGAGGGCGCCTCCGGAAAGTGCCGGCCGGCGGCGCTGTGCCGGTCGCCCCGAGCATGGCACCGCGCGCCGCCGCCCGACTCCGGCGCTCCCGCCCGGCTCCCGTCGCCCCCTGAGGAACCGCCGCCGCATCACGACCCGCACTCGCCGAGGGCTCCGTCACCGAGTCCTCGCCGTCCCCTCGCGGCGAATCGCTGACTGCCAGCGTGAAGAAGCGGTGACTCACCGTCAACCACTGGCGGGAGATTCATCCCGTATCTCCCGTTCTCACGGGGACGCGCACGGAAGCACACCCGGCGCACCACCGCACCGGCGTCCGGACGGGCGGTGCCGGTGCGTCCCGTTCGCCTACACCGCCTCGTAGGTCAGCCCTTCGCGTGGCGCCGAGCCGTCCGCGCAGGCCGTCGGGCCGGCGGGGCCGGTACCGCGGTCGAGTTCGCACCAGATGCGCTTGCCGCTGCCCTCGAGGCTCCAGCCCCAGCGGTCGGCGAGGCCGTCGACGAGGGCGAGGCCCCGGCCGCCCGTCGCGTCGCCGTCCACGCAGCGGGGCGCCGGGGCGTTGCCGCTGTTGTCGTCCACCTCGAGACGGACCGTGGCCTCTCCGTCCGCCGTACCGGGCAGGAGCAGCCGCACCACGGCCGGACGGCCGGTGTGCACCACGGCGTTGGTGACGAGCTCGGAGACGAGCAGGACCAGCGTCTCGGCCAGGGGTTCGTCGGCCTGTATCCCGGATCCGGCGAGCCGTGAGCGCGCCCACCGGCGGGCTCGCCCGACCTCTGCGGGGTCGGGCCGGATCTCCAGCTGCACTTGAAGCACCTGCACCGCTCACACCATCCGAACCGGCGGACACAAAGGCTCGCGCCTCATGAGGGCCACGATCGTAGCCATTTCCTGCATGACCAGAACAACGGCCGGGTCGGGCATCACGGAACGTGATTCCCGTACGGGACAGCATGGTTGACGTTCCGTCACGTCAACAAGCGCTTCGGGCATATTCCCGCGCGAAGGAGTACTCGTGCGGCATACTGTGCGACGCCCGTCCCGGGGAGTCGAACAGGGGGGCGGCTCAAGGCCGTTCCGCCCCGGGGGCAAGGCGCGTACGTCGCTCGTCAGGGCGCGCCGGAAGCAGTGCCGGGACACCCGGCGCCCCGGGGTGTGCGCTCCCCGCGCAGGGCGCCGGAGGGCGAGCGCCGGCTCCGGACCGTGACGTGGCGCCCACGGGAACCGGCCCGCCGCTCACCTTCCGGGAGCCTTTCCCGCCACGGAGCGTGACACCGCGCGGGACGCGCCGTCCCCGCGCGGGTCGACGGGTCACTCGGGGACGGTGAACCAGCGGGCGAAGGCCGGGACGGCCTCCGCCTCCCCGACCCTGCCGTCGCCGTCCGCGTCGAGTTCGCCGGCGACCGCGCGGGCCGCGTCCGCGGGGACGCCGAGCGCGGTGAGCACGCGCGCGGTGTCGGCCACGGTGACGGCGCCGTCGCCGTCCGCGTCGGCCACGGCCAGGACCGCGTGCAGGAAGGGACGGGCGATCTCGGCGAACCCCTCCGGGTTGTCCCGCAGCCTCTTGACCGCCGCGGTGACGAACTCGTCGCGGGTGATGCGCTGGTCGCCGTCCCGGTCCGCGATGCCGGCCATGCCCTGCCAGAGCGCCTCCGCGCCGGCGTACAGGGCCTGGCCCCTGTCGGAACGGGCGGCGACGGCGAACTCGGCGAGCAGCGCCTTGGCCGCCGCGTTGAAGTCCTGCCGGTCGATGTAGCCGTTGCCGTCCTGGTCGAAGGTGGCGAACCGCGCCGCGATCCTGCGCTCGTACTCGCTGTTGACCATGTCTTCTCCGACCGCCTTTGCTGCGTCACGTCGGTGGGTGCGTCTGGCACGGAGGGTACGTCGCCCGCACCCCGCCCGCAGGGGGAACCGGGGTCCGTCCCTCCCCGGGGTGCGGTCCGGGGAGGCCCGCCGCGCGAGGAGGTGTCCGTCCGGGCGGTCTACGCGGTGAGCGGGCGCGGGCGGTCGCCGGTCGCGGAGGCGAGGTCGGGGTGGACGTCGAAGAGCCGGCGCACGCCGAGCGCGCCGAGGACCCGGTTGACGTGGGAGCCGTCGACGGCGCCCTGGGCGGGCAGTATCAGACGCAGCCGCCCCTGGCAGGAGCGGATCAGCCGCCGGGCGGCGATGAGCACGCCGACCCCGCTGGAGTCGCAGAACAGGACCTCGGAGAGGTCCAGGACGAGGCTGTGCCGTCCCTCGGCCACTTCGTCGTGCACCCGCTGCCGCAGCACCGGGGACGTCACCAGATCCAGTTCGCCCGACACCCGGAGCACGGCCCAGTCGCCCCGCTCGCCGCCGGTCACCTTGAGCGTCACCACCGTGCCCTTCATCCGTCGGTACGTCGGGTTCCGCCCGAAGCGGACGTCATGCCTACGCTTCCTGGGCGCGCGCCTGCCCACCGGCCGTTCCCGCAAACGCCCGGCCAGAAACAGACCTCGATCAAAAAAGGCTTGTTTCAAACGGTTTCGATCCGGTTCGATCGAATTCGGTCGCACACAGGAGGGTAGGCGGTCCCCCCGGAGGGTGCGCAAGCGCCCTACCACCTGCGGGCCGCCCGGGGCGTGCATTGGCACAAAGGGGCGTGCGGTGTCGGACCTGCCGACTACATTCGGGGAGACGGTGGCCACAGAGTGGATACCGGCCCGGGACCGGCCCGGCCGTCGGGCCCGAGCAGGGGGGTGGAGGAGCCGGATGGCGAAGAAGGACCTGCCGCTGCGCTGGGACCGCAAGATGCAGCAACGGCTCGCCCGGGGCGAGGCCGCCGCCCTCGGCGAGTTCTACGACCGGTACGCCTCGCTCGTCCACGGCCTCGCGCACCGTGTGCTGGACGACGAGGGGGCCGCCGACCGCGTCACCCGCGACGTGTTCGCGCACGTCTGGGAACACCCGGACACCTACGACCCCGGCCAGGGCCCGCTGCGCACCTGGGTCGCCGAGCTGACCCGCCGCCTGGCCGTGCAGCGGCTGCGGGCCACCGAGACGGCCGCCCTCGCGCGCGGCGCCGGCACCGTCGAGGAGCTGGAGCTCAAGGTGCGCGACGCCTCGGTCGCCGCCCGCGCCGACTACATCGTCCAGTCCATGCCGGCCCCGCTGCGCGCGGCCCTGGAGCTCGCCTACTTCCAGCGCCGCGACTACCGTCAGGCCGCCGCCGACCTCGGCGTGACGGAGGACGAGGCCCGCCGCCGCCTGCGCCTGGGCCTGCAGTTGCTGGCCACCGCCCACGACGCCGGATCGCCGGGGGCGCCGCCCGGGTACGGAGGTGCCGCATGAGCGGGGCGTACGACGAGCACGGCAGGAACGAGGGGAACGACCGGAACGACGTGCCCGGCGGCGCGGCCGGCCCTGCGGCGCGCATCCCGGTGCCGCGCGCCTCCGTGGAGGACCGCGGGCTCCTCCTGCCCGCGGCCCGGCCGGCCGGCCCCCTCGTACTGGAGCACCACGTGCTGACCTCCCTCCTCGGCGCCTGGGCGCTGGCCGCCTGTTCCCCCGAGGAGGCCGCGGCCGTCGAGGACCACCTGGGTGAGTGCGGCGGCTGTGCCGAGGAGGCGCTGCGCCTGCGCGACGCCGTCGGACTGCTCCAGCGTCCCGACGCCCTCGATCTGAAACCCGCCCTGCGCACCCGCGTCCTGGAGGGCTGCCTGGAACGCCGCCCGCCCCGCATCCCGGTCCCCGGGTGGGCCGCGCCGTACGACGCCGAGACGGCGCGGCTGGACGCGCTGCTGCAGGACTTCGGGGACGCCGAGTGGCACGCGCCGGTCCGGCTGCGCTGGTTCGAGGAGGAGGACACGACGAGCCGGCGCACCACCGTCGCCGGGGTCATCGCGCACCTGCTGGCGGTCGACGGGCTGGTCGGCGTCGCACTGGGCCTGCCCGACCCGCTCGGTGAGATCACCCCGCGGGCGCCGACACCGGTGAGCCGCACCGAGGCGTACTGGCGCGCCTCGCACTACCCGCCCACGCGCACGGTGCGGGCGCCCTGGCGCGAGCAGAGCCACGCCCTCGTCAGGACGGTGGCGTTCACCGGCGGCTCGGACGGTGCGGGCGGGGCCGGCCGGATGCCGGTCTCCTACGGCGACTTCGCGCTGCCGCTGCACGACGCCATGCTGGACCGGGCGTTCGAGTGCTGGGTGCACGCGGAGGACATCGCCGCGGCGGTGGACTACCCGTACAGGAAGCCCGCGCCGGAGCATCTGCACCGCATGATCGACCTCGCCGCCCGGCTGCTGCCGAACGCCCTGGCCGCACGCCGCAGGGCCGGACTCGCCGCCCCCGGCGACCGCCGCCACCTGGTCGCGGCGGGCGGGCCGGGGCGCAGCCTGCGGCTGGAGATCGAGGGCTCGGGCGGCGGCGAGTGGTTCATCTCCCTGGACTCGCCCGGAGCGGTGGGCTCCGCCGAGCACGAGGTGGCCCACATCGCCCTGGACGACGTCGAGTTCTGCCGCCTGGCCGCGGGCCACGTGCCTCCGGCGGAGGCCGCGGCGGGGCAGGTCGGGGACCGCGAGGCGATCCGGGACGTGCTGTTCGCGGCGGCGAGCCTGAGCCGGATGTAGGGGTGGCGGCGGCTTCGCGGGCGGCCTCGGGGCAGGCCCCCGTCTCCTAGGCGAAGACCACCGTGCGGCGCCCGTTCAGCAGGATGCGCCGCTCCGCGTGCCACTTCACGGCGCGCGCCAGCGCCTGGCACTCCACGTCCCGCCCGATCGCGACCAGCTGGTCCGGCGTGACGTCGTGGCCGACCCGCTCGACCTCCTGCTCGATGATCGGCCCCTCGTCGAGGTCGGCCGTCACGTAGTGCGCGGTCGCCCCGATCAGCTTCACGCCCCGGGCGTGCGCCTGGTGGTACGGCTTGGCGCCCTTGAAGCTCGGCAGGAAGGAGTGGTGGATGTTGATGATCCGGCCGCTGAGCCGCTTGCACAGGTCGTCGGAGAGCACCTGCATGTAGCGGGCGAGGACGACCAGCTCGACGTTCTCCTCGCGCACGATCTCCAGCAGCCGCGCCTCGGCGTCCGCCTTGGTGTCCTTCGTCACGGGGATGTGGTGGAAGGGGATGTCGTAGGAGCCCACCAGCTCCGCGAAGTCGGTGTGGTTGGACACCACGGCGGCGATCTCCACCGGCAGTGCCCCGATCCGGGCCCGGAAGAGCAGGTCGTTCAGGCAGTGCCCGAACCTGCTCACCATGAGGACGATGCGCATCTTCTCGTCGGCCCGGTTGATCTGCCAGTCCATGTGGAAGGAGTCGCCGATCGCCGCGAAGCTCGCCCGCAGCTTCTCCACCGTCACCGGTGCCTCGGCCGAGAAGTGGACCCGCATGAAGAACAGTCCGGTGTCGTGGTCACCGAACTGCTGGCTGTCCTCGATGTTGCAGCCGGTCATGAACAGGTAGCTCGACACGGCGTGCACGATGCCCTGTTTGTCGGGGCAGGAGAGGGTGAGGACGTACTGTTCGGCCGGTGCGGCGGCGGTGCTGGGCTGCTCGTTCATGCGGGAAAGGGTCCCATATCCGGTCCGGTGACCGGCGGCCGTCCCGTCAGGCGGACCGGGTCATGAGCCGCAGGAGATCGAGGCTGCGCGGCGCGGCCTCCGGGTCGTCGCCGTCGCTGGTGGCCAGCCGGACGTGCGCGTCCCGGGCCGCCCGCACCGCCTCCGGCCAGTCCGGGTGGCCGAGGTAGGCGGACACCGGCGCGTCCGGCCCCACCTGGTGCATGATCCGCAGCACCCGCAGCACGGCGGTGTCGACGAGGGCCGCCTCCTGGGAGTCCCGGAAGATGGTGCCGACGTACTTCTCTGCGGACCAGTGGTCCAGCCAGGTGTCCTCCACCAGCCGGTACACCGCGTCCGTGACGTCGCCGTAGCCGGGCGTGCCGGCCAGCCAGACGTCCCGCTGGAAGGCGGGGGCGGAGAGCATGTGCAGCGCGGAGCGCACATTGCTGCGCCAGCGCCACCACGGCATGTCGTTGAGCGGCATGCCCCCCATGGTGGAGGAGCGGCGGCCGCGACGGGAAGTGTTCTCCGAACCTTGCACGGTCATCGATCGTACGTTCCCCTCCGTCCGTGCCGTGCCGGCCCCCGCAATTCACCTCGGTGTCACCCCGCGTTGACCGGAGATCACTTCCAGGTTATCCGTGTGGCGGAATCGTGCGTGTCCATGACCGGCAGGCGACGCAACCGCAGCACCCTCCTCCGCGGCCTCCGCGGCCGTTCCCGGCCCGCCCGGACCGGCGGGCCGGCCGCGGGCGCGCTGACCGCGGGTGCGCTGGCGGCGTGCGCGTCGCTCGTCGCCGGCTGCGGGGTCGTCCCCGGTGTCACGGGGAGTTCCGGGGACGACCCGATCACCGTCATGACCTGGGCGCCCGCGGACACGGGCGCCACCAACAAGCCCGGCATGCCCGCCTTCGCCCGCGCCTACGCCCGCTGGGTCAACGCCGACGGCGGCCTCGGCGGACGCACCCTGAAGGTGCTGACCTGCAACGACCACAACGACAGCGTGGCCGCCGCGAAATGCGCCCGCCTCGCCGTCAAGGAGAAGGCCGTCGCCGTCGTCGGCTCCTACAGCCAGCACGCCGACTCCTTCTTCCCCATCCTGGAGGGCGCCGGCATCCCCTACATCGGCGGCTACGGCATCACGAACGCCGAGTTCACCAGCCCCCTGTCCTACCCGGTCAACGGCGGGCAGCCCGCGCTGCTCGCCGGTCTGGGCACCGCGCTCGCCGACGCGTGCGGGCCCGTCACGCTGATCCGTCCCGACACCATCGCCGGCGACCAGCTGCCCGCCCTGCTCGACTCCGGGCTGACCTCGGGCGGACACGACCGGGCCCACGACCAGCGGGCGCCGGAGGACGCCACCGAGTACGACGGCCAGTCCGGGCGGGCGCTGCGGCAGGCGACCGCCGAGCCCGGGCGGACGGGCTGCGTGGTGCCGGTCCTCGGCGACCGCACCGGCACCTTCATGGACTCCTTCCGGCGGGCCCGCGAGGACTATCCGCGGGTGCGGACGGCGACCGTGCTGGGCAGCGTCGACCAGTCGGCCGTCAACGCGACCGGCGGCGCCTCGGGCCCCTACGAGGGCGCCTACGTCACCGGCTGGTACCCGGGGGCGGACGATCCGGCCTGGGACGGGATGAAGAAGGTGATCGAGGAGGAGGCGTTCGGCGACAACAGCGTCGACGCCCTGGACGCCGGGGTGCAGACGACCTGGATCGCCTACACCGTGTTCAAGGAGGTCGTCGAGTCGCTCGGCGACGGCGAGGTGAGCGCGGACTCCGTCACCCGGGCCCTGGACGGCGGTCTCGAGGTCGGCACGGGCGGCCTCACGCCGACGCTGCGGTGGGAGTTCCAGGACAAACTGGCCTCGGTCGGCTTCCCCCGCCTGGTCAACGCCGAGGTCACCCTGCAGGTGGTCCGGCAGGGCCGGCTGGTGTCGGCCCGCAAGGGCGCCGTCGACACCACGCGGACCCTGCGCGACGCCGACGTCCTGTGACGCTCGGGGCGGACCGCAGAGCCCGCCCCGAGCGGTCACAGCTGGGTCGGCTGGCGCTCGGTCAGGCCGTACCGCTCGGCGATGGCGTTCCAGAGCTTGGCGGCCTTGGCCTTCTCCTTGGTGGCCGTGCCGCTCGCCCGGTTGGCCTCGCTGGGCTGGGTGGCGGCCTTGCCCTTCTTGCAGCCCTTCTTGCCGGCCGTGCGGTCCGCCCAGGCCGCGTAGTGGTTGTCGGCCGAGGCGGAGGCCTGCCACGCCTTGGTGAGCGCGGTGGTCAGCTCGGTGTGCCGGGGCAGCTTGTCCACGGACAGCCGGGAGAGGCTGGTGACCAGCCCGGTGCGCTGCTTAGCGGCCTCGCGCAGGTCCTTGGCGGCCTGGGGCAGGTTGTCGCAGGACCGCACGTCGGCCACGGCGTTGATCACGGTGGTCCGGCTGTTGCCGCTGTGGGCGAGCAGCTTGTCCAGCTCGACGGCCTGCTGCCGGGCCGGGTCGGCGGACGGCGACGCGGAGGCCGACGGGACCGGCGCGGACGGGGCTGCCGCGGCGGGGGCCGTGGCCGACACGTTCTGGCCGGCGCCCTTGTCGCCGCCCTCCCCGCCGGCCATCATCGCGCCGGCACCGACCCCGACGACGGCGATGCCGACACCGACGGCCACCAGCACCGGCAGCCGCGAACCGGTCCGCCCGCCGTGACCGCCGCCCCGCCGGCCGCCGCCGGGGCCCTGCGGGCCGTAGCCGGCCGGGCCGCCGGGGCGCACGGGGTCCGGCTCGTCGATGCGGGGCAGCTGCTGGGTCGCGGAGGCCGGGGAGTCGGCGGGCGGCGCGCTGCGGAAGAGACTGTCGAACTCGGGGGGCGGCTGCCTGCCGTCGTCGGCGCCGGGGGCACCGCCGTGGGGTGCCGCGGCGGGTCCGGCGGGGACGGGCGCGATGTACTGCGTGGCCTCGGCGTCGGGGTGGTGGGCCGGCGGCGCGGCGGGCGCGGGCCGCTGCGGTGCGTGGCCGGGGAAGCCGGCCGTCCCGGCGGGTCTCTCGGGGGGCAGCGCCCCCGGGTTCACGGGCGGTATGTACTGCGTCGCGCCCTCGTCGACGGGCACGCCGACCGGCGGGAGGTACTGGGTGACGCCCTCGTCGACGGGTGCGCCGACCGGCGGTATGTACTGCGTCGCGCCCTCGTCCGGCGGCAGCGGCGCAGCGGCACCCGCGGACTGCCCGTACGGCTGATGGCCGTGCGCGTGCCGGCCGTACGCCTGCTGCCCGTACGACTGCGGCTCGTACGACTGCGGCTGACCGTACGCCTGTTGCCCGTACGGCTGCTCCTGCTGCTGCCCGTACGGCGGTCGTGCCTCGTGGGCGGCACCGGGGCCGGCCGGGGGCAGTGGGTTCTCCGGGGGCAGCGGGCCGGGGCCCCGGGCCGGGCCCTGATGGGCAGGCGGAGCAGGCCAGGAACCCCCCTGGGACGGGCCGTGCTGCGGACCGGACGCCCACTGCTGGTCCCAGCTCTGGGCGTCCTGCGGGCCGGCGGGACCGCCCGCCGGGCCCGGCGGCACGGGCGCGCCACCGTCCGAGGGCAGCACGATGCCTTCGTGCGCTTGCCGCGCCGAGGGCTCCTCGCCCTGTCCACTCTGCGTCACCGGGACTCCTACGAATGGGGGACCTTCGGAATCGTCGGCTCACGCTACCGGGTCCCCGAAGTCCCCTGCCACGCCGCATGGGGCGTGACCTCCTCCCCTGTGACCGCTGTAACAGAACCGGGCCGCGGCACGCTGTTCATGTCCCTTCTCGCGTTCCGCGCGGTGTCCCCGCGCGCGTGCGCGCGCCGCCGGCCCGGCCCCTCACGCGGCTGCGGGCAGGTCGAGCCGCGCCCCGAACTCCCTCACCACCGTCTCCTCCCGGTAGGGCTCCAGCCGCTGCTGGAAGTCCTCCAGGTACTCCGCGCCCCGGTGGGAACGCAGGGATCCCAGCAGCTCCACGGCCTTCAGGGCCGTGTGGCAGGCCTGTTCGATCTCGCGCTGCTGCACCTGCGCCGTCGCGAGCAGCACATGACCGATGGCCCGCCTGCGGACCCGTGAACCGGGGTGCCCGTCCAGCGACTGCCGTGCGTAGCGCGCCGCCGCGTCGGCCTGGCCGAGATCGCGGTGACAGTGCGCCAACTCGTCGGCCAGGTAGGCCTGGTCGAAGTGCGCGATCCAGTCCGGGTCGTCCCCGGACGCCGAGTCGGCCGACTCCATCGCCCCGACCGCCCGGCCGGCCGCCTCGTGCGCCGCCCGCACGTCACCGAGCAGGGCGTGACCGCGCGCCTCGGCGGCGTGGAACATCGACTCCGCCCGCGGGGTGACCCGCCCACGCGCACCCTCCCGCGCCGCGCGCGCCAACTGCGCGATCTCCCGCGGGTTTCCGAGCTGCGCGGCCAGGTGGCTCATCGACGCGGCGAGGATGTAGCCGCCGTAGCCCCGGTCCCCGGCGGCCTGGGCGAGCCGCAGTGCCTGGATGTAGTACCGCTGGGCCAGGCCCGGTTGGCCCGTGTCGACGGCCATGTATCCGGCCAGCTCGGTGAGTCGGGCGACGGTGGCGAACAACTCCCGTCCCACCGCCTCCCGGTAGGAGCCGGCGAGCAGCCCGGAGACGACACTGTTGAGGTAGTGGACGACGACCGGGCGCACATGCCCGCTGCCGTACTGGTGGTCCAGGTCGACCAGCGCCCGCGTCATCGCCCGCACGGCCGCCACGTCGGACGGGCCCACCCGGGGCCCCGTCGAGCGCGCCACCTGCGGATCGGGGGTGGAGATCAGCCAGTCCCGGCTGGGCTCGACCAGCGCGGAGGCGGCGACGGAGGAACCGGACAGGAAGTCCCGCCGCCCCACGTCGCTGCGCCACAGCTCACAGACCTGCTCGATGGCCCCCAGTACCGTCGGCGAGAACTGGAGGCCGACGCCCGACGCCAGGTTCTTGCCGTTGGCCATGCCGATCTCGTCGATCGTGACCGTACGGCCGAGCTTGCGGCCCAGGGCCTCCGCGATGATCGCCGGGGCCCGGCCGCGCGGCTGCTGTCCGCGCAGCCAGCGGGCCACCGACGTCTTGTCGTACCTCAGGTCGAGGCCGTGCTCGGCGCCGCACATGTTCACCCGGCGGGCGAGGCCCGCGTTCGAGCAGCCCGCTTCCTGAATGAGCGCCTGCAGCCGTTCGTTCGGCTGCCGCGCCACGAGAGGCCTTGCGGCCATGGCGTACCCCCATGCGGTCTCGATGCTGTCTCGGCGGAACGGGAGTTTCCGGCCGTGAAGATCAATGCCCAGCGAATGTGCCGACAATGCGAGGCTTGCGAGGTTTGCCGGGGTGACGGTCCGTGGCGTCCCGTGAACGCCCCGTGCCGGCCCCCGGGCGTGGCTACCCAGCACCGGCCGCGGATCCTCCCGCGCGCCCCCGTACGTGCATCCATGCGCCCCGGGTGCGGGGCCGGTGCTCCTCCCCCGCGCGCGGCGGGGCCGTAACCCGTGCCGGGTGCGGGAGTTGAGTTCCACGTGGAAGAGACCATCCAGGGCACCGAAACCGCTCAGATCCCGCAGCAGCGCGGAACATCGCTGCTGGAGACCGCCGTTCGCTATGCCGAGGAGCGTCACTGGGACGTGTTTCCCGGGACCTGGCTGGAAGCGGCGGGCGGGGTGCAGCGCTGCTCCTGCGGCGACGCGGCGTGCGCCGCCCCGGGCGCGCACCCGGCGGACGAGGACTGGGCGGCGCAGGCGACGGGCAGCGCGACCGTCGTCCGCCGGATGTGGCAGCAGCGGCCGACGGCGTCGGTCCTGCTGCCCACGGGGCGGACGTTCGACGCGATCGACGTGCCGGAGACCGCGGGGTTCCTCGCGCTCGCCCGGATGGAACGGATGGAGCTGACGCTCGGTCCGGTGACGCTGGCGCCGGACCGGCGGATGCGGTTCTTCGTCCTGCCGGGTGCCGCGGCGAAGGTTCCGGGGCTCGTACGGGCACTGGGGTGGTCACCCCGCACGCTCGGCCTGGCCGCGCTCGGGGAGGGCGGGTTCGTCGCCGCGCCGCCCACGCGGTACGGGACGCGGGGGGCCGTGCAGTGGGTGTGCCGGCCGACGCCGGCGAACCGGTGGCTGCCGGACGTGGAGGAGCTGATCTCGCCGCTGGCGTACGCGTGCGGCAGGGAGCGTTAGCGACGCGACGCGGGGCCGGCGGTGCCACGCCGCGCCTGTGCTTGTGCCTATGCCCATGCCTGGGCCGTGGACCGTGGGCCGTCCGGGTCCGGTCGCGTCCGGTCGCGCCCGGCGATCGCAGCGCGACGAAAAGCGTCGAACAAGTACGCGAAGAGGCCGTTCTGGCGCGCAACACCCCTCGTTCGAGTGACACCTCTCAGGGATTGATCGCCGCAGCCCGGGGGAGATCTTCAGCGGGGGGCGGACCGCTCGGGGAAATCGGTCCGAAGGGGGCTGACCCTGAGAGCTCGGGGCTCCGGGTCAGCACAGGGGAGGACAGGCCCCGGCGCCGCTCAGCGCCGGGGCCCTCTCCGTCTCCCCGGCCGGGCCGGTACCGGGACCGCGGTCTCCGGTCTCGTCTCAGGGCTTGGCGACGAACACGTGGGACGCGACGTCCGACTCCAGCTCCGCCGCCTCGCCCCCGCTGCCCACCAGCACACCGCCCGCCGACTCCGTCACGCTCACCACCGAGCCGGGCTGCACGCCCGCCCGGCGCAGCGTGTACATCAGCTGCGCGTCCGTCTGGATCGGCTCGCCGATGCGGCGCACGACGACCGTCTTGCCCTCGGCCCCCGGATCCAGGTCGGCGAGCGACACCATGCCCTCGTCCAGGAACGGGTCGGCGCCGTCCGGCTCGCCCAGCTCCTCCAGACCCGGGATCGGGTTGCCGTACGGCGACTCGGTCGGGTGCCGCAGCAGCTCAAGCACGCGGCGCTCGACGGCCTCGCTCATCACGTGCTCCCAGCGGCACGCCTCGGCGTGCACCTGCTCCCACTCCAGACCGATCACGTCGACGAGGAGACACTCGGCGAGCCGGTGCTTGCGCATCACGCGCGTGGCGAGCCGGCGCCCCTCGTCGGTCAGCTCCAGGTGCCGGTCGGCCGCCACGGACACCAGTCCGTCGCGCTCCATCCGCGCCACCGTCTGACTGACCGTCGGGCCGCTCTGGTCGAGCCGCTCGGCGATCCGGGCGCGCATCGGGACCACGCCTTCCTCCTCGAGCTCGAGGATGGTGCGGAGATACATCTCCGTGGTGTCGATCAGTCCGGACATACGTGCCCCTCGATGAGATCTGCCGGAGGCCGAGGCCCACCGGCGCGTGCGTGGCCCTGCCCCAATTCTGACGCATACCACCGACAACCGTTCCGCGCCGCGGAAAGCCGGGCCCCGGCCCCGGCCGGCACCCCCGCCGCACCACCGGGCACCGCCGCCACCGGTCGCGCGGCCGGCCTCCCAACCGGTCTACCGGCCGGTCACGCGGCCGGCCGGCGCCGCCCGCGCGGGCCGTATTGACACCGCACTGGTCCAGACCGCACCGTGATCCGCGACGCAGCCACACCGAAGGGGCCCCGCATGAGCGACCGCAAGCCGGCCGGCCAGTTCCTCGACGCGGCGATCGACCTGCTGCGACGCGTCCGCGACGAGGAGGCCGACGCCATCGAGGCGGCCGGCACCCTGCTGGCCGACACCGTACGCGACGGCGGCCGCCTCTTCGCCTTCGGCGCCGGACATTCCTCCCTCGCCGCCCAGGACGTCGTCTACCGCGCGGGCGGACTCGCCCTCATGAACCTGCTCGCCGTGCCCGGCGTCGTCGGCGTCGACGTCATGCCGGCCACCCTCGGCTCCGCCCTCGAGCGCGTCGACGGCCTCGCGAGCGCCGTCCTGGACTCCTCGCCGCTCCGCGCGGGCGACGCCCTGGTGATCATCTCCCTGTCCGGACGCAACGCGCTCCCCGTGGAGATGGCCATGAACGCCCGCGCCCTCGGTGTGAAGGTCATCGGCGTGACCTCGGTGGCGTACGCCTCCGAGACCAGGTCCCGGCACGCCTCCGGCACCTTCCTGAAGGACCACTGCGACATCGTCCTCGACTCCAAGATCGCCGTCGGGGACGCGGAACTCACCCTCGACACCGTCCCGGCGCCCTTCGCCCCCGCCTCCACCGTCGTCACCACCGCCCTGATGCAGGCCGTGACGGCCACGGCGGCCGCCGCCCTCGCCGAGCACGGCATCGAACCGCCCCTGCTGCGCTCCGGCAACGTGGACGGCGGCCACGAATGGAACGGCCGCGTCCTGGAGCAGTACGGCGACCGGATCTTCTACCGGCACTGAACCCGCGCCCCGGGCGGCACCCCCGGCCGCCGCCCCGGCGCGTCCCGCTACTCCCCGGCCACCGCGCCCGCCAGGTCCAGCGACGCCGCGATCCGTACCGCCACGTCCTCGGCGTACATCGCGTCGGGGCGGGCGAAGGCGCTGCGGCCCGCGCCGCGCAGGAACGTCACGACACCCAGTGTCCGCCCCCGGCTGCGCAGCACCGCGCACAGCGCGTGCACCGTGTCCGGCGGCCACTGCCGTGTCTCGGCCCACCGGCGCGCCCGCTCCGGCGCCACCGGCCCCGCGTCCGCGCCGGCGCCGGCGCGCACCGAGCCCGCCCGCTCCACGCACTGCAGCGCCGGATGCCCCTCCGCGTAACGCACCGGCAGCCCGGCCGCCCCCGACGGCAGGCCCTGCCCCGGTGCGCCCGAGGGCGCCGACGCCACCCGGACCAGCCGGACCGGGCCCGCCGCCGCGGGATCCGCGAGCGCCCCGCCCGCCACCCGGTCGATCAGCGCGTGGTCGGCGAACCCGGCCAGCGCGAACTCCAGATGCACGACGGCCGCCTCCGCCGGGTCCTCGCACTCCCCCGCCGCCCGCGCCGCCCGGTGCAGCTGGTGGGCGCGGAACCGCAGCGCGGCCGCCTCCTGCTCGGCCTGCCTGGCCTCGGTGACGTCCTGGAACAGCCACCCGACGCCCAGCGGCACCGGCTCCTCCGCCAGCGGCGAGGCCAGCCGTACGAACCCGCTGCGCCAGCACCGGCGCCGCTCCCCCTCCGGGGCGCGCACACTCACCCAGATCTCGGCGGGCGCGGGCGGCGCGCCCTCCGCCAGCACATGCGTCAGCGCGCTCTCCAGCTCCTCCGCGCCCCGACAGAGCAGATCGCCCAGCGGCCGGCCCAGCACCGACGCGCGGCCGGCGCCCAGCGCACGGGCCGCGTGCGCGTTGACCACGGCCGGGCGCAGATCGACGTCGACCAGCACCACACCCCAGTTCGCGTCCTCCAGCAGCGCCTCGCTCAGCGCGATGGACCGCTCCAGGTCGATCTGCGTGTGCACCTCGCTGAACGCGCAGTACACGCCCGCCGGCCTGCCGTCAGGGCCGTGCACGGCCGCCGACTGGGTGCGCACCAGCACCCGCCCGCCGTCCTTCGTCAGCAGCGCGAACTCGTGCACCTGCCGCCCCGGCGCCCGCATCGCGGACAGCAGCCGCTCCTCGACCTCCCCGGCGTCCGCGCTGCGCACCGCCCAGCCCGCGAATCCCCGCCGGCCCACGGCCTCGGCCGCGCTCCAGCCCAGGATCCGCTCCGCCTCACGGTTCCAGTGGGTGACGACGCCCTCCGCGTCGAAGGCGCACAGCGCCGCGTCCATCCCGTCCAGCAGCGCGGCCAGCAGATCCGCGCCGTCCCGCTCGGGGCGCTCCGCCCCCTCCGGCCCCCGCTCGCCGGTGTCGTCGGTGGTCCCACCACTCCGGGAAGCACTCACCCGAACCCCCTGCAGGCTGCGTCCGCCGTACCGTACGCCGGTTCGTCCACTGGCCTTCATTCAACTCGAACGTGACGCAGCGCACAGGGAGTTCCCGTAAGAGCGCAGAAGAAAGCAGAGGAGAGCAGAAGGGGAAGGGCGGGAGAAAAAACGGTTGCTCCGGCGGCCGGCCGGTTCCTAGTGTGGAGGCACACGAGAAGGGAGGTGGTTCGGCAGATGTATGAGATCCGGACGCGTGAGGTGGCTGCGGGCTAGCGGTCCGGCACCCCACGGAGTGCGGTGCCGGACCAGCGCGTGAGAGAAGCGTGCAGCCGGCCCGATTCCCAGCAGTCACCCGACCCGCGAGTCGCCGGTACGTCCGGCCGGCTCCTCCACGGAGGAACCGGACTCGCGGGTCGTTCGCGTTCCGCGGGACCCGGCGGGGATCAGCCCGCGATGTCCGCGATGTCCGCGTAGCCCTCGATCTCGCGCGGGTCGCGGGAGCCCGGGCCGGTGTAGCGGGCGGAGGGGCGGACCAGGCGGCCGGTGCGCTTCTGTTCGAGGATGTGGGCCGACCAGCCGGCCGTACGGGCGCAGGTGAACATGGACGTGAACATGTGCGCCGGGACCTCGGCGAAGTCCAGGACGATGGCCGCCCAGAACTCGACGTTGGTGGCCAGGACGCGGTCGGGGCGGCGGGCGTGGAGCTCGGCGAGGGCCGCCTTCTCCAGGGCCTCGGCGACCTCGAAGCGCGGGGCGCCCAGTTCGCGGGCGGTGCGGCGCAGGACGCGGGCGCGGGGGTCCTCGGCGCGGTAGACGCGGTGGCCGAAGCCCATGAGGCGTTCGCCGGCGTCGAGGGTCTTCCTGACGTACGCCTCGGCGTCCCCGGTGCGCTCGATCTCCTCGATCATGCCGAGGACGCGGGAGGGGGCGCCGCCGTGCAGCGGGCCGGACATGGCGCCGACGGCTCCGGAGAGGGCGGCGGCCACGTCGGCGCCGGTGGAGGCGATGACGCGGGCGGTGAAGGTGGAGGCGTTCATGCCGTGCTCGGCGGCGGAGGTCCAGTAGGCGTCGACGGCGGCGACGTGCTTGGGGTCGGGCTCGCCGCGCCAGCGGATCATGAAGCGTTCGACGACGGACTGCGCCTTGTCGATCTCGCGCTGCGGAACCATGGGCAGGCTCTGGCCGCGGGCGGACTGGGCGACGTAGGACAGGGCCATGACGGCGGCGCGGGCGAGGTCGTCGCGGGCCTGCTCGGCGTCGATGTCCAGGAGGGGCTTGAGGCCCCAGGCGGGGGCGAGCATGGCGAGGGCGGACTGGACGTCGACGCGGATGTCGCCGGAGTGGACGGGGATGGGGAAGGGCTCGGCGGGCGGCAGGCCGGGGTTGAAGGCACCGTCGACGAGCAGGCCCCAGACGTTGCCGAAGGAGACGTGCCCGACGAGGTCCTCGATGTCGACGCCGCGGTAGCGCAGGGCGCCGCCCTCCTTGTCGGGTTCGGCGATCTCCGTCTCGAACGCGACGACTCCTTCGAGCCCGGGTACGAAGTCGGACATCAGGCGGCTCCTCGTGGTCGTGATCTGTGGCGACCTGTGCGGGGGCGGTGTGCGGTCGTCCCCATGGATCCACGGCCGTTCCCCGGCTCGCGGTCCCTGCGGTCACCCCTGTGATGCCCCGTCCGGCCGGTGCTCATCCGGCCGGGGCGGAACCAGCACGATATCCCCGAGTGCCACCTTTGGGGAGGGGATGCGGCACTCAGTGCCACACGTGAGGAAGGTCACCGCGCCGGGAGGGTACGCCGATACGGCAGGATGGCCGGTGTGACCGACCGCGATGCCGTGCCCTTCGATCTCGCCTCGATGCGCAAGCAGTACCGGGCCGAGGGGCTCTCCGAGTCCGAGCTGGCCGCGACGCCCGTGGAGCAGTTCGCGCGCTGGTTCGCGCAGGCCGCGACGGAGGGCGGTCTGTTCGAGCCGAACGCCATGGTCGTCTCCACGGCGGACGCCGGGGGCCGGCCCAGCTCCCGCACGGTGCTGCTGAAGCACTTCGACGAGCGGGGCTTCGTCTTCTACACCAACTACGACTCCCGCAAGGGCCGTGAGCTGGGCGAGAACCCGCACGTGTCGCTGCTGTTCCCGTGGCATCCGATGGCCCGGCAGGTGATCGTGACGGGTGTGGCGCGGCGGACCGGCCGGGACGAGACGGCGGCGTACTTCCGGACCCGGCCGCACGGCTCGCAGCTGGGCGCGTGGGCCAGTGCCCAGTCGGCGGTGGTGGCGGACCGGGAGGCCCTGGACTCCGCGTACGCCGGGCTGGCGGCCCGCTATCCGGAGGGCGAGCAGGTGCCGGTGCCGCCGCACTGGGGCGGGTTCCGGGTGGTGCCGACGGCGGTGGAGTTCTGGCAGGGCCGGGAGAACCGGCTGCACGACCGGTTGCGGTACGTGGCGCGGGCGGACGGGGGCTGGCGGGTGGAGCGGCTCGGGCCCTGAACCGGCGGGCGCCGGCGGACGGGGCGGGTCAGCCCAGGGCCTCGTCCAGCAGCCGTGCCCACTGTTCCACGACGCGTTGCCGGCGGGCGGTGTCGTCGGTGAGGAGGTGGGCGAGGCCGAGGCCGCGGGCCATGTCCAGGAGGCCCTGGACGGTCTCGCGGACGCCGGGGCGGGTCTCGTCGGCGCCGAGGAGGTCGACGGCGATGCGGTGGGTCTCGCGGCCGACGCGGGCCTCCAGTTCGGTGACCCGGCCGCGCAGCTGCTCCTCCTTGGAGGCGGCGACCCACAGGTGGAGGGCGGCGCGGAAGAGGGGGCCGGTGTAGAGGTCGACGAGGGCCGTCACGGCCGCCCGGCGGTCGCCGGCGCCCTCGGGGAAGAGGGCGCGCAGGGCGACGGAGCGTTCCTCGGCGACGTATTCGACGGCGGCCGTGAAGAGGTCCTCGCGGGTCGGGAAGTGGTGCTGGGCGGCGCCGCGGGAGACGCCGGCGCGTTCGGCGACGACGGAGACCGTGGAGCCGGCCCAGCCGTGTTCGGCGAGGCAGGCCACGGCGGCTTCCAGGAGCCGCTGCCGGGTGGCCCGGCTGCGGTCCTGCTTGGGTACGCGCTCCGCTCGGCCGGCCGTGTTCACGGCGCCGCTCACACCGTCCATTCCGGGTCCCGTCGTTCGAGGAAGGCCGTCATCCCCTCGCGGGCCTGCGGGGAGGCGAACAGCCGGGCCGAGAGCGCGGTGAGGTGTGCCGCGTCCCGGTCGAAGTTCTCCAGCACCCTAGCCGTGAGCAGCCGTTTCGTCTCGGCCAGTGCCTGGGGTGAGGCGCGGCGCACACCGTCGAGGACGGGTGCGAGTACGGCGTCGACGTCGTCGCCCGCGGCGGTGATCAGGCCGGTGCGGGCGGCCTCCGCGGCGTCGAAGCGTTCGCCGGTGAGGTAGTGGCGGGCGAGGGCGCGGGGGTCGGCGCGGGGCAGCACGGTGAGGCTGACGAGGGCGGGGGCCACGCCGATGCGGACCTCGGTGAAGGCGAACGTCGACGCGGTGGAGGCGGCCGCGACGTCGCAGGCGGCGAGCAGGCCGAGGCCGCCGGCGCGGACGTGTCCGGCGACGCGGGCGACGACGGGTTTGGGCAGCTCCACGATCTGCCTCAGCAGGGCGACGAGCGCGTCCGGGTCGGGCGGGTCGCGCAGGTCGGCGCCGGCGCTGAAGACGGTGCCGGTGTGGGTGAGCAGGACGGCGCGGACGCCGGTGTCCTCGCCGGCCTCGGCGAGGGCGTCGGCGAGGGCGGTGACGAGGCCGGCGGACAGGGCGTTGCGGTGGTGCGGGGAGTCGAGGGCGAGGGTCTCGACTCCCCGCGTGCGGGTGCGGGCGATCGGGGTCACGGGCGGTTCCTCGGTGCGGGGCGGAGGATGCGGAGGAGCGCGTGGGGCGCGTGGGGCGCGTGGGGCGCGGTGCCGCCGGGTCAGTACGACTTGGGCAGGCCGAGGGTCTGGTGGGAGACGTAGTTGAGGATCATCTCCCGGCTGACCGGGGCGATGCGGGCCACGCGCGCGGCCGTGATCAGCCGGGCGAGGCCGAACTCGCGGGTGAGGCCGTTGCCGCCGAGGGTGTGCACGGCCTGGTCGACGGCCTTCACGCAGGCCTCGCCGGCCGCGTACTTGGCCATGTTGGCGGCCTCGCCGGCGCCGATGTCGTCGCCGGCGTCGTAGAGGCGGGCGGCCTTCTGCATCATCAGGCGGGCCAGTTCGAGGTCGATGTGGGCCTGGGCGAGGGGGTGGGCGATGGCCTGGTGGGCGCCGATGGGGGTCTTCCAGACGGTGCGTTCGCGGGCGTACTCGACGGCGCGGGCGAGGGCGTGGCGGCCCATGCCGATCGCGAAGGCGGCGGTCATGACGCGTTCGGGGTTGAGGCCGGCGAAGAGCTGGAGGAGGCCGGCGTCCTCGTCGCCGACGAGGGCGTCGGCGGGGAGCCGTACGTCGTCGAGGGTCAGCTCGAACTGCTTCTCGGCGGCGTCGAGTTCCATGGCGATGGGGCGGCGCTCGAAGCCGGGGGTGTCGCGGGGGACGATGAACAGGCAGGGCTTGAGCCTGCCTGTGCGGGCGTCCTCGGTGCGGCCGATGATGAGGGTGGCGTCCGCGATGTCGACGCCGCTGACGAACACCTTGCGACCGGTGAGGATCCAGTCGCCGGTGTCGCGGTCGCGGCGGGCGGTGGTGGTGATGCGGTGGCTGTTGGAGCCGGCGTCGGGTTCGGTGATGCCGAAGGCCATCAGGCGGCTGCCGTCGGCGAGGGACGGGAGCCAGTCCTGTTTCTGGGCGTCGGTGCCGAAGCGGGCGATGACGGTGCCGCAGATCGCCGGGGAGACGATCATCATCAGCAGGGGGTTGCCGGCGGCGCCCATCTCCTCGAGGACGAGGGAGAGTTCGGCGATTCCGCCGCCGCCTCCGCCGTATGCCTCCGGCAGGTTGACGCCGATGTAGCCGAGCTTGGCGGCCTCTTGCCAGAAGTCCCTGGTGTCGCCCGTGGTGTGGCTCCGGGCGAAGGAGGACACCGCTGCGCGGAGGGCTTTGTGCTCTTCGGATTCGATGAGGGTGGTCATGCGTCTCCTTCAGGCTGCGGGTTTCGTCGTGGCTTGTCGCGCCCACGCGGCGGGAGCCGCATATTCAATGCAGCCCCGCGCCCCTAGGTCTCTCGGACCACCGCCAGGAGAGAGCCCACCGTCACCTGCCGGCCGGGTACGGCGTGCAGCGCCGTCAGGATTCCCGTGACCGGGGCGGTGATCTTGTGTTCCATCTTCATCGCCTCCAGCCACAGGAGGGGCTGGCCGGCCTCGACCGCGGCGCCCTCGGTCAGGCCCTCCGCGACGCGGACGACCGTGCCCGGCATGGGGGCGAGAAGCGATCCCGGGGCGTGCTGGGTGGTGGGGTCGGGGAAGCGGGGCAGGGCGGTGAGGGCGGTGGTGTTCACGTGGACCCGGTCGCCGTGGCGGGCGATCTCGTAGCGGCGCCGGACGCCGTCGGTCTCGAGGACGACCAGGCGGGCGTCGGCGTGGACGACGTGGACGCCGTCGGCGGTGAGTCCGGCGCGGGTGTGGTGGTAGCGGACCTCGTGTTCCTCGCCGGCCAGGGCGTACCGCTTGACCTGCGGCTGGGAGGGGAGGTTGCGCCAGCCGCCGAAGCGGGAGCGGCCGTGGGCGTCGGCGAGGGCGGCGGCCAGCGGGGCGAGGGGGTCGGGGGCGGGTTCGGTGAGGGCGGGCAGGTGGCGGTCGTAGAAGCCGGTGTCCATGCGGGCGGAGGTGAACTCCTCGTGGCGCAGGGAGCGGACGAGGAGGTCGCGGTTGGTGACCGGGCCGTGGATCGCCGCCCGTTCCAGGGCGCCGGCGAGCTTGCGGATCGCCTCGGCGCGGGTGGGCGCGTGGGCGACGGCCTTGGCGAGCATCGGGTCGTAGTGGACGCCGATGTCGTCGCCGTCGGCGCAGCCGGTGTCCAGGCGGATGCCGTCGGGGACGGCGAGGCGGTGCAGGCGGCCGGTCTGCGGAGCCCAGCCGTTCGCCGGGTCCTCGGCGTACAGGCGGGCCTCGACGGCGTGGCCGCGCGGGCTCGGCGGCTCGGGGTCGAGGCGGTGGCCCTCGGCGATCCGGAGCTGGAGGGCGACGAGGTCGATGCCGAAGACGGCTTCGGTGACGGGGTGTTCGACCTGGAGGCGGGTGTTCATCTCCAGGAAGTGGGCTCTGCCGTCGGGGGCGACGAGGAACTCGACGGTGCCGGCTCCGGTGTAGTCGACGGCGCGGGCGGCGCGTACGGCCTGCTCGTGCAGCTCCCGGACGAGCGAGGCGCTCAGGCCGGGTGCCGGGGCCTCCTCGACGACCTTCTGGTGGCGGCGCTGGAGGGAGCAGTCGCGGGTGCCGAGCGCCCACACGGTGCCGTGGGTGTCGGCGAGGATCTGCACCTCGACGTGGCGGCCGTTCTCGACGTAGGGCTCGGTGAACACCTCGCCGTCGCCGAAGGCGCTCGCCGCCTCCGCGCGGGCGGCGGCGAGCGCGGCGTCGAGGTCGGCCAGGTGCCGGACGACGCGCATGCCGCGTCCGCCGCCGCCCGCCGCGGCCTTGACCAGCACCGGCAGGTCGGCCTCGGTGATCTCGCCGAGGGGGGCGATGCCCAGGAGTTCCTTGGCGCGGGTCTTGGACGCCATCGCCTCGATGGCACCGGGTGGCGGCCCGATCCAGGTCAGGCCCGCGTCGGTGACGGCGCGGGCGAAGCCGGCGTTCTCGGAGAGGAAGCCGTAGCCGGGGTGGACGGCGTCGGCGCCGGCGGCGAGGGCGGCCTTCACGATCAGGTCGCCGCGCAGATAGGTGTCGGCGGACGCCGCCCCGGGCAGCCGTACGGCCGCGTCGGCCAGGCGGGTGTGGAGGGCGCCGGCGTCGGCGTCCGAGTGCACGGCGACCGTGCGGACGCCCAGTTCGCGGCAGGTGCGGAAGACGCGGCAGGCGATCTCGCCCCGGTTGGCGACGAGGACGGTGCTGATCACGGGCATTCCCTCACATCCGGAAGACGCCGAAGCCACCGCGCGCGCCCTGGTAGGGGGCGTTGTGGACGGCGGACAGGCACAGGCCGAGGACGGTGCGGGTGTCGCGGGGGTCGATGACGCCGTCGTCGTAGAGCCGCCCGGACAGGAACAGGGGCAGGGACTCGGCCTCGATCTGCTGCTCCACCATGGCGCGCAGCGCGGCGTCGGCCTCGTCGTCGTAGGGCTGTCCCTTGGCGGCGGCCGCCTGGCGGGCGACGAGGGAGAGGACGCCGGCGAGCTGCTGCGGGCCCATGACGGCGGACTTGGCGCTGGGCCAGGCGAAGAGGAAGCGGGGGTCGTAGGCGCGGCCGCACATGCCGTAGTGGCCGGCGCCGTAGGAGGCGCCGAGGAGGACGGTGAGGTGGGGGACCCGCGAGTTCGAGACCGCGTTGATCATCATCGCGCCGTGCTTGATGATGCCGCCCTGCTCGTACTCCCTGCCGACCATGTAGCCGGTGGTGTTGTGGAGGAAGAGGAGCGGGATGTCGCGCTGGTTGGCGAGCTGGATGAACTGGGCGGCCTTCTGGGACTCCTCGCTGAAGAGGACCCCCCGGGCGTTGGCGAGGATGCCGACCGGGTAGCCGTGCAGGCTCGCCCAGCCGGTGGTGAGGCTGGTCCCGTAGAGCGGTTTGAACTCGTCGAAGTCGGAGGCGTCGACGATGCGGGCGATGACCTCGCGCGGGTCGAAGGGGGTTCTGAGGTCGCCGGGGACGATGCCGAGGAGTTCCTCCGGGTCGTACCTGGGCGGTTCGGCGGCCGGCGGGTCGGCGTACGCCTTGCGGTGGTTGAGGCGGGCGACGACGCGGCGGGCCTGGCGGATCGCGTCCGGCTCGTCCACGGCGAAGTGGTCGGCGAGGCCGGAGATGCGGGCGTGCATCTCGGCGCCGCCGAGCGACTCGTCGTCGCTCTCCTCGCCGGTGGCCATCTTCACCAGCGGCGGCCCGCCGAGGAACACCTTGGCGCGCTCCCTGACCATGATCACGTGGTCGGACATGCCGGGGATGTAGGCGCCGCCGGCCGTGGAGTTGCCGAAGACGACGGCGATCGTGGGGATGCCGGCGGCCGACAGCCGGGTGAGGTCCCGGAAGACGGCGCCGCCGGGGATGAAGATCTCCTTCTGCGAGGGCAGGTCGGCGCCGCCGGACTCGACGAGGCTGATCACGGGCAGCCGGTTGGCGAGGGCGATGTCGTCGGCGCGCAGGGCCTTTCTGAGTCCCCACGGGTTGGTGGCGCCGCCGCGCACGGTCGGGTCGTTGGCGGTGATCAGGCACTCGACGCCCTCGACGACGCCGATGCCGGTGACGAGGGAGGCGCCGACGGTGTACTCGCTGCCCCAGCCGGCGAGCGGGGACAGTTCCAGGAAGGGCGTGTCCGGGTCGAGGAGCAGCTCGACGCGCTCGCGGGCGAGGAGCTTGCCGCGTTTCCGGTGCCGGGCGACGTACTTCTCGCCGCCGCCCGCGAGGGCCTTGGCGTGCTCGGCGTCCAGGGCGGCGAGCCTGGCGAGCATGGCCTCGCGGTTGGCCCGGTGGTCGGGGGCGGCCGGGTCGACGGCGGTGGGCAGGACCGTCACAGGAGGACCTCCGGGATGTCCGTGTGCCGGGCGCGCAGCCATTCGCCGAGCGCCTTGGCCTGCGGGTCGAAGCGGTGCCGGGCCGCGACGCCCTCGCCGAGGATGCCCTCGACGACGAAGTTCAGGGCGCGCAGGTTCGGCAGTACGTGCCGGGTGACGGGCAGGTCGCGGGCCTCGGGGATCAGCTCGCAAAAGCGGTCGGCGGTCAGTTCGTGCGCGAGCCAGCGCCAGGCCTCGTCGGTCCTCGCCCACACGCCGACGTTGGCGTCGCCGCCCTTGTCGCCGCTGCGGGCGCCGGCGACGAGGCCGAGGGGGGCCCGGCGCGTGGGCCCCGGCGGAAGCGGCCGCGGCGGGAGCGGCTCCGGTACGGGGGCGAGTACGGCGGTGTCCTGGGGCGGCGCCACGGGTATCCGGCGCCCGTCGTGGAGGACGGCCACATGGCCGACGGCGCCATGGGGGACGTACACGTCCTCGAAGACACCGTAGGGGGCGCCCTTTCCCGGTGGTGCGAGCACATGGAAGCCGGGGTGGCTGGCGAGGGCCAGCTCGATCGCGGCGCCGCTCAGCGTCCGCCCGACGGCCCGCTGGTCGGCGTCCCGGACGACGAGGCGCAGCAGTGCGCTCGCCGTCTCCTCGGTGGGGGCGTCGGGCCGGTCGGTGCGGACCAGCTCCCAGCGGACGTCGGCGATCTCGCCGAGGGCGGGCTCCATCTGCGCGCGGACCAGCGCGGCCTTGGCCTCGATGTCGAGGCCGGTCAGGACGAAGACGACCTCGCCCCGGAAGCCGCCGAGCCGGTTGACGCCGACCTTGAGCGTGGGCGGCGGCGCCTCGCCCCGCACGCCCTCGACGCGGACGCGGTCGGGCCCGTCCTGGGTGAGCCGTACGGTGTCGAGCCGGGCGGTGACGTCGGGTCCGGCGTACCGGGCGCCGCCCGTCTCGTACAGCAGCTGGGCCGTCACCGTGCCGACGTCGACGAAGCCGCCGGTGCCGTCGTGCTTGGTGACGACCGAGGTGCCGTCGGCGTGCAGTTCGGCGAGCGGGAAGCCGGGGCGCCGTACGTCGCCGTCCCGGAAGAAGGCGTAGTTGCCGCCGGTCACCTGCGCCCCGCACTCCAGCAGGTGACCGGCGACGACCGCGCCCGCGAGCCGGTCGTACTCCGTCGGCGCCCAGCCGAAGTGCGCGGCGGCGGGCCCGGTGACCAGCGCGGCGTCGGTGACCCGCCCGGTGACGACGACGTCGGCGCTGGCGCGCAGGCACGCGGCGATGCCGAAGCCGCCGAGGTAGGCGTGCGCGGCCAGCGCGCCCGGGTGGGCGGCGGTGAGGTCGTCGCCCTCGACGTGGGCGACGCGGACGGGGACGCCGAGCCGGTCGGCCAGCGCGCGTACGGCGTCGGCGAGTCCGGCGGGGTTGAGGCCGCCGGCGTTGGCGACGATGCGGACGCCGCGTTCGTGGGCGAGGCCGAGGCACTCCTCCAGCTGCCGCAGGAAGGTGCGGGCGTATCCGGCGTCCGGGTTCCTCAGCCGGTCGCGGCCGAGGATCAGCATGGTCAGTTCGGCGAGGTAGTCGCCGGTGAGGACGTCCAGGGGGCCGCCGGTGAGCATCTCGCGCACGGCGTCGAAGCGGTCGCCGTAGAAGCCGGAGGCGTTGCCGACGCGGAGCACGCTCACCGCGCGGCTCCCTTCGGCGGGCGTCCGGCTGCCGGGGGTGCGGCTTCCTGGTGTCCGGCTTCCTGATGCCCGGTTGCCGGGCGTGCGGCTTCCCGGGGTCCGGCTGCTCGCGGCGGGCGTCCGGCTCCGGGCGGTCCGGCGAAGGCCTGGGCGATGTCCAGCCAGCGGTCGGCGTCCGGACCCTCGGCGGTGAGGGCGAGGTCGGCGCGGTGGGCGCGCTGGGTGACGAGCAGGCAGAAGTCGAGCGCGGGGCCGGTGACGCGCTGGGCGGCGTCCTCGGGGCCGTAGGTCCACAGGTCGCCGTGCGGGCCGGTGAGTTCGACGCGGAAGGGTCCGGCGGGCGGGGTGAGTCCGTGGGCGGCGTGGGCGAAGTCCCGGGCGCGGACACCGATGCGGGCGACGTGCCGCAGGCGGTCGGTGGGCGGCCGTACGGCGCCGGTCGCGTCGGCGATGTCGAGGCCGTGGGCCCAGGTCTCCATCAGGCGGGCGGTGGCCAGGGAGGCGGCGGCCATGGGCGGGCCGTACCAGGGGAAGCGGGCGCCGGGGTCCGCCTCGCGCAACGCCTCGTCGAGCGCGGCCCTGCCCTCCCGCCAGCGGGCCAGCAGCTCGGCCGGGGCCTGCCGGGCGCCTTCCTCGGCGGCTTCGTCGACGAACGTGCCGGGTGCGGCGAGGGCCTTCTCCACGAGGACACGGAAACCGTCCTCGTCGGTGACGGCCAGCAGGGCGCAACGGTCGGTCCAGGCCAGGTGAGCGATCTGGTGGGCGATCGTCCAGCCGGGCGCCGGGGTGGCCAGCCGCCACTCCTCGGGACTCAACCGGGCGACCAGCGCGTCGAGTTCCTCGCTCTCCTCGCGCAGGTCGTCGAGCACGGGCGTCGGGTCGGACACGGTCGCTCCCCTCGGGCACGGCGGCGTGCGGCGCGGCGTGGCGCGGCGTGGGGAGGAGCATGGCAGGGGTGGAGATAACAATCAAGCATGCTTGCATGATTTTATCCGGGGGCGTGGAGGCCCCCGGGGCCTGCCCGCGCGCGTCCCGGGCAGACCCCGGACCCGTGGTCAGTCCACCCGGGTCCCGGCCGGTGACACCCCGCCCGCGCCCCGCGGCGCCCCGTCGGGGTCCGGCGCCCCACCGGAGTCCGGTGCCGCGCCGTCGGGGCCCGCCGGCTCCGCCGGTGTGGCGTTGAGGATGTCGCGGGCCTGTTCCGCGGCACGGGCGAGGCTCTCGGAGACGAAGTCGAGGAAGCGGGCGATGTTCTCCAGCCGGACGGCGGCCGGGGTGCGGGGGCCGAGGACGTCCACGCCCTGCCGCGCGGTCTCCACGAGATGGGCGGTGGAGCGGGCGCTGGACATCATCGACTGGTACCAGATGTCGTTGTCGACGACGTACCGCTCCCGGCGGCGTTCGTCGCGCTCCCGGCGGACCATGCCCTGCTCCTCCAGGTACGCGATCGCCTTGGAGACCGACGCCGGGCTGACCCCCAGCCGCTGGACCAGCTCGGCCGCGGTGAGGCTGCCGGAGTCGGCGAGGGTGAGGCCGGCCCACACCCGGGACATCATCCTGGGCATGCCGGACGACATGAGGACGGTCGTGAACACCTCCTCGTACTCGCGCACCGCCTCCTCGTCCCTGCCGTGGGGCTGCGCCCGCTCCCCCCGGCCCCGGGCCGGCGCGGTCCGCCCGCGCCGCCGGGCACGGTGTTCGGCGGCGCGGTGGGCGAGGTCGGCGCGGTAGGCGGTGGGGCCGCCGTTGCGCATCACCTCGCGCGTGACCGTGGAGGTCGGGCGGTCGAGGCGCCTGGCGATCTCCGCGTAGGCGAGGCCGTCGGCCAGGCCCAGCGCGATCTGCCGGCGTTCGGACTGGGTGAGTCTGCCTCCCGGCACGACGGCCTCCTTCACGGGGTTCCGGACGACGCCACCATAGCGTTCGCCTTCATGCCATTGCAACGACCATCATCCCTCCCGTTGCGTTATCGGCAGCCCCGTTGCAATGAATTACGCCCCCTGAGCTGCCATTTCCCATAGTCATCGCAACAAGCTCATTGCCAGCCCTCTAAACGCAACGTAGCGTTTCTCTCGTCGGAAACAAGCGCACGGCAATCGAGGGGACACACCATGCAGCAGAACCCGAGCACCACGCAGAAGTTCGACACCCCCGCCCCGGTCTCGGCCGTCCTGGACATTCCCGCGGGACGCATCCGGTTCATCGCCGCCGACCGGACCGACACCACCGTCGAGGTCCTGCCCGCGGACGCCGCCAAGAGCCGCGACCTGGCCGCGGCGGAGCACACCACGGTCACCTACGGCGACGGGGTCCTGCGGATCGCGGCCGCGCCGGCGAAGAACCGGCTGCTGGGCACCCCCGGGGCCGTGGAGGTGACCGTCCAGCTCCCCGCCGGCTCCCACGTCGAGGCGAGGACGTCCGCCGCCGAGTTCCGCGGGGTCGGACGCCTCGGCGACGTCACCCTGGAGAGCGCGCAGGGCACGGTCAAGCTCGACGAGACCGGGGAGGCGCACCTCTCGCTCATGGCGGGGGACATCACGGTCGGCCGGCTGGGCGGCCCGGCCCGGATCAGCACGCAGCAGGGCGGCCTGCGCGTGACCGAGGCCATGAGCGGCCCGGTCGAGCTGCGCACCGAGTCCGGTGACATCACGGTGGGCGTCTCCCGCGGCGTCTCCGCCTCGCTGGACGCCGGCACCTCCTACGGCCGGATCGACAACGCCCTGGCGAACAGCGGCGACGGCGCCCTTCTGGCGATCCGCGCGACCACCTCCCACGGCGACATCACCGCCCGCAGCCTCTGACGCAGCCTCTGCCGGAGGCCCGGTGACGGACGCGGAAGCACGACGGCGGACGGAGGCGCCCGCCGGGCCGGCCCTAGGACGAGGCCTCGGTCCGGCGGCGCCCCACCTGGGTCCGCACCGCACCCATGCTCGCCACGATCACCAGGGCGATGGCCGCGGACTGGGCGGCGGACAGGGCCTGGTCGAGGACGAGGAAACCGGCCGCCGCGGCGATCGCGGGCTCCAGGCTCATGAGGATGGCGAAGGTCGCCGCGGGCAGGCGGCGCAGGGCGAGGAGTTCGAGGGTGTACGGCAGGACGGAGGAGAGCAGGGCGACTCCGGCGCCCAGGGCGAGCGTCACCGGCTCCACGAGCTTCGCCCCCGACTCGGCGATGCCCAGCGGCAGGAACAGCACCGCGCCGACCGCCATGGCGAGCGCCAGCCCGTCGGCCTGCGGGAAGCGCCGGCCCGTACGCGCGCTGAAGACGATGTACGTCGCCCACATGACCCCCGCCCCGAGCGCGAAGGCGGCACCCGCCGGGTCGAGGCTGTCGAAGCCGCCGCCGCTGAGCAGGAAGACGCCGGCCAGGGCGAGCGCGGCCCACACCAGGTTGATCGCACGCCGGGAGGCGACGACGGACAGGGCGAGCGGGCCGAGCACCTCCAGGGTGACGGCGGGGCCGAGCGGGATGCGGTCGACGGCCTGGTAGAAGAGGCCGTTCATACCGGCCATGGCGAGACCGAAGACGACGACCGTGCCCCAGTCGGCGCGGGAGTGGCCGCGCAGCCGGGGACGGCAGACCAGCAGCAGTACGACGGCCGCCACGACCAGCCGCAGCGTCACCACCCCGAGCGCACCGGCCCGGGGCATCAGGCTCACCGCCAGCGCGGCGCCGAACTGCACGGACAGACCGCCGGCGAGGACCAGCCCGACCGGGCCGAGAGCCCCCCACCGGCCGGAACCGCCGTGCGGCGCGGGCGCGGGACCGGGCCCCGAAGCGGCCCGGGCCGCCTCCGGGCCGGCCATGGCGACGGCCGGGGAAGGGGTGCCGGAAGTGCCGGGGGCGCCGGAAGCGGCGCGGGAGGTGCTCACGAGGACTCCGGACGGTCTGCGGATCGGTCGGCGGCGTGCATCGCGCCGTACGGATCCGCACGGCACGGCACGGTCCAGGGTAGGGGAATCGGTCAGGTACGTAACCGTGCCATGCGACTGTCGTCGGCGGGGCGCGCGGCTGTCAACGGAGATCCGCCGGCCGGACCGGGCCTCGCCGGGTCCCGCCAGGTCTCACCGGGCCTCGCCGGGTCCCGCCAGGTCCGGCCGGGCCGGACCGGTCTCCGGGAAGGTAGCGTCCGCGACGTGAGACGTCTCCTTACCCGCCTCTGGCGGCTCCTGCGCCCGCTGCAGAGCCGCATCATGTGGCTCCTGAACGCCAAGTTCGTCGTCGGCGTGACCGGTGTCGTGCGCGACGACGAGGGACGCGTCCTGCTGCTGAAACACCGGATGTGGCCGCCGGGCCGCCGGTGGGGGCTCCCCAGCGGTTTCGCGCACAAGGGCGAGGACTTCCGGGCCACCGTGGTCCGCGAGGTCAAGGAGGAGACCGGCCTCGACGTGGAGGTGGGCCGGCTGGTCATGCTGAACAGCGGCCTGCGCACCCGCCTCGAGGTGGCCTACGAGGCCCGGCTGCTGGGCGGCGAGCTGCGTCTGGACCCCTTCGAGATCCTCGAGGCCCGCTGGTGCGCCCCGGACGGCCTGCCCGAGGACGTCCAGCCGGTGTGCGGCCCGCTGATCCGCGGCGAGACGACGCCCTGAACGGCGGGCGGGACCGGACGCCCCCGCGAGCCCCGGCCCCTCCCGTTCCTCCCTCCCGTTCCTCCCTCCCGTTCCTCCCACCCGTCCCTCCCGCCCGGACGCCGCCGGTCAGCCCATGCTCTTCGCGCCGTCCAGGGACTCGCGGATGATGTCGGCGTGGCCGGCGTGCTGGGCGGTCTCGGCGATGACGTGCAGCAGCACCCTGCGGGCCGACCACCGCACGTCGCCCTCGAACCACGGGGCCTTCGGCAGCGGGTGCGCGGCGTCCAGGTCGGGCAGCGTGGCGATCAGATCGTCGGTACGGCGGGCCACCTCGGCGTAGTCGGCGAGGACGTCGGCCAGCGTCTCGCCGGGCAGCATCCGGAACTCGTCGGCCCGCCGGGCCCAGTCCTCCTCGGTCATGGCCGTGAAGTCCGGCATCGCCGACGGGCCGTCCAGGATGAAGTCCACCCAGCCCCGCTCCACCGAGGCCACGTGCTTGATCAGGCCGCCCAGGCAGAGCTCACTGGCGGTGGGCCGGAGCCCGGCCTGCTCGTCGGTGAGGTCACGGGTCGTGAAGCGCAGGAAGTGCCGGTGCTTGGCCAGCGTCTCCAGCAGATCGGCACGCTCCCCGGTGACGGCCGGGGCCTCTCCCTGGCCGTCGGTGGTCAGGTCACGGGTGGTGGACTCGTCGTAGGTCATGGTCTCCGCCTTCCGATGGGGCTGTTCCGCCGGTCGAGGACCACGTTAGGAACCATCTAGGTCAGAACAGGTCCTAGACGACGCGCCCAGGAGCCGAAACTCCCTGTCCCCTGTCCTTTGCCTGCCTCTGCCCCCTGGCCCCTGGCCCCTGGCCCCTGCCCCCGCCGAGCCGGTTCGCCTCGGGCGAGCCGGTTCAGCGGAAGGCATCGGCGTTCTCGGTGGCCCATTGTCCGAACGTCCTGGCCGGGGCGCCGGTGACCTGGGGGACGGTGTCCCGCACGGTGAGCAGTTCCTCGTTGACGTCGCCGCCCGTGATGTCGAGGATCGCGGCCGCGGCCTCGTCGCCCAGGAACGCCGCCATGTCCCGGAAGGCCTCCTCCCGCCCGGTCTCGGCGAACGGTATGTCCCTTCCCACCGCTTCCGCGATGGCTTCGAGCTGCTGCCGGGGCGTGATCCGCTCCGGCCCGGTCAGGGCGTAGGTCATGCCGTCGTGGCCGGGTTCGGTCAGTGCGACGCGGGCCACCGACGCGATGTCCGCGGGGTGGACGGTGGGCAGGCCGGTGTCGGCGTAGGGCAGTCGGACCGCCTGCCGGCCGCGTATCGCCCCCGCCCACCACAGCGCGTTGGACGCGAACTGGGTGGGCCGCAGGATCGTCCACGCCGTTCCGCTGTCCTTGAGCAGACGCTCGACAGCCAGGTTCTCCCTGGCAGGGCCCAGATGCGGGTGGCTCTGGACGGTGATGGACGACACCAGCACCACATGCTCGACGCCTGCTCGCCGGGCGGCGTCGAGGATCTCGGCGTCCGGGCCCATACGGGACAGCAGGAAGAGCGAGCGCACCCCTTCGAGCGCGGGCCCGAGCGAGGCGGGGCGCCCCGGGTCGCCCTCGACGGCCTCGACGCCCGCCGGAAGCGCGGCCCGCGCGACGTCGCGGGTGAGACCTCTCAACGGACCGACGCCCAGGCCCCGGAGTTCTTCCACCAGTGCGCTCCCTGTGTTTCCGGTTGCGCCGGTCACGAGGATCATGTGCGTGTCTCCCGCCGTCGGTTGCCGATCCGTACGGCGACGCTAGAACCTCGACCAAACTTGACGTCAACGAGCCGGACGGGCTCGACCGAGCGGCCCGATGACACCCAGGGCGCTTCTGCCCTCGATTCTCAGGACCTCCCCAGCCCCTCCGCCAGGCACCGAGCCCCGCACGACCAAGCCTCCGAGCGGCTTCGCCGTGCCGACGCGTGAACGAGCGGTCGGCCCCGGCGCCCGTCAAGGAGACCGCGCCGCTGTTCACACCCGCCGGTGGCCCACGGCCAGCAGGTGCGAACTCGCCGCCAGCAGCTCCGGGTAGGGCTCGGCCATACGGGCCGCGGTGAGGACCGACTCGAACAGGCTCGACTCGCGGAACGACCGGCCGGTGTTCCGCTCCGCCGCCGCCAGCAGGGACCAGGCGGGCCCCTCGATCCCGAAGACCTCGGCGTCCTCGAACCCCGCCGCCGCCACCTCGTCGCGCAGTTGCTCCCCGCTGTGGAAGTACGCCGTGGTGAAGGCCTTCCTCCCGTCGTGGATCTGGGTCGCGAGGATGGTTCCGATGCTGTCCCGCATCGACTCCTTGTGCAGGTGGGCATAGGCGGCGTGCTCGAAGAGGGACGCGAACCGGTTGATGCCGGCGACCGCCAGCAGCCCACCGGGCCCGAGCACCCGGCGCGCCTCCGCCAGCGCGCGGTCCCGGCCCGCCCGCTCCGGCAGGTGGTACATCGGGCCCAGCATGAGGACGACGTCGTAGGCACCGTCCTCGGCCGTGAGGTGCCGGGCATCGCCCAGCTCGACGGTCGCCCCGGTGGACGCCGCCTGTTCCACGTGGCGGGGAACGGGGTCGACGAGATGCACCTCGTACCCGTCCTCGACGAGCCACCGCGCATGTGTGCCGGGGCCGCCGCCGACGTCGAGCACCCGCGCCGGCGGCGAGGGGAGGTGGCGGCGCAACAACTCCTGCGTACGTACCATCTCCAGACGCCCGTCGGCGGTACTGACCAGCCGGTCCGCCTCGTCGACGGTCTCGCTGTAGAACCTCACGATCTCCGGCGTCACCTCAGGGCTCGTCATCCGTACATTCTTATGTCGAACCGGTGGACCGGTCCAGTGATCTCCGGTGATCTCCGGTGATCGGGGAAGGAGTGCCATGCCGCTGCTGAAGTACGAGCAGATCGCCGACGATCTGCGCACCCGCATCGCGAACGGCGAGTTCGGGCCGGGTGATCTCCTGCCGTCGGGCCGTGACCTGGCCGAACAGTGGAGCGTGTCGCGGGCCACCGTGGTCAAGGCGTACGACATCCTGCGCCACGACGGTGTCGTCGTCGCCCGGCAGGGGTCCGGCTTCCTCGTGACCCGGACGCCCGTCGCCCGTCCCGCCGGCGGACGTCGCGCGGGATCCACCCGCCTCGCGGGAGGGGCGCCGTACCGCCGCCTCGGCACACCGGACCGCACGGTGCCGCCCGCTCGCGTCGCCGAGGCCCTGGGGCTGGCCCATGGCGAGGAGGCCCTGCGGCGCGTTCGGCTCATGCTCCTCGACGACGGTTCCCCGCACAGTCTGGTGACCGCCTGGTTCCCGCCCTCGGTCGCGGACGCCGCGCCACGGCTGTCCGCGAAGGGGCCGATCACCGAGGGCACGACACATTACGTCCGCCGCGAGACGGGCCGCTTCCCCGTGGAAGGCGTCGACGTCACCACGGTACGGCTGGCCACGGAGGAGGAGGCGCGGCAACTGGGGGTGGAACGGCCCGCAGCAGTGGCCGTCGTCCTGCACACGGCGTTCGACGAACGGCATCACGCGCTGGTGTGCGAGGAGGGCGTCACCCCGTCCCACGTCTTCGAGCAGACCGACAACTACCCCATGGGTTAAAGGCGGGCCTCTCCCAACGAAGCAGCACAGGCAGTGATCGGGGTCCAGTGGAACCGCGCCCCTTCACCGTGGCGCACATGCTCCGGCAGACTGCGATCGTGGACAACCGACCGACGCCCGGTGCCCTCGCACCCCACCGTCACTCCTACCTCGAAGACGCTCTGGCATTGTTCGAGGCGGACCTCGACGCGGACGATCCGGCTCGTCGGCGAGCTGCGCAGCTCGCCAACCTGTGCATGCAGGTCTTCAGGGAGTACGCAAGGCTCATGCAAGAGGCGGACCAGCATCTGCCCGACGCAGCGCGAGAGCGAATCATCCCCGTACACATGGAGCGGTCCCTTGAGGGGCTTTCCCGCCTTGCGGAAATCCTGGACATCGATCTCGAATGAAGCCTGAGTAATCATCTGTTCGCTCCGTCAGGCGTTGGCCACCGCGACAGCGGTGAGACCTCGACCGGGCTTCGCGTCAACGAGTTCCGCGAGAAGTGACCCGTCAGCCTCGATCGTTGACGTTTCGCTTGACTGGACCGGTCCACCGGTCCAATCTGTGTGCATGCCCGGCGATGCCGCGAATGCCCTGCCGCTACGCGACACGTCGGAGAGACACGACAGTGAGACCCCGGCGACCGTCCGGCCGGCCCCGGGGCATGGCCACCAGCCGACTTCGAACGGAGCTGATGTCATGACCGGTGCTCTCTGCCGCTTTTTCATGTGGCTGAGCCCGCTGCTCCGCCCCGGCGGCACTCACCGGCGCACCGGCTTCCGTCCGACCGTCGCCACCGCAGCAGGCAACCCGCCGATACCGGACGACGCGGCTCTTCCCTCCCACCGCAGCCCCTACGGCCTGCCCACCGTCCTTGACGGCACCGAGACCGCGGCCGTACGCCCCTATGTCCTCGCGCCCGCTCCGTACAAGCTGGAGGCAGCCGCATGACGAAGCCCCGCGAGCCCCGCCTGCTCCCCTGGACCGGTCCCGAGGGCAAGCCCTGCTACCTGATCACCGACGACGACGGCGGTCCCGTCACGCGCCTGGCCGACGCCACCGAGTCCACCCAGCTCGGCATGGGCACCGAACTCCTCGCCCACGCCCGGGTCCTCCTCCCCGGCACCCCGCACGGCGAACTCCGCTACCTCGCCGAGCGGCTCACCGAAGCCCTCGCCGACGCGCTGCGGATCGCCGAGAGCCGAGGACGAAGATTGCGCAAGCTCAATTGAGCGGCCCGATGACACCCAGGGCACTTCTGTCCTCGGTTTTCAGGACCTCCCCAGCCCCTCAGCCAGCACCTCCGCCAGGTGGCGGCCTCGCACTCCCGCCAGTTGCTCCAGCTGGGTGCGGCACGAGAAGCCGTCCGCCAGGATCACCGCGCCGTCCGGTGCCCGGCGCACCGCCGGCAGCAACCGGTCCTCGGCGCAGGCGACGGACACCTCGTAATGCCCCTTCTCGAAGCCGAAGTTGCCCGCGAGTCCGCAGCAGCCGCCGGTCAGCTCGCCGGTGAGCCCGGCGGCGGCACGCAGCCGTCGGTCGGCCGCGTCGCCCAGGACCGCGTGCTGGTGGCAGTGGGTCTGGCCGGTGACCGGGCGGTCCAGGGCGGGCGGGGTCCAGTCGGGGGCGTGGCGTTCCAGGGTCTCGGCGAAGGTCAGGACGCGGGCGGCGAGGCGGGCCGCGCGCGGGTCGTCGTGGAGCAGCTCGGGCAGGTCCGTGCGCAGGGCGGCGGCGCAGCTCGGTTCCAGGACGACGACCGGCGCGGACGTCTCCAGCACCGGGGCCATCAGATCCAGCGTGCGGCGCATCACCGCACGGGCGCGGTCGAGCTGGCCCGTGGAGACGTACGTCAGGCCGCAGCAGACCCGGCCCCGGCGGGCGGTCGGCAGCGCCAGGGCCGACCTCGACGCACCGTCCCCGATCACCGCCCGCCCCCGCAGGGTCGGCGGCAGCACCACCCGCAGCCCCGCCGCCTCCAGCACCCGTACGGCCGCCCGGCCCACGGAGGGCGAGAAGTGCTCGGTGAAGGTGTCGGGCCACAGCACCACCAGCTCGCCCCCGCCGAGCGGTCCCCCGCGCCTGCGCCACCACCGGCTGAACGTCCGCCCCGCCAGCCGCGGCAGCTCCCGCTCCTCCGCGATGCCGCCGAGCCGCTTCGCCACCGAGGCCAACGGGCGTACGGACGCCAGCGCGTTGACGGCCGGGGCCGTACGGGTCCGGGCCGCCCAGCGCAGCCACTCCGGCAGCCGGCCCATGGAGTAGTGCGCGACCGGGCGACGGCGGCCGGCGTAGTGGTGGTGCAGGAACTCCGCCTTGTACGTGGCCATGTCGACCCCGACCGGGCAGTCGGAGCGGCAGCCCTTGCAGGACAGGCACAGGTCCAGGGCGTCCCGGACCTCCGTGGACCGCCAGCCGTCGGTCACCAGCTCGCCGGCGAGCATCTCGTGCAGCAGCCGGGCGCGTCCGCGCGTGGAGTGCTCCTCCTCGCCGGTCGCGCGGAAGGACGGGCACATCACCCCGGAACCGGTCACCGTCGTCGTACGGCACTTGGCGACCCCCACGCAGCGGCGCACCGCCGCCGAGAAGTCGCCCCCGTCGCCGGGGTAACCGAACTCCACGTCCACCGGCTCGCGCGGCAGGACGGCGAAGCGCAGGTTCGCGTCGAGCGGGGCCGGGCGGACCAGCATGCCCGGGTTGAGGAGGTCGTCCGGGTCCCAGATCCCCTTGGCGCGTTCGAAGAGGGCGACCGTCTCCTCGCCGTACATCCTCGGCAGCAGCTCCGCCCGCGCCTGCCCGTCCCCGTGCTCCCCGGACAGCGAACCGCCGTGCGCGACGACCACGTCCGCCAGCTCCTGCGAGAAGCGGCGGAAGCGGGCGACCCCGGCGTCCGTCAGCAGGTCGAAGTCGATGCGTACGTGGATGCAGCCGTCGCCGAAGTGCCCGTACGGGGTGCCGCGCAGGCCGTGGGCCGACAGCAGCGCGCGGAAGTCCCGCAGGTAGGCGCCCAGCCGCGCCGGCGGCACCGCGCAGTCCTCCCAGCCGGGCCACGCCTCCGCGCCGTCCGCCGTCCTGGTCGCCGTGCCGCTCGCGTCCTCCCGGATCCGCCACAGCGCCCGCTGCCCGGCCGGGTCGGTCACCACCAGCGCGTCCACCGCGTCGGCCGCCCGCACCACCGCCTCCGCGCGCGCCCGCGCCTGTGCCTCCGCGTCACCGCCCGTCTCCACGAACAGCCACGCCCCGCCCCGCGGCAGCCCCGCCGTGGACGGCACCAGGTCCGCCGCCATGCCCTCCACCGTCAGCGGCCCGAGCGGCAGCAGCCCGGCCGCGGCCTGAGCCGCCCCGGCCTCGTCGGCGTAGCCCAGCACCGCCAGCACACGTGCCCGCGGCGCCTCCACCAGCCGGACCACCGCCTCCGTCAGCACGCCCAGCGTGCCCTCCGAGCCGCAGAAGGAACGGGCCACGTCGGCGCCCCTCTCCGGCAGCAGCGCGTCCAGCGCGTACCCGGAGATGCGGCGGGGCAGGTCGGGGAAGCCGGTGCGCAGCCGCGCCAGGTCGCCGGTGACCAGCTCGCGCAGGCCCTCCGGTGCCCCGGCCCAGTCCCGGCCGAGCCGCAGGGAACGTCCCCGCGCGGTGAGCACCGACAGCTCCCGCACGCTGTCCGCCGTCGTGCCCCAGGCCACCGAGTGGGAGCCGCACGCGTTGTTGCCGATCATGCCGCCGAGCGTGCAGCGGCTGTGGGTGGAGGGATCGGGGCCGAAGCGCAGGCCGTGCGGGGCGGCGGCCTCCTGGAGACGGTCGAGGACCAGACCCGGCTGGACGACCGCCGTACGCGCCTGCGGATCGAGGGAGACCAGCCGGTTCATGTGCCGGGTGAAGTCCAGGACGACGCCCGTGCCGGTCGCCTGCCCGGCGATCGACGTGCCGCCGCCGCGCGGCACCACGGGGACGCCGTGCGCCCGGCACACCGACAGCACCGCGGCCACGTCGTCGGCGTCCCACGGCGCCACCACGCCGAGCGGCACCCGGCGGTAGTTGGAGGCGTCCATGGTGGTCAACGCCCGTGCGGTCGTGCCGAAGTCGACCTCGCCGCGCACGGCCGCGCGCAGTCCGCCCAGCAGGTCCCGGTGATCCGTCATGCCGCCAGGATGCCCCGCCGGGATCCGGTCACCGGCTACGCCCTGCACGTCGCGCGGTGTCACGGAAGGCCCGCATCACACGCCGGACGCGTCACATACCGATAACCGAACCGGAATCTTCCCAAGCTGATCACTAACTCTCATATAGTGACCGCCAGTTGTGCGCAGTTGACGGACCACGCTCAAAAAACGACCCTCTCATCCGGACCGGCAGCGCAGTGGACCCGCCCGAGGTCCGCGCGGACACGACGGTGCCCGCCCGCGGACCGGCCGAGGACCGACCGAGGACCCTGACAGATGACCTCTCCCCTGCTCCCCGGCGACCGCCCCGCCCTCCGCGGCGTGCTGCCCGTCCCCCTGCTCACCGCGGCACTCTCCGCGGCCGCGCCGGCGACATGCTGCTGCTCGGCCTGCAGGGCGCCAACTCCGACCCCCGGGTGCGGACCGACGGCTCGGCGCTGACCGGCAACAACAGCGCCCACTTCTCCTTCGGCCACGGGGAGCACCGCTGCCCGTTCCCGGCGCAGGAGATCGCCGAGGTCATCGCCCGGACCGGCATCGAGGTCGTCCTGGACCGGCTGCCGGACATCGACCTCGCGGTACCCGCCGCCGGGCTGACCCGCCGCCCGTCGCCGTGGCTGCGCGGACTGTCCGCGCTCCCGGTCACCTTCACACCCACTCCCGCCCTTGGAGGCACGCTCACATGACGACCGGCACGGACACCACGACGACGGACGGCACACCCGCGAACGGCACAGGCACACCCGCGGACGCCGCACAGCCCCGTATCGCCCTCGACCCCTTCGTCACCGACCTGGACGGGGAGAGCGCCGCGCTGCGGGCCGCCGGGCCGCTGGCCGCCGTGACGCTGCCGGGCGGCGTACCGGTGTGGGCGGTCACCCACCACGCCGAGGCGAAGAAGCTGCTCACCGACCCGCGTCTGGTGAAGGACATCAACGTCTGGGGCGCCTGGCAGCGCGGCGAGATAGCCCCCGACTGGCCGCTGATCGGACTGGCGAACCCGCCCCGCTCCATGCTCACCGTGGACGGCGCCGACCACCGCCGGCTGCGCACCCTGGTCGCGCAGGCTCTCACCCCGCGCCGGGTGGAGCGGATGCGGGAACGCGTCACGGAGCTGACCGAGGGCCTGCTGGACCAGGTGGCCGCCCTGCCCGGCGACACCGTCGACCTGAAGGCGGCGTTCGCCTACCCGCTGCCGATGTACGTCATCGCCGACCTGATGGGGCTGGAGGAGGAACGGCTGCCACGCCTGAAGGTGCTCTTCGAGAAGTTCTTCTCCACCCAGACCCCGCCCGAGGAGGTCATCGCGACGCTGACCGAACTGGCCGCGATCATGGCCGGGACGGTCGCGAGCAAGCGCGAGAACCCGGGCGACGACCTGACCTCCGCGCTCGTCCAGGCCTCGGAGGACGGCGACCGCCTCACCGACGAGGAGATCGTCTCCACCCTCCAGCTGATGGTGGCGGCCGGCCACGAGACGACGATCTCCCTCATCGTCAACGCGGTGGTCAACCTCTCCCTCCACCCCGAGCAGCGCGAACTGGTGCTGTCCGGCGAGGCGGAGTGGTCGGCGGTCATCGAGGAGACCCTGCGCCACTCCACGCCCACCTCGCACGTGCTGATCCGGTTCGCGACGGAGGACGTACCGGTCGGCGACAAGGTCCTCCCGGCGGGGGACGCGCTGATCGTGTCGTACGCGGCGATCGGCCGGGACGAGCGGGCGCACGGCCCGACGGCCGGCGTCTTCGACATCACCCGCGAGAGCGCCGACCGGCACATCTCCTTCGGGCACGGCCCGCACGTCTGCCCCGGCGCGGCCCTGTCCCGCCTGGAGGCCGGCGTGGCCCTCCCCGCCCTGTACGCCCGCTTCCCGCGGCTCGATCTGGCGGTCCCGGCGGACGAACTGCGCAACAAGCCGGTGGTCACCCAGAACGACCTGTACGAACTCCCGGTGCGACTCGGCGGCTGAACCGCCCGGGCGGTGGACGGACCCGCGTCCCCCACCGCCCGCCCACCGCTCACCGTCCGTCCACAGCCCGCCCACCGGGTGTCTCAGCGGACGGACGAGGTTTCGCCCGGGTTTCCCTCAGCCGATAGGCTCCCGCTCGTGGCTGAGATCCAGATTCCTGCTGACATCAAGCCCGCGGACGGTCGATTCGGCGCGGGTCCCTCCAAGGTGCGGGTGGAGGCGCTGGACGCCCTGGCCGCCACCGGTACGTCCCTCATGGGCACCTCCCACCGCCAGGCCCCGGTCAAGAACCTGGTCGGCAAGGTGCGCGAGGGCATCTCCGAGCTGTTCCGGCTCCCCGACGGCTACGAGGTGGTCCTCGGCAACGGCGGCTCCACCGCGTTCTGGGACGTCGCGACGCACGGCCTGATCGAGAACAGGTCGCAGCACCTCACCTTCGGCGAGTTCTCCTCCAAGTTCGCCAAGGCCGCCAAGCTGGCGCCCTGGCTGGCCGAGCCGGCCGTCGTCTCCGCCGACCCGGGCACCCACCCCGAGGCGCACGCCGAGGCCGGCGTGGACGTGTACGCGTTCACCCACAACGAGACCTCCACCGGCGTCGCCATGCCGATCAAGCGCGTGGCCGGTGCCGACGAAGGCGCCCTCGTGCTGGTCGACGCCACCTCCGGCGCCGGCGGCCTGCCCGTCGACATCGCCGAGACCGACGTCTACTACTTCGCCCCGCAGAAGTCCTTCGCCTCCGACGGCGGCCTGTGGATCGGCATTTTCTCCCCGGCCGCCATCGAGCGCGCCGAGCGGATCCACGCGAGCGGCCGGCACATCCCGGAGTTCTTCTCCCTGCCGACCGCGATCGACAACTCCCGCAAGAACCAGACGTACAACACCCCGGCGCTCGCCACCCTGTTCCTCCTCAACGAGCAGCTGGAGTGGATGAACGGCCAGGGCGGCCTGGACTTCACCACCGCGCGGACCAAGGACTCCTCGTCCCGCCTGTACGCCTGGGCGGAGGGCGCCAAGTACGCCACCCCGTTCGTCTCCGACCCGGCCAAGCGCTCGCAGGTCATCGGCACCATCGACTTCTCCGACGACATCGACGCCGCCGCCGTCGCCAAGGTGCTGCGCGCCAACGGCATCGTCGACACCGAGCCGTACCGCAAGCTGGGCCGCAACCAGCTGCGCGTCGCCATGTTCCCGGCGATCGACCCGGCGGACGTCGAGGCGCTGACCAAGTGCGTCGACTACGTGATCGAGAAGCTCTGACGAGCACCGCTCACATGCGGCGGCGAGGGCGCCCGGCACACCGCCGGGCGCCCTCGCCGTTCCCCGCTCCTACCGGCCGAGCCGCTGGTAGCGGCGTACCGCCAGCGGCAGGAAGACCGCCGTCAGCACCGCCGGCCACACGCCCGCCATCAGCAGCGCGTGCTGCTCCACCCACGAGTCGCCGCCGCCCGCCGGCGTGCCGAACAGCTCGCGGGCCGCGGCCGCCGTGGAGGAGACGGGGTTCCAGGCGGCCAGCCACCCCAGCCAGTCGGGCATGAGCTGCGGGGCGACCATGATGCTGGAGATCATCGTCAGCGGCATCGCCACCGCGAACAGGCCGCCCGCCGCCTCCGGGTTGGGCACCAGCAGCCCCAGCCACACCCCGGCCCAGATGAGCGCGAAACGCAGCCACAGCAGCAGTCCGAAGGCGGCGAGAAAGCCCCAGCCGCCGTCCGGGCGCCAGCCCATGGCCAGCGCGGTGAGCATCATGATGGCCAACTCCGCGCAGGCGACGACGAGATCGGTCACGCCCCGGCCGGCCACCACCGCCGAGGAGGCCATCGGCATCGAGCGGAACCGGTCGATGACGCCCTTGGTCGAGTCGTGGACGACGAGGGTCGCGGTGTTGACGAAGCCGAACGCCATGGTCATCACGAACATGCCCGGCATCAGGAAGTCCCGGTAGTCCCCGCCGCCCGGCACCTTCATCGCGCTGCCGAAGACATAGCCGTACAGCAGGACGGAGACGAGCGGGAAGCCGAGCTGCCAGGCGATGTTGACGGGCTGGCGGCGGTAGTGGGTCAGGCCGCGGCGGACGATGTTGCCGCAGTCGGCGAGCAGCCAGTACAGGCGGCCGTGGCCGCTCGCGCCGGCCGTCAGGTCGAGGGCGCTCATGCCGCCACCGCCTCCTTCTCCGTCGCCCCGCCCGTACTCGTACTCGTACGGGCACTGGTGCTCGTGCTCGTGCGGTGTCCGGTCAGGCGCAGGAACACGTCGTCGAGGCTCGGCCTGCGCAGGCCGATGTCCTCCACCCGGACGCCCTCGTCCTGCAGGGTGCGGGCCACCTCGGTCAGCGCGGCCACCCGGTCGGTGACCGGGGCGTGCACGCGCGGCGTCTCCTCGTCCGTCTCCGGTTCGCCCTCGCAGACGCGGGCGACGACCTTCACCGCCCGCGCCAGGTCGGCCCGTTCGGCGAGCACGACCTCGATCCGGTCACCGCCGACCAGGTCCTTCAGCCCGCCCGGGGTGTCGTCGGCGATGGCCCGGCCCTGGTCGATGACGGTGATGCGGGAGGCCAGCCTGTCCGCCTCCTCCAGGTACTGCGTGGTCAGCAGCACGGTCGTGCCGCCCGCCACCAGCGCCCGGACGCTGTCCCAGACCTCGCCGCGGCTGCGCGGGTCCAGGCCCGTCGTCGGCTCGTCCAGGAACAGGACGGACGGGCGGAGGATCATCGACGCGGCGAGGTCGAGCCGGCGCCGCATGCCGCCGCTGTAGGTGCCGGCGCCCCGGTCGGCGGCCTCCGTCAGATCGAACTGCTCCAGCAGCTCGGCGGCCCGGGCGCGGGCCCGCCGGCCGCCCAGGTGGAACAGGCGGCCGAACATCTCCAGGTTCTGCCGGCCGGTGAGCACCTCGTCCACCGCCGCGTACTGGCCGGTCAGGCCGATCCTCGCCCGCACCTCGCGCGGCCGGCGGGCGACGTCGGTCCCGGCGACCCGCGCCCGGCCGCCGGCCGGGCGGGTCAGCGTGGACAGGATGCGCACCGCGGTGGTCTTGCCCGCCCCGTTCGGCCCGAGCAGGCCGTGCACGGTGCCCTCGCGCACGGCCAGGTCGAAGCCGTCCAGGGCCCGTTTCCCGCCGTAGTGCTTCTCCAGGCCCTCGGCCAGCACGGCGAAACCGTCGCTCATGGGTTCCCCTCTCGATCCCCAAACTGGGTACACCGTACCCGATTGCGCGTACGGCGTACCCAGTTTTTTGGCCGCGGAACTAAACTGCCCCCATGACGAGCGGTACGGAGACGAGCGGCAGCGGCGACATCGCCCGGACCCTCGAGCTGTTGTGGGACACCGGCCGGCGGCCCGGCCGAGGCCCCAAGCCGGGGCTGACGCTGGAGCGGATCGTGGAGGCGGCCGTCGACATCGCCGACCGGGACGGGCTCGGCGCCGTCTCGATGCGCCGGATCGCCACCGAACTCGGCACCGGCACGATGTCCCTGTACCGCTACGTCCCCGGCAAGGGCGAGCTGCTGGACCTGATGCTGGACCGCGTCCAGCGCCTCTCACCGGAGCCGGTGGCCCCCTCGGGACCCGCGGGGACCTCTGGGACCGCCGGCTCCGGTGACGCCGGTGACTCCGGTGACGTCGGTGACTCCGGTGACGTCGGCTGGCGCGCGGCGCTGGAGGGCCTGGCCCACAGCGCGCTGGCCCTCTACCGGCGCCACCCCTGGCTGCTGCAGGTCAACCAGTCCCGCCCGGTCCTCGGCCCGAGCGCGCTGGACGGCATGGAGAAGGTGCTCGCCCTGATCAGACCGATGGGACTGCCCGACCCCGAGCTGGTCTCCGCCATCATCCTGATCGACGGGTACGTCGTCGGGGCCGCCCGGACGCGGGTGTACCAGGAGGAGGCCGAGCGCACCTCGGGGCTGACGGACGCGGAGTTCTGGGAGGCACAGCGGCCGGTCCTGGAGAAGGCCATGGGCAGCGGCCGCTACCCGGTCCTGGCCTCCCTGTCCGACGACGCCTTCGGCCCCGGCTTCGACCACTTCGAGTTCGGGCTGCGGCGCATCCTGGACGGGCTGGAGGTGCTGGTGGCCGCGCGGCGCGCGGCGGACGGCTCAGCGGCCGCGGGCCCGCCGCCGCAGCCGTAGCGCGAACAGGGCGGCGCAGGCGGCGACCAGGACGCCCCCGCCGACCGTGAGCGTGTCCCGGCCGGCGCCCTCGCCGGAAGCGGACGACGCGCCGCCCCCCGGGGCGTCCGCGTCTTCCCCGCCCCCGCCGCCGGCCCCGGGCACGTCCACGGCCCTGACCGGGCTGTTCGCCCCCTCCATCCCGAGCAGCAGCTTCTTGCCGTCGGTGGTGTAGGTGGCGGACTCCCCCTGCCCCAGGGGCACGCTGATCCGCCCCTCGCGCCGGAGCTTCCCGCCGTTCCAGGCGTACCAGATGCCGCCCAGATAGCCGCGGACGGCGAGCTGCTCGCCGTCCGGGGAGAAGGCGGCGTCCGTGGCCCACAGGTCGACGGGGACGGTCGGCCGGAAGACGTTGGTGCCGGAGGCGGACAGCTTCGCCGGGCCCTCGTACAGGTGCCCGCCGTCCTCGTTCTTGTCGATGATGTAGACGCGCCCGGTCTTCGGGTGGACGGCCAGCGACTCGGCGTCGCGGGCGCCGTCCGCGTACTTCACCACGTACTGCGTGGCCCTGACCGTCTGGTCCTTCAGCTCCTTCGGCTCGGGCAGCGCGTAGATCCACACGTGGGGCCAGGTGCCGCCGAGGTTGTCCCCGATGTCGCCGACGTAGATCCGGCCGTCCGGCCCGACGGAGACCGCCTCGACGTCCCGGGGGGTGCCGACGCCGGCCAGGGAGATCCGGGCGACGGTCTCGCCGGTGGCACCGTCCACGGCGTACAGGTAGGGGCCGGTGTCCTGGTCGTTGTGCGTCCAGTGGACGCCGGGGTGGAGGCGGGAGGCGGCGAGGCCGCTGGACTCGGTGATGCGCGGGTCCTTGACCGTGAACCCGTCGCTCCCGCCGGCGGCGTGGGCGGGCACGGCGAACGCGCCCGTGAGGAGGGCAGCGGCGAGGAGGGCGAAGGGTCGGCGCATGCGCCAAGCCTGCCATCCCGCGCGGGCGTTCACGTCGCCGGTCACCCTGCGTGGCCGGACTCACATCGCGGCGGCCAGGGCGATCGACCATGATGAGCGGATGCTCAGGTTCATGTTCGTCGGTGACTCCATGACGATCGGAAGCGCCGGCGAACACACGTGGCGCTACCGGCTGTGGCGGCACCTGCGCGACACGTACGGCCGCTCCTTCACCTTCGTCGGCCCGCGTGAGGCGCTGCACGACCCGTCGACGGACGAGTCCGCCTCGTACGCCTACGCCGACCCGGACTTCCCCCGCGCCCACCTGGCCGGCTGGGGCGAGGGCTGGCACCACATGACGCCGCTGATCGGCGAGGCGGTCCGCGCCCACCGCGCCGACGTGCTCCTGGTCTCCCTCGGCCTGATAGACCTCGGCTTCTACACCAACCCGGAGCAGACCGCGGACAACGTCCGGACCTTCGTCGCCGGGGCCCGCTCGGCGAACCCGCGCATCCGCACGGCCGTCATGCCGGTGCTCACCAACATACGGGCCGAGGAGGACCCGGCGTTCGCCGGACAGGTCGCCCGCTTCAACGACCTCCTGGCGAAGACGATCACCGACCTCGACGAACCGGGCTCCCCCCTCCTCCTCGTCCCGCCACCGGCGTCGTACGACTTCCACGTCGACACCTACGACGGCACGCACCCCAACGCGAGCGGCGAGCACAGGATCGCGGGCGCGTTCGCGAAGACGCTGCACGAGGAGTGGGGACTGGGCGGGCCCTACGCAGCGGCCGCCTCGTAGGCGACGCCTCTGGCATATGCGCGTTCTCCCGTGTCCTGGTCGCCGTGCGTATCGTTGTACCGCGCGGCTGCTCCCGCCCGTGGGACGGCCGGGGAGGAGCGCCACGATGACCGTCCTTGACGACAGGACCGCCATGGCCGACGCCAACACCAAGCGCTTGGACGAGTGGTTCGAGCGGCTGGAGCGGATGCCCGTCCCCGAAGGCTTCAGGGTCGAGATCGTCGGGGGCAACGTCCACATGACACCGCAGCGCGACACGCATTGGGCGATCATCTTCCGCATCGCACGAGCCGTCGCCGACCGGTTCGGTGAGGACGCCAAGATCTTCTCGGACGTCCGCATCGACTTCCCCGGCCATGAGAACGGCTTCTGTCCGGACATCGCCAAGCTCCGCGACGGAGCGGTGCAGGACGACACGGGCCACTGGCGTCACCAAGACGTCGAGTTCGTCGCCGAGGTCATCTCCCAGGGCACCGCCGCCAACGACTACGGCCCCAAGAAGCTCGCCTACGCCGCGGCCGAGGTCCCCCTCTACCTCATCGCCGACCCCTACCAGGGCCGCTGCCACGTCTTCTCGCACCCGAAGGACGGCGACTACACCACCGAGACCCGGGTCGCCTTCGGTCAGGACCTGGACCTCACCGACACCGTCCTCGGCCTGACGCTCCCCACCGCCGGCTTCCCCCGCGACTGACCGACCGGACCCTCTTGCCTGGAGCCCACTCCAGGACGTTGGCTTGGGTCCCATGGAGTACACGCAGCTCGGACGCACGGGACTCAAGGTCAGCCGGCTCGTCCTCGGCACCATGAACTTCGGTCCGCAGACCGACGAGGCCGACAGCCACGCGATCATGGACGCGGCGCTGGACGCCGGCATCAACTTCTTCGACACCGCCAACGTGTACGGCTGGGGCGAGAACAAGGGCCGCACCGAGGAGATCATCGGCAACTGGTTCGCCAAGGGCGGCGACCGGCGCGACAGGACCGTCATCGCCACCAAGGTGTACGGCAACATGGGCGCCGACGGCGAGGCGTGGCCCAACCACGACAAGCTCTCCGCCGTGAACATCCGCCGGGCCGTCGACGCCAGCCTGAAGCGGCTGCGGACCGACCGCATCGACCTGTACCAGTTCCACCACATCGACCGCGCCACCGGCTTCGACGAGATCTGGCAGGCGATCGACGTCCTGGTCCAGCAGGGCAAGATCCTGTACGCCGGCTCGTCCAACTTCCCCGGCTACAAGATCGCCCAGGCCAACGAGGCCGCCGCCCGCCGCGGCGGCACCATCGGCCTGGTCAGCGAGCAGTGCCTCTACAACCTGGCCGAGCGCCGCGCCGAGATGGAGGTCATCCCGGCCGCGCAGGACTACGGCCTCGGCGTCATCCCCTGGTCGCCGCTGCACGGCGGCCTGCTCGGCGGCGTCCTCCGCAAGGAGGCCCAGGGCGTCCGCCGCGCCTCCGGCCGGGCGGCCGAGACCCTCGCCGACCCGGCGAAGCGGGCGCAGATCCAGGCGTACGAGGACCTGCTCGACAAGCACGGCGTCGAGCCCGGCGAGGCCGCGCTGGCCTGGCTGCTGACCCGGCCCGGCGTGACCGGCCCGATCGTCGGCCCGCGCACCGCCGAACAGCTCACGTCGGCGCTGCGCGCGGTGGAGCTGGAGCTGTCGGACGAGCTGCTGGCCGGGCTGGACGAGATCTTCCCGGGTCCGGGTCCCTCGCCGGAGGCGTTCGCCTGGTGACGGGGTGAGCGGGGCGGCGGCCGCCCCTCCGGAGGGCTAACCGACCGCCGCCGCCACCGCCACCACGACGAGCATCAGCACGAGCACACCGGCCATGATCCGGTTACGGGTCTTCGGGTCCACGCCCCCGAGCCTAACCGGACCCGCCCAGCGGGCTGCGGGCGACCGTCTCGTAACGGGGCTGCTCGCCCGGCACCCCGGACCTCGGCAGGTCGCTGCGCACCAGCGCCAGGTCCGTCACGGTCCAGGCGCGGCCGGTGAAGCCGGCCAGCGCGTCGACGTACGGCCCCACGTCGTACGCCGCCCGGCTGCGGGCCACCGTCAGGTGGGCCTTGTAGCTCCGGTGCTCGCCCCTCTCCACGCCCGCCCTGCGCCCCGCCGACTCCGCGCGGCCCGCGAGCAGCCGCAGCGCCGCCAGGTCGCCCTCCGCCCCCACCCACAGGGCCCGCCCGTGCCCGAAGTGCCCGCCGCCGCGCAGCGCCAGCCCGAAGGGCGCGGTGCGGTGCGCGGCCCGCGCCAGCCGTGCCGACAGGTCCGGCACCAGGTCGTCGTCGACCTCCCCGTAGAAGGCGAGCGTGAGGTGCCACCCGGGGCGCCCGGTCCACCGCAGCCCGTCCGCACCGGGCAGCCTCTTCAGCGCGGCCACCTCGGCGGCCAGGGCGGCGACGACGTCCTCGGGCGGCAGCACGGCGGCGAAGAGTCTCATGCCGTCAGTCTCCTCCGGGGAACACGCGTGCGTTCCTCCGTGTCCTGGGCACCGTGCGTATCGTTGTACTGCGCGGCTGTACCCGTGTCGGGGGCGACCGGGGAGGAGCGCCACGATGACCGTCCTTGACGACAGGATCGAGATGGCCGAGGAGAGCGCCGAGCTGACTCTGGACGTCATGTTCGAGTGGCTCGAGAAGATGCCCGTCCCCGAGGGATACAAGACCGAGATCGTCGGGGGTCACATCTTCATGACGCCGCAGCGGGACACCCACTGGGACATCATCGCGGACATCTACGACCAGCTGCGCACCAAATACCCGCGCAAGCGCGTCAAGTCCGACGCCCGCATGGACTACCCGGGGCATCTCAACGGCTTCGCCTCCGACGTCGTCGCCCTGGCCGAGGGCGCCGAGCGGGACGACAAGGGGCACTGGCGCCCCGCGGACGTCGAGTTCGTCGCCGAGGTCGTCTCCAGGAGCACCGCCGGCAACGACTACGGCCCCAAGAAGGACACCTACGCCACCGCAGGCGTCCCGGTGTACCTGATCGTCGATCCGTACACCGGCGAGTGGCACCTCCACACCCTCCCCAAGGACGGCACGTACCACAGCTCCGTCAGCTTCGGCTTCGGCGAGGACATCGACCTCACCGGCACCGTCGTCGGCCTCACCCTCAGGACCGGAGACTTCCCCCGCGACTGATCCGGGCCCCGCTCACCCCACCCGCGCCGGTTCCTTCCGGCGTCCGCGCGGGACGAGGCGCACCCGGGGGTGGCCTCGGTGCCAGGCGACCGTCAGGCGCAGGTCGCCGGCGCGGGCCAGGATCAGGCCGATGACGACCGCGGCCGTGGCCGCGACGGCGCCGCCCGCGGCGAAACCGGCCCGGGCGCCGTAGGTGTCGGTGACCCAGCCGACGACGGGGGCGCCGACCGGGGAGCCGCCGAGGAACACCATCATGTACAGGGCCATCACGCGGCCCCGCATGGCCGGGTCGGTGGACATCTGGATGCTGGTGTTGGCGGTGACGTTGACCGTCATGCTGAAGACGCCGATCGGGACCATCAGCAGCGCGAACAGCCACAGCGTCGGGGCCGCCGCCGCGACGATCTCCAGGACGCCGAAGGCGAGGGCCGCCGCGATCAGGACGCGCAGCCGGGCCGTGCCGCGCCGGGCGGCGAGCAGCGCGCCGGCCAGGGAGCCGACGGCCATCAGGGTGTTGAAGAGGCTGTACTCGCCGGCGCCCGCGTCGAAGACGTCGTCGGCGAAGGCGGACAGGAAGACCGGGAAGTTGAAGCCGAAGGTGCCGATGAAACCGACCAGGACGACGGTCCAGAGCAGCTCGGGGCGCCCGGCGACGTAGCGCAGGCCCTCCCGCAGCTGGCCCTTGCCGCGCGGGGCGCGCCGGACGGGGTGCAGCTCGCGGGCGCGCATCAGCAGCAGGCAGCTCAGCGGCGCGACGAAGGACAGGCCGTTGGCGAGGAACGCCCAGCCGGTGCCCACCCCGGTGATCATGAGGCCGGCGACGGCGGGGCCGACCAGGCGGGCGGACTGGAAGTTGGCCGAATTCAGACTGACCGCGTTCTGCAGCTGGTCGCGGCCGACCAGCTCGGCGACGAAGGACTGGCGGGCCGGGTTGTCGACGACGGTGGCCAGGCCCATCGCGAAGGCGGCGACGTAGACGTGCCAGACCTGGACGTGCCCGGTCAGGGTGAGGGCGGCGAGGGCGAGCGCGGTCAGCGCCATCGCGGACTGGGTGACCAGCAGCGCGGGCCGCTTGCGCAGCCGGTCGACGAGGACGCCGCCGTAGAGGCCGAAGAGCAGCATCGGCAGGAACTGCAGGGCGGTGGTGATGCCGACGGCCGCGGAGGAGCCGGTGAGGCTGAGCACCAGCCAGTCCTGGGCGATGCGCTGCATCCAGGTGCCGATGTTGGAGACGACCTGGCCCAGGAAGAACAGGCGGTAGTTCCTGACCTTCAGGGAGGCGAACATGGACGTCCGGCGCGGGGCCCCGCAGGCCCCGGCGGCCTTCGGCGGGGAGTCGTCGTGGTCGGGTGCGGGGGCGGAAGCTGCTCCGGGTCCCGTACTCAAAAGGTTCGCCTCCTCGCCGTCGCCGCCCACAGGGCTGTCTACAGGTGTGCGAGCTTCTCCAGCACGGGGGCCGCCGCGCGCAGCCTGGCCCACTCGTCCTCGTCGAGTTCCTCGGCCAGCGCGGCCAGGAACGCGTTCCGTTTGCGGCGGCTCTCCTCGAGCATCACCACGGCCTGCTCGGTCTGCGTCACGACCTTCTGGCGCCGGTCCTCGGGGTGCGGCTCCAGCCGGACCAGCCCCTTGGCCTCCAGCAGCGCCACGATGCGGGTCATCGACGGCGGCTGGACGTGTTCCTTGCGGGCGAGCTCACCCGGGGTGGCCCTGCCGCAGTTCGCCAGGGTGCCGAGCACCGACATCTCGGTGGGGCTGAGCGACTCGTCGACCCGCTGGTGCTTGAGCCGACGGGACAGCCGCATCACGGCGGAGCGCAGGGAGTTCACGGCGGCAACGTCGTCGCCATGGTTGAGGTCCGGCATGTTTCTTAGCGTAACTCATTAGTCTCGCGAAGTACTAATGCGTTCCCGGCCGTGTGCCCGTGACCCACGCCACCGAAACCCGGGATTCACCCGAACGAGTGAGCTGTTTCCGGAAACCGGAGCGTCGGCCGGCCGGCCCGGCGACCCTCGTGCGCATGGGGACCAGCGTGCTCAGCCTGCGGATGGACGGGGAGCTGCTCGAGCGGCTCCGGCACCATGCGGCGAAAAGAGGAATGAGCGTCCAGGACTATGTCCTGCGGACGCTCATGCGCAACGACTTCGACGAGCGGTTCCGGTCCGCCGTCGAGGAGACGGAACGGTTCTACGGGGTCCCGTGACGTAGACCCGCGACGGGACTCCGCAGAACCGTGACCCCGTGGAACCGTTCCGGACGGATCAGGTCAGGCCCAGGGCCGGCATCAGGTAGTAGAAGGCGAAGACCGCCGACACCACGTACATCGCCACCGGCACCTCACGGCCCCGCCCGGACGCCAGGCGCAGCACCGAGAAGGTGACGAAGCCCATGCCGATGCCGTTGGTGATCGAGTAGGTGAACGGCATCATCAGCATCGTCACGAAGGCCGGGATGGCGATGGTGAAGTCGGACCAGTCGATCTCCCGGATCGAGCCGGCCAGGATCAGGAAGCCGACCGCGATCAGCGCCGGGGTGGCCGCCTGGGACGGGACCATCGTGGCGACCGGCGTGAGGAAGAGCGCCATGGCGAACAGTCCGCCGGTGACGACGCTGGCGAAGCCGGTGCGGGCGCCCTCGCCGACGCCGGCGGTGGACTCCACGAAGCAGGTCGTCGCCGAGGCGGAGCCGGCGCCGCCGGCCGCGACCGCGATGCCGTCGACGAACAGGACCTTGTTGATGCCCGGCATCTGGCCCTCGCCGTCGGTCAGCTTCGCCTCGTCGCTGACGCCCATGATCGTGCCCATCGCGTCGAAGAAGCACGACAGCAGCACGGTGAAGACGAACAGCACGCCGGTCAGCACGCCGACCTTCTCGAAGCCGCCGAACAGGCTGACCTCGCCGATCAGCCCGAGGTCGGGCGCGGAGACGGGGTTGCCGGGCCACTCGGGGGTGGTCAGACCCCAGGAGGGGATGTCGGCGACGGCGTTGATGATCACCGCGAGGGCGGTCATCACGACGATGGAGATCAGGATCGCGCCCGGGGTCTTGCGGACGATCAGCGCGAGGGTCAGCAGCACGCCGAGGACGAAGACCAGCACCGGCCAGCCGTGCAGGTGGCCGCCCGTGCCCAGCTGGAGCGGGACGGTGGTGTGGGCGGCGTCCGGCATCCGGGTGACGAACCCGGAGTCGACCAGGCCGACGATCATGACGAACAGGCCGATGCCGATGGAGATGGCCTTGCGCAGGCCGTAGGGCACGGCGTTCATCACGCGCTCGCGCAGGCCGGTGGCGACCAGCAGCATCACGACGAAACCGGCCAGCACCACCATGCCCATGGCGTCCGCCCAGGACATCCGCGGGGCGAGCTGGAGGGCGACGACCGAGTTCACGCCGAGACCGGCGGCGAGCGCGATCGGGACGTTGCCGATGACGCCCATCAGCAGCGTTCCGAACGCCGCCGTCAGCGCGGTCGCGGTGACCAGCTGGCCGTTGTCCAGCTGGTGGCCGTACATGTCCTTCGCGCTGCCCAGGATGATCGGGTTCAGCACGATGATGTAGGCCATCGCGAAGAAGGTGGCGAAACCGCCCCGGATCTCACGGGGCAGCGTGCTGCCGCGCTCGGAGATCTTGAAGTAGCGGTCGAGGGCGTTCTGCGGAGGCCGCCGGTCCTGGGGCGGCTCGGGGGACAGAGGGGCCTTGGCACTGGCCGAGGTGGGCATGCGAATCCTCATCACCAACAGGTTCCCCCACGGCCTTGTTGGTGTTTTCTACGAATGAAAGCGGTCAGAAACAAACGGATTCAGTATGAACGTATGAGCTCCGGATGGCTATCTCCGCGCGTAGACCCGTGCGGGAAGTGGCCCCGCGGGCCCCTGCCGCCACGGCGTGCGGGCCCGTGCAGCGGCGCGGAGGAGGCCGGGCGGCGCGCCGGAAAGAGGCGCGCGCCGCCCTCGTAAGCTGTACGCATGGCGAAGTGGACACCTACGCATGAGGCGCCGGAGCCCCTGGAGGGCCCCGTGGTCGCGACCATCACCGGCGGCACCGTCCTCTGGTTCGTCCTCTTCCTGGCCCAGCTGCCCTTCTACGGCTGGTTCGACGACCACGGGCACACCTGGTGGGTGTGGACCTGCCTGGCCGGCGGCGGACTCGGCCTGATCGGCATCTGGTACGTCCGCAGGCGCGACGCCGCGATCAGGCGTTCCCGCGCGGAACGGGGCGGCGTCTGATACCCGCGCCCGTGCCGGCCGGCACGGGCACCCCGGTCGGGCCGCACCTGCTCCGGCCGGATAACGCCCCCGCGTTCCTCGCCTTCGAGCGGGAGAACCGGGCCTGCTCCGCCGCCTCCGTCCCCGACCGCGGCGACGACTGCTTCGCCCGGTTCGACGAGCGGCACCGCGCGCTGCCGGCCGAGCAGGAGGCCGGGATCTCCTTCTTCCCCGTGCCGACCGGCCCCGGCGGCGAGGTGCTCGGACGGGTCGACCTCGTGGACGCGGAGCAGGGCGTCGCCGATCTCGGCCGCCGGATCGCGGAGCGGGCCGCCGGACGGGGACCGGCCCCACGGGCCGTGCGGGAGGTCTGCGGACTCGCCGCCCGCGCGTACGGGCCGACCGCGCCGCGGGCCGTGACCACTCTCGACAACGCGGCGTCGCAGGCCGTGCCGGCCCGCACCGGGTCCGTCCGCACCGGCGGGACGCGGCTCGACGGGTTCCCCGGTCTGACGTATCTGCGCACCCTCTGGTACCACGGCACCACCGGGCGGGCCGCACCCTCCTTCCCCGGTCGGATCTTTCGCCCACTCGGTGGGTGAAGCCGCAAACCCGCACGTAACGTCGGACGCATGACGCATATCGACGCCGACGCCGCACGCGGTCCCGCGCATCCGCCGCCTCCGTCGTCGCCGGAGACGGGGCTGACCGCGGCCGAGGTCGCCGAGCGGGTGGCGCGCGGACAGGTCAACGACGTGCCGGTGCGCAGCAGCCGCTCGCTCGGCGAGATCGTCCGCGGCAACGTCTTCACCCGGTTCAACGCGATCATCGGCGTGCTGTGGGTGATCATGCTGGTCGTGGCGCCGATCCAGGACAGCCTGTTCGGCTTCGTGATCCTCGCCAACACCGGCATCGGCATCGTCCAGGAGTGGCGGGCGAAGAAGACCCTGGACTCCCTGGCCCTGATCGGCGAGGCCAGACCGGCCGTGCGCCGGGACGGCCGGACGGCCGAGATCAGCACGGGACAGATCGTGCTGGACGACGTCATCGAGATCGGCCCCGGCGACAAGGCCGTCGTCGACGGGGTGTGCGTCGAGGCGGACGGGCTGGAGATCGACGAGTCGCTGCTGACCGGCGAGGCCGACCCCGTCGTCAAACGGCCCGGCGACGAGATCATGTCGGGCAGCTTCGTGGTCGCGGGCGGCGGCGCCTTCCGCGCCTCGAAGGTGGGGCGCGAGGCCTACGCCGCACAGCTCGCCGAGGAGGCGTCCCGCTTCACCCTCGTCCAGTCCGAGCTGCGCTCCGGCATCTCCACGATCCTCAAGTACGTCACCTGGATGATGGTGCCGACCGCGATCGGTCTGGTCCTCAGCCAGCTGCTCGCCGAGAACGACGAGCTGGACGACTCGATCGCGCGCGCGGTCGGCGGCATCGTGCCCATGGTCCCGGAGGGCCTGGTCCTGCTGACCTCCGTCGCCTTCGCGATCGGCGTCGTACGGCTGGGCCGCAAGCAGTGCCTCGTCCAGGAACTGCCCGCCATCGAGGGCCTCGCCCGCGTCGACACCGTCTGCCTGGACAAGACCGGCACCCTCACCGAGGGCGGCATGGACGTCACCGGGCTGCGTCCGCTCGGTGACGCCGACGAGGAGTACGTCCGCGCGGTGCTCGGTGCCCTCGGCGAGTCCGACCCGCGTCCGAACGCCTCCCTGCAGGCGATCATCGACGCCTATCCCGTCGCCCGGGTCGCCGACGACTGGCGCTGCACCGAGTCCCTGCCCTTCTCCTCCGCCCGCAAGTACGCGGGCGCCACCTTCGACGAGAGCGACGGCGCCTCCAGCACCTGGCTGCTGGGCGCCCCCGACGTGCTGCTGGCCGAGAACGACCCCGCCCTCGCCGAGACGGCGCGGCTCAACGAGCAGGGCATGCGGGTCCTGCTGCTGGCCCGCGCCGCGCGGGACCTCGACGATCCCGAGGTCGCCGACGACGTCACACCCACCGCCCTGGTCGTCCTGGAGCAGCGGCTGCGCCCGGACGCCGCCGACACCCTGCGCTACTTCGCCGACCAGGACGTGCGCGCCAAGGTCATCTCCGGGGACAACGCGGTCTCCGTCGGCGCGGTCGCCGCCAAGCTGGGGCTGTCCGGCACCACCGTCGACGCGCGCCGGCTGCCCGCCGACCGGGACGGCATGGCCGGGGAGCTGGAGGCGGGCACGGTGTTCGGGCGGGTCACCCCGCAGCAGAAACGGGACATGGTCGGCGCCCTCCAGTCGCGCGGGCACACGGTCGCGATGACCGGCGACGGCGTCAACGACGTCCTGGCGCTGAAGGACGCCGACATCGGCGTGGCGATGGGCTCCGGGTCGGAGGCCACGCGGGCGGTCGCGCAGATCGTGCTGCTGAACAACAGCTTCGCCACGCTGCCGTCGGTGGTGGCCGAGGGCCGCCGGGTCATCGGCAACATCACCCGCGTCGCGACCCTGTTCCTGGTCAAGACGGTGTACTCGGTGCTGCTGGCGGTCCTGGTGGTGTGCTCGCGGGTCGAGTATCCCTTCCTGCCCCGCCACCTGACCCTGCTGTCCACCCTCACCATCGGCGTCCCGGCCTTCTTCCTGGCCCTCGCCCCGAACAAGGAGCGGGCCAGGCCGCACTTCGTCCGCCGGGTGATGCGGTACGCGGTCCCCGGCGGCGTGGTGGCCGGCGCGGCGACCTTCCTGACGTACCTCCTGGCCCGGCGGCACTACAGCGGGCCGGACGCCCTGGCCGCGGAGACCAGCGTGGCGACGCTGACGCTGTTCCTGATCTCGATGTGGGTGCTGGCGATCGTCGCCCGGCCCTACACCTGGTGGCGGGTGCTGCTGGTCGCGGTGATGGGCCTGGCCTTCCTGGTGGTGCTGGCGGTGCCGTGGCTGCAGGACTTCTTCGCGCTGAGGCTGGTGGGCCACACGATGCCGTGGGCCGCCGTCGGCGTGGCGGTCGCCGCCGCGGTCCTGCTGGAGCTGGCGTGGCGGTGGGTGGCCCGGCGCTTCCCGGCCTGACCGGGCCCCGGACCGGGACCTCGCGCACCGATGCTCGTGGCTCGTGGGGGGAGGCACCCCTCCCGAAAACCGTGAGCGTTCAGGCCCGTAGTGTCCTCGGTGCGCTCATCCGAGCGGGCCGAGGACACTTTCACGCCGACTGCTCACGGAAAAAGGGAGAGGTCCCTAGTCGAACCAGCGGTCCCGGGCCAGTTCCTCCGTGCGGGACGGGTCCTCCAGGAGCGCCGCGACCTCGAAGCGGCGGGGCCACTGGCCGGCCGACCAGGCGAGGCCCGCGGCGACGCCCTCCAGCGTCGCGGCGTGCAGCACGCCGTCGGGCGTGAGCCGCCAGTCGATCTCCACACCGTCGACGACCAGCTCCTCGTGCTCCAGGTACGACGCCGGGGTCCGCGCGCCGAGCAGCACCCGCACCGGCTCCGGCACGTCGTGCTCGGTGCCCTCGGAGTGGACCTCGCCGGTGACGGTCTCGCTCAGCCGCCGCACCTGGAACAGCTCGGCCAGTGCGGCGGCGAGCGCCGGGCCGACCGGCAGCAGCGGGACGCCGGAGGTGAAGGGCAGCAGGTCGGGCGAGTCGGCCACGACGGCGTCGGCGGCGTCCACCACCTCGACCCGGCCGTCGCGCACGGCCCGTACCTCGTCCGGGAGGGTGACCTGTTCCGGGTCCAGCCCGGCCAGCGCGCCGTACAGGGCGTGCAGCTGGGCGGCCGTGACCGGGCGGTCCGGGTCGGCGAGCCGGTCCAGCAGCTCGGCCGCGCCGCCGGGCTCGTCGAGGAGGGCGGCGACGGAGGTGCGCACGCCGAGCGCCCGCAGCACCTGCTCGTCCTCGAAGCCGGACGCGTCGGCCTCGTCGTACAGGCCGCGCAGCAGCGGGTCGCTCCCGGCGGCGCGCAGTCCGGCCGGGCGGCGCCCGCCGAGCACCGGGTGCCCGCGCAGCCACCACGCGGTGTAGGGCCGTACGGTCTCGTGGGTGCCGTCGTGCAGCAGGACGCGCACCGGCTGGACCAGGGCGTCCCGCAGCGGGGGCTGGGCCAGCAGGGCGAGGGCCTCGGGCCAGCGGTCGTCGTCGACGAGGTCGAGGTCGCGCACGGCGACGATCTCGGTGGCGACCGGCGGCACGGGGCTGTCCGGGAAGCGGTCGAGGACGTCCTCGCTCCACACGTCCACGGCGTCCAGCAGGCCCGCGTCGTCGGGCTCGGCGAAGTCGCCCTCGCGGGGCTCCAGTTCGTCCGGGTCCAGGACGACGTCGGTGGCGCGGACGAGGGCGAAGGTGACGAGGACACCGCAGGCGGCGAGCGTCCCGGGCCCCCACTTCTCGGCGAACTCCGCGTCTACGGAGGCGAGTTCGTCCTCGCGCATGACCTGGGCGAAGGGGCCGCCGGGGAAGACGAGTTCGCCGGCCGGGGAGAGTTCGCCGTCCTCGTCGGGCAGCGCGAGCGCGCCGAGCCACGGCTCGTCGCCCGGTTCGAGCCCGGCGTCGCGGACCAGGGCGAGGACCGTGTCGGCGAGCTCCTCCGCGTCGAGGGTGTCCTCCTCCCAGTTCGCGCCGCCCTCGTCGTCCAGGGAGGCGGCGACGGCGGCCCGGACCTGCGGGGTGGTGAGCACGGCGCGCGGGGTGGCCGGGAGGGCGCCGAGCTTCTCCAGCAGCGGGTGGGCGGCGTCCGGGTGGGCGACCTTGAGACCGAGGCGGGTGAGGACCTCGGGGGCGGGGGAGGCGGCGTCCGGGGAGGGCAGCAGCACCTGGCGGGGGCCGAGGGTGGTCCGGCCGTCGGCCAGGGGCACCGGCAGTCCGGTCAGCCGGTCGGGGTCGACACCGGCGAGGCTGTCGTAGAGCCGCCGCCACCAGGCGGGGGGCTTCTCCAGTCCGGCCAGCCGGTCGATCGCGTCGGTCAGCGGCACCCGGGCCACGCCCAGGGTGCGCAGCTCGGCCCGGCGCTCCAGCCCCGCGGGCAGCAGGGTCGGCAGCACCTCGGCGAGCACCCGCACCGTCTCGGCGCCCGCACCCTCGACCACCTCGGCGTCCCGGGGCCGCAGCGACTCGGGCAGCTCCCCGAGGTCCGGCACCCCGGCCGGCCCCTCGGCGTCCGCACCGTGCGGCTCGGCGGCGTGCGGCTCGGCGGCATGCGGTTCGGCGGCATGCGGTTCGGCGGCCGGCGGCAGGAAGGAGGTGCGCGGCAGCCGGTCGAGGATCGCCTGCCGCAGCGCCCCGTCCAGTTCCCCCTTGCCCAGCGGTCCGGGCACGAGGCCGATGATCCCGGCGGTGACCGGGCGCCAGTCGGCGAGCAGCCCGGCGTAGGCGTCCGCCGCGCGCTGCGTCAGGAAGTCGGTCAGCGGCCCCGGCGCGGCGTGCCGGCGGGTGGAGTCCAGCGGGAAGGAGGCGATGAGCAGGGCGGGCACGCCGAGGGGCTCGTCGCTCGGCGTGGGGGCGTGCACGACGGGGCTGGTGCGGGGCCGGACGGGACCGCCGTAGGCGTCCACGGGCACCGCCCAGGTCACGGACCAGTGGGGACGCAGTCGCTCCTCCACCGGCCGGTCGGCGAGCAGTTCGGGCGTGAGCGGCCCGTGCGCGGCGGCGGTGCGCCACCGGGTGGTGCCCTCCCGCGAGTCCTCGACGACGGTGAGGGCCCCCTCGGCACGGCGGCGCAGGGTGCGCACCTCGTCGCCGGCCTCGATGACTACCTCCTCCAGCCCCGGCAGGGCGAGCAGCAGGGCGTCGTCGACGGCGCGCAGGAGCCGTTCGGCGAGGTCGGCGGCGGCCGTGTCGCGCAGCGGCAGGATGACGGCCGTGTCGTACGGGTCGGGGGCGCTGCCCTCGGCAGGGAACGGCAGCCGCAGCAGCGGCACATGGCCGTCGCGCCGCCGGATCTCGTCGCCGAGGCCGGGGCTGTGCCGCGCGGTGTCGGCGGCCAGTTCCCGCGCCTCGGCCAGGGACCAGCGCACACCGCCGTGCCGGCCGACGACGGCGGGCTCGTCGGTGACGGCGAGGACGGCGGCGAAACCGACCCCGAACCGGCCGACGGCGCCCTCACCGCCCTCGCGCTTGGCGGAGGCGCGCAGCGTGGACAGCGACTCGGCGCCGGCCGCGTCCAGCGGGGCACCGGTGTTGGCGGCGACGAGGACGCCGCCGCGCAGGGTCAGCCGGAGCCGGCCGGGCACGCCCGCGCGGGCAGCGGCGTCGGCGGCGTTCTGGGCCAGCTCGACGACCAGCCGGTCGCGGTAGCCGCCGAGGACGAGGTCCTCCTCGGCGTTGGCGTCCTCACGGAACCGGGCGGGGCTCGTCGCCCAGGCGTCCAGCACCCCGCGCCGCAGACGTGCCGTAGCGAAGGGGTCGGCGCCCTCGGCGGCGGGCCGCACGAACATGCTCACGGTGATCTCTCCTCATCGGGGCCCTGATCTGCGTGAGGTCGAAGGTACCCCTCCGCCCGCCGACGGCACGCACGGCGCCGTGTTCCGCCTCAGCCGCCGGACACGTACGGGACGAAACGCGCCCACGCGCCCGGGGCGAAGACGATCCGGGGACCCGCGACGTCCTTGGAGTCACGAACGTGGACGGCGCCGGGAGTGAGAGCCAGCTCGACACAGGAGTTGCCGTCGTTTCCACCGCTGTAACTGCTCTTGAACCACGCCAGCTCGGAGGCGTCTCCGGCGGAGACCTTGCGCATCATGTCTCTCCCAGCAGTTGTTTCGATGAAGGCCGGCGACTCGTGTGGAGAGAGCGCCTGCACCCGGATCGGGCCGTTCAGTCGCCGGACGCGTACGGGACGAAGCGTGCCCACGCCTCCGGGGCGAAGACGATCCGGGGACCCGCGGCGTCCTTGGAGTCACGAACGTGGACGGTGCCGGGGGTGAGAGCCAGTTCGACGCAGGACTCACCGTTGGTGCCACCGCTGTAGCTGCTCTTGAACCACGCCAGGTCGGAGGCGTCTCCGGCGAATGCCTTGCGCATCATGTCTCTCCCAGCAGTTTCTCGATGAAGGCAGATGACTCCCGAGGCGGGAGGGCCTGCGCTCGGATGGTGCCATATTGCAGCTCCAGGATGCGGAGCTGTTTGGGGTCGGAGACCGGCCGTCCGTTGAACAGGCCATCGGCGCGTCCCACCGCCGTACCGTCCGGGAACTTCAGCAGCTCGATCCTGCCGTCCAGCCCCGGGTGCGGCTCGGTGTTCGTCGGCATCACCTGAAGCGTGACGTTACGCAACCGCCCTACCTCCAACAGGCGTTCGAGCTGCCGCCGCCAGGCCATTGTGCCCCCTACCACTCGGTGCAGCGGAGCCTCTTCGAGGACGAAGTGGATCGACGGGGCGGGGTCACGCTCGAAGACCGACTGTCGGGCCAGACGAGCGCCCACCATGCGTTCCACATCGTCCGGGGAATAGGGCGGCTGGGCCGCCCCGATCAGGGCCCGTGCGTGCTCGGGCGTCTGCAACAGCCCGGCGATGATGTTGCACTCGTACACCCCGATCTCTACCGCCTTGGCCTCCAGCTTGCCCAGCTCCCGAACCTTCTTCGGGTACCGGACCTTCTTCACGTCCTCCCAGGTCGCCGCGATGAGCCCGCCCGCGTCCAGGACCTCGTCGGCCCTGTCCAGGTACTCCTGCCGGGGGATCCGCTTGCCGCCCTCGACCTTGTAGACGAGGTCCTCCCCGTACCCGACCGCCGCCCCGAACTCGGCGGCCCGCATCCCCACGGCCTCCCGCCGCAGTTTCAACTGCCGTCCCACGGTGGCGATGACGGCGACGCCCCACTCGTCGTCCGGGTCCACCTCCCACCCCGGCTCGTCCGCCTCGTCCCCGAGCCGTCCCGGCTCCGCCTCGACCGCCGTCATCCCGCGCCCCTTCGTCGTCCTGGCCGTATGACTCCCGGCGCTCTACCCGTACGCCCCGCTCCGACAGCCCCGACAGCACCGGACAAGCTCCGGACAGTGACCGTACGCACCCGCCGAGTCACTTCTCACGGTACGCACACACCACCACGCTGAGTGACGTGAACCAGAAATCCGCCGAACCCACGACGCCCGTCCGCGACTTCAGCGTGCAGCTCTCCCCCACACCGCGCGGCGCCCGCCTGGCCCGTCTGCTCGCGACCGAGCAACTCCGTTCCTGGGGGCTGCCGCTGGACCCGGCCCGCCTCGTGATCGCCGAACTGGCCAACAACGCGAGCGCCCACGGACGCGTCCCCGGCCGCGACTTCCGGCTCGCCCTCCACGTCGTCGGCGACACCCTGCGCATCGAGGTCACGGACACCCGGGGCGAACGGATCCCCGAACTGCGGGCACCCGCCCCGGACGCGGAATCGGGCCGCGGACTGCTGCTCGTGGAGGCGCTGGCCCACCGCTGGGGAGTGACCGAGGGCCGCTTCCCGCGCAAGACCGTCTGGGCCGAACTGCGCTGTACGCCACCGCGACCCGGGTTCTGAAGCTCCGGTGGTTCCGGTGCCCTGCCAAGAACAAGAACCCGGGGAAAAGCACCCCGCCGAGCCCCGCCTTTCCGCCCGAGGCCGGCGATCACTCGGCCGGGTGAACATCACCGGCTCGGCTGGATTTCCGGGTCTCCGACGCCCCACTCTCAGCGCAGGCAAGAACTCCTGAAAAGACTTCGGCCCCCGCTGGGACTGCAATCCCGGCGCGAGGGCCTACCACCAAGGAAGCAAGGAAAAGGAACCTTCCCGATGGGTACCCGAAACCTTAGCGCGCCCACGCGCGCCCAGTCAGCCCTCGCCGCCGATCCGACCCGTACGCGTCACCACGGCGGCGGACTCGTCCACGACAACACCCGCCACACCACCCGCTTCGTGGTGATCGGCAATCACCTCGTCCAGCACAAGGAACTGTCCCTGCTGGCGATCGGCCTCGGCTGCCACCTCCAGTCGCTGCCCACCGGAGCCAGCGCCGACATCAAGACGCTCACCGCCCGCTTCCCCGAAGGCGCCACCCGCATCGCCGCCGCCCACCTCGCCCCCGGCGTCGCCGCCTGGCTCGAACGCGACCTCACCCCCACCGCCGTACGCGACGCCCTGACCACCGGCCTGCCCGACGAGCCCCTGCGCCGCCCCGCCGCGCTCCTCGCCCACCGCCTCACCGCCCAGCTGCCGCCCCCGCCGCCCTTCCGCGCACCCGCCACCCCGCCCCCGCCCCGCTACGGGCTCCGCACCTGCGACGGCTGCGACCGGGCCTTCCGCGCCCCCGACACCCGGACCCACTGCCGTGACTGCCTCACCACAGCCGCCCCCATCCATGAAGCAGGCGAGTAATCCCATGGTCAGCCCGCCCCACGAGGCGATGCACCGCATCTTCCAGCACGACCCCGGCCTCTTCAGCCGCGTCTCACGCTTCCTCGGCGTCGACATCCCCCAGCCCACCGGGGCCACCGCCCTGCCCACCGACCTCACCGAGGCCAGTCCCGTAGAACGCCGCGTCGACACACTCCTGCGCCTCGAAACCGCGGAACAGGGCCCCTTCCTCCTGGCCGTCGAGGCCCAGGGCAAGAGGGACCCGGACAAGCCCGCGAGCTGGGCGTACTACGTCTCCTACCTGTGGACGAAGTACCGGCTGCCCACGACACTCCTCGTCGTCTGCCAGGACCACGCCACCGCCGCATGGGCCCAGAAGGCGACCAGCAGCGGACCGCCCCAACTGCCCACCCTCACCCTGCGGCCCCTGGTCGCCGGCCCGCACAACATGCCGGTGATCACCGACCCGGACGAGGCCCGCGCCGACCTCGTCCTCGCCAGCCTCGCGGCCATCACGCACGCTGCCGGACCGGCCGTCGATGCGATACTGAAAGCTCTGTCCACCGCGCTGCGGGACACGCCGGAAGACATCGCTGGTCCCCTCGTCGAATTCACCGCACACGGACTGGGCAACCGCCCGGCCAAGCACCTCTGGAGGAACCTGGTGGCCGTGGACCTCTCCTTCTACAAGTCCTACATCTCCGAAGAAATCCGTGACGAAGGCCGGGCACAGGGCCGGGCGGAGGACATCATCCTGGTGCTGGAGCAGCGCGGTCTGCCCGTCCCCGACGACGTCCGCACGCGTATCACGCAATGCGCCGACCCGGAGGTCCTCCGCCACTGGCTCGCCCGCGCCGTCACCGCGCCGACCGCCGAGACGATCTTCGAAGACGACTGACCGCGGCGGGACGCCCGGCACGCAAGCCGGGCCTCCCGCTCACCGCCCGTCACGAATGCCCGAGCTCCGCCGACGTCTCGTCCACGGACACCGGCACCGACCCGGAGTCCGGCGCGGGCCGCAACGGGAACGGGTCGATCCGCGTCTCGTCGATCACCGGCGGCGCCGGCTGCGGGGTCTTCGGCATGACCGCGGCCTCGGAGTGACCGCCGCAGCCGTAGGCCAGGGAGACGACGCGGCCGTCCGCCGGGGAGAACTCGTTGGCGCACACCCCGAAGGCCTGGCCGAGCGAACCGCCGATGCGGGCGAGGAAGCCGCAGGAGACACAGGAGGCGGGGGCCGCCTGCGCCATCGGGGTCTGCGGGCCGAAGGCCTCCTCCCAGCGCTCGGCGGCGATGCGCAGGCCGTAGCGGGAGAGCACCCGCGCGCGGCGCAGACCCAGCTCGTCGGCGACCGCCGCGATCGTGCCGCGGGCCGGGACCGTCGGCAGCCCGGCCGGGGACCCGCCCGTGACCTCGGCGTCCTCGGCCTCGACCAGGTCGGCCATCTCGTGGGAGACGACGGAGTTCGGCGGCGGCTCGTCCTCGCCGGTCCAGCCCGGCTCCAGCCGCAGGTCCTCCGCGTCGGTGGGCAGCAGATCGCCCGGCCCCATGTCACCGGGGCGCAGCCGCTCGCTCCACGGCACCCACTCGGGCGCGAGGAGGGCGTCGGGCCCGGGCAGCAGCACCGCCTCGTCGACGGTGACGATCCTGGCGCGGGAGGCGCGCGCGACGGTGACGGCCCAGCGCCAGCCGCGGTAGCCGGGCTCCTTGGCGGCGAAGTGGTGCGTGACGACCCGGTCGCCCTCCGACACCATCCCCTCGTGCTCGCCGACGACGCCGGGGGCGGCGACATCCTCGGCTGCGGCGCGGGCGAGGTCGACGGCCTCTGCGCACAGGCGGTCAGGGGTGCGGCTTCGCGTTGTCGCTGCGCTCACAGGTATCGCTTCTCTCCATACGCCGTCTCACGAGTGCGCCGCTGCCTGCGAGGGGGCGGACGGAGCGGACCCGTGGACCGCGTCGACGTCCGCGCCCGATCGCGCTCGGGCACACCTACGTCATCCATTCTGCGGGATGGCCGTGAGGCGCGCGGCCGAGAACGTTCGCCACGGCGCGCTAGGCACGCTACCTGTTCCCGTGCGCTGGGCCTACACCGACGGGAGTTTCGGCCCGGGCACGATCCCGCGCCGGGCGGCCCCCGGCGGCGTCGGTGACACCGGGCCCGGCACCCGGCCGATCGGCGCCATCCGTGCCGTAACGGTGCTGGAACACCGGCTGCCGGGGCACTATGACGGGGTGGCAGCCGCACGAACGGAGTTCAGGAACGGAAGCCGGGGACACGGTCCCGGACGCCTGCGCGCAGTGGGCCGCGCCCTGCGCCTGCCGGTGACCGGGACCGCGCGCGGCATCCGCCGGGCGACGCACGCGCACGGCGCCGGCGAGTCCGGCCTCGGCAAACTCATCGAACTGCACGGGGTGAACGGCGCCGGCGACGTCATGATCACCGTCGCCCTCGCCTCCACCGTCTTCTTCTCCGTGCCGACGGACGAGGCGCGCGGCCGGGTCGCGCTCTACCTCGCCATCACCATGGCCCCGTTCACCCTCCTCGCCCCCGTCATCGGGCCGGTCCTGGACCGCGTCCCGCACGGCCGGCGCGCCGCCATGGCGACGGCGATGGGGGCCCGCGCGCTGCTCGCGCTGGTGCTGTCGGGTGCGGTGATCACCGGCAGCATCGAGATGTACCCGGCCGCGCTCGGTGTGCTGGTCGCCTCCAAGGCGTACGGCGTGGTCAGGAGCGCCGTGGTGCCGCGGCTGCTGCCGCCCCGGTTCTCCCTGGTGAAGGCCAACTCCCGGGTCACGCTGTGCGGGCTGCTCGCCACCGGCGTCGCCGCGCCCGTCGCGGCCGGGCTGCAGCAGCTCGGGCCGCGCTATCCGCTGTACGGCGCCTTTGTGATCTTCGTCGCGGGGACCGTGCTGTCGTTCACGCTGCCGCGGAAGGTGGACTCGGCGCGGGGCGAGGACCGGGCGCTGCTCGCCGCCGACGAGCGGCACCTGCACGGGCCGCGCCGCGGGCCCGGCAAGCGGCCCGGACTGCGCACGGTGGGCCCGGCGGTCACCCACGCGCTGGCCGCCAACGCCGCCATCCGCTGCCTGACCGGCTTCCTGATCTTCTTCCTCGCCTTCCTGCTGCGCGTCCATCCGATGACGGGTCAGAGCGCCGCCGTGTCGCTCGGCATCGTGGGCGTCGCGGCCGGCACGGGCAACGCGCTGGGCACGGCGGTCGGGGCGTGGCTGCGGTCGCGGGCGCCGGAGATCATCATCGTGACGGTCGTCGCGATCGTGCTCGGCGCCGCGCTGACGGCGGCGGTGTTCTTCGGGGCGGTGCTGGTGGCGTGCCTGGCCGCGGTGGCCGGTTTCGCGCAGGCGCTGGCCAAGCTGTCGCTGGACGCGCTGATCCAGCGGGACGTGCCGGAGGCGGTCCGCACCTCGGCGTTCGCCCGCTCGGAGACGCTGCTGCAGGTCGCCTGGGTGCTCGGCGGCGCCGTCGGCATCGCGCTGCCGCTGAACGGCACGCTGGGCCTGTCGGTGGCCGCCGCCATCGTCGCCGCCGGATGGCTGACCACCGTGCGGGGGCTGGTCGACTCGGCCCGGCACGGGGGCGCGGCGCGGGCCAGGGTGGCGTGACCACGCCGCGCCGCCCCCAGGTGGGGGGTCGGCGGGAGGCGCAATATAGCCTTTCTTCCATGACCACGTTGCCCCGCGGCGCAGCCGCCATCGGACACCGCGTTGTGCGACGCCGCCGTGCCGTCGCCGCCGCCGGTGCCGTTTCCGCCGGACTGCTCCTGCTGTCCGCCTGTGACGAGCCGACCGCCATGTCCACGATCACGGTCGGCAGTGACTCGGTCAGCTCCGAGGCCACCTGCGGCGGGGAGGGCAAGGCCCTCTCCGACGCCGAGATCAACAAGTGCCTGAAGGACAAGGACGCGAAGTCCATCAAGGTCGGCCAGGACGAGACCGTCCGCTTCGGCGTCGACCCGGAGGTCGGCGACGACCACTGGACGATCCTGATGAACGGGCAGCAGCTGGTCGACGACAGCAAGAAGACCTACCGCACCATCCCCGGCAGCGTCTTCTTCAACGCCCAGTACGGCGCCCAGGGCGACTCGACCAACGTCGCCGTCGCCGCCCGCGACGGCAAGGACGGCAGCGAGAAGGTCACCGCCGTGTGGGTCTTCAAGCTGGAGAAGGACGACTGACCACGTCCCCCGTACGCGTCCTCGTGGCCACCGCGGTCCCCGTCGAACGGGACGCGGTGGCCCAGGCGTTCCCGGCACCGGGAACATCCGTGTCCCGTCCCGGGGTGACCCTGTATCAGCTTCCCGGCGGCGGCCCGGACCTCCTGGCGGCCGGCGTCGGCCCCGCCCTCGCCGCCGCCTCCACCGCCGCCGCCCTGACCGCCGCGGCCCTGGAGGGCGCCCCGTACGGCCTGGTCGTCTCGGCCGGCATCGGCGGCGGCTTCGCACCCGACGCGCCCGTCGGCTCCCTCGTCGTCGCCGACGAGATCACCGCCGCCGACCTGGGCGCCGAGACCGCCGACGGCTTCCTGCCCGTCACCGGCCTGGGCTTCGGCACCGTCACCCACCGCCCGCCCGCCCCGCTCGTGCGCGCCGTGGCCGCCGCGACCGGCGCCCGCACCGGCACCGTCCTGACCGGATCCACCGTCACCGGCACCGCCGCACGCGCCGGGCTGCTGCGCGCCCGCCACCCGCGTGCCCTCGCCGAGGCCATGGAGGGCTTCGGCGTCGCCGAGGCCGCCGCCGCGCACGGGGTGCCCGTGCTGGAGCTGCGCGCGGTCTCCAACCCGGTCGGCCCGCGCGACCGCGCCGCCTGGCGCATCGGCGACGCGCTCGCCGCCCTGACGGACGCCTTCGGGAAGCTCGCCCCCGTTCTCGAGAGTTGGAACCCCCATGACGACTGAGCCCCTGCGGATCGCGTACTCGCCCTGCCCCAACGACACCTTCGTCTTCGACGCCCTGGCCCACGGCCGCGTCCCCGGCGCCCCCGCCCTCGACGTGACGTTCGCCGACATCGACGTCACCAACGGCATGGCCGAGCGCGGCGAGTACGACGTGCTGAAGGTGTCGTACGCGGTGCTGCCGTACGTCCTCGGCGAGTACGCGCTGCTGCCGTGCGGGGGTGCGCTGGGCCGGGGCTGCGGGCCGCTGGTGCTGACCCGGGAGGCCGGCGCCGACCTCACCGGGCGCACGGTCGCGGTGCCGAGCGAGACGTCGACGGCGTATCTGCTGTTCCGGCTGTGGGCGGCGGACACCGTGCCCGGCGGGGTCGGTGAGATCGTCGTCATGCCGTTCCACGAGATCATGCCGGCCGTGCGGGACGGGAAGGTGGACGCCGGACTCGTCATCCACGAGGCCCGCTTCACGTACCGGAACTACGGGCTGCACAAGCTCGCCGACATGGGCGAGCACTGGGAGGACACCACCGGGCTGCCGATCCCGCTCGGCGCGATCATCGCCAGGCGGTCGCTGGGCGCCGAGACGCTGACCCGGCTCGCCGACGCCGTCCGCGCCTCCGTCCGCGCCGCCTGGGACGACCCGGAGGCCTCCCGCCCGTACGTCATGGAGCACGCCCAGGAGATGGACCCGGCCGTCGCCGACCAGCACATCGGGCTGTACGTCAACGAGTTCACGGCCGACCTCGGCGAGGACGGCTACGCGGCGGTCCGGGGCCTGCTGACCCGCGCCGCGGCCGAGGGACTCGTACCGCCCCTCGGCCCGGACGCGCTGGCGTTCCCGTAAGGCCCCCGGGAGGCCCGGGGGCCGGGAGGTCAGACGTCGAGCTGGTCGGCGACCGCGCGGAGCAGGCCGGCGATCTTCTTGCCGGCGGCCTTCTCGGGGTAGCGGCCCCGCTCCAGCATCGGCGTGATGTTCTCGAGGAGGGTCGTCAGGTCCTGCACGATGGAGGCCAGCTCGTCCGGCTTCCTGCGCTGGGCGGCGGCCACCGACGGGGCCGGCTCCAGCAGGGTCAGCGACAGCGCCTGGTCGCCGCGCTGCCCGGCGACGACACCGAACTCCACACGCTGGCCGGGCTTCAGCGCCTCGACTCCGGCGGGGAGGACCGAGGAATGGACGAAGACGTCACCGCCGTCGTCACGGGAGAGAAAGCCGAAGCCCTTCTCACTGTTGAACCACTTGACCTTGCCAGTCGGCACCGTCTGTCCTCGTCCTCGTACTCGTCGGAAAACTGCTTCTGATAGCACTCAGGCGGGTCGTGGGACCCGCCGGTCCTCAGATTAATGGTCTGTGAGCCGGTGACAAGACGTCCCCCGGTCGTTCCTTCGGGCAGGGAACTACCCTGGCCGGGTGCGTGACAAAACCCGAACGAACTCCGCCGAGCCCGGCGACCGGCTGATCCGCGCCGGTGCGATCGTCTTCTTCATCGGCGCCGTGGCCACACTGGTCACGGTGGCCCCGCTGTTTCTGGGGACGACGCCCTTTCCCACCTACATGTTCGGACTGAGCATGTTCATGGGACTGGGCTTCCTCGTCGCCGGGGCGGGGGTGCTGCGGTCCATCGCGGCGGGGCGGCGTCAGGCGCGTGCCGCGTCGCGCCCGGCGGCGTCGCCGTCGCCCTCCCGGTAGGCCGCGAGCCACCGCGGGAACTCCGTCAGGTCGGCGAGGACGACGTCGGCGCCGGCCGCGCGCAGTTCGTCCGCGTCGCACGGTCCGCTGGCCACGGCCACGGACAGGGCGCCCGCCGCCCGCGCGCCGCGTACGTCGCCGAGGTGGTCGCCGACGTAGACGTCCGCGCCGTGCTCGCGCAGTGCCACGGCCTTCTGCTCGGCCCACAGGTCGCCGGCCACCGCGTCCGGTTCGATGCCGAGGTGGGCCAGGTGCAGCTTGGCGTTCGGCTCGTGCTTGGCGGTGACGACGACCGCCCGTCCGCCGGCCGCGCGCACCGCCTCGACCGACTCGCGGGCGCCGGGCAGCGCGGGCGTGGCGGCGATCGCGTACGTCGGGTACATCTCCCGGTACAGGTCGGCGACGGCCGGTATCTCCTCCGCCGGGAACCAGTGCGCCAGCTCCTCCGTCAGCGGCGGGCCGAGCCGGCTGACGGCCAGGTCGGCGTCGACGTACGTGCCGGTCCGCTCGGTCAGCGCCAGGTAGCAGGCGCGGATGCCGGGGCGGGAGTCGATCAGCGTCATGTCGAGATCGAAGCCGACGGTGGGCGCGGGGCGGGTGGTGGAGGCCATGGGTTCCATTGTGCCGGGACGTGCCCCGCCGGTACCGGGGTGGTCCGGGCGGTCGGGGTGGTCAGGGGCGGGGGCGGGAGCGCCAGAGGAGGTAGAGGGCGGTGGCGACGGCGGCGGCGCGCAGGACCCAGGGCCAGGTCTCGGCGACGGCGTCGGCCATCTGTCCCTCGGTGACCGGGTCGCCCCAGCGGCCCTCCCGGCGGCCCCAGAGCCAGACGATCCCGGCCGCGGCGACGGTGCCGGGCAGGCCCAGCACCGCCCACTTCGCCTGCGCGGGGGTCAGCCGGCGGGAGAGGTAGGCGATCAGCCAGCCCAGGCCGAGCGGGACGAGGCTGCCGAGGACGGCGCCGGCGATCAGCAGCGCGGCGGCGAGCAGCAGGAGGGGGTTGTTCCAGCGGCCCTCGGGCCACAGCCGGCGGCGCGCGGCGCGGACCGGGCGCCCGCCCCTGCCCGGTGCGTCGGCGGCGGGGGCCGTCTCCTCCTCCGCCGTGTCCGCCGGTGCCTTGCCGGCCGCGGGGTTCCTGCCTGTCGCAGGGGTCTTCCCGGCGGGTTCCTCCCGCGGCGGGGGCTTGAGCAGGTCCGGGATCTCCACTCCGCCGACGAAGCCCGGCACGCTGTCGCCGCCGCCCCCGAAGGGCCCGTCGTCCACCCGCCACCAGTCGGGCTGTACGGCGCTGTCCCCGAGCTCCTGCGCGCTCGCCAGGTGGGGCGGCGCGGCGGCGGGTCCGGGAGCGGGCGGCGGGTCGGCGGGGCGGGGCCGTGGGACGGCGCGCCGCAGGCCCTTGCGCCTCTGCGGCTTCCCGGGTCCGTCCGTTCTCCCCCGCCGCTCCGGTCCGTCGTCCCGCTGTACGGGCACGGCGGCGGACGGCGCCGGCGGTGCCCCGGGGGAGGTTCCGCCCGCCGCGTCGACGACGTCGTCCGGGCTGCCGAGCCGGTCCAGGATGCGGCGGACGGCGGCCGGACTGTCGACGACGGTCTTCGCGCGGTGCCGGTCGATCTCGTCGCGCAGCTCGGAGACGAGCCGCATGCGCGTGGCCGACGGCAGCTGACGCTGCTGGGCCACGTCGCCGACGCGGCTCAGATACTCGTAGACGACCTGGTCGCTCTCGATCCCCACGGACAACCCCTCCGGAGCGGTCGGGTGGTGACGCCCCGTCGGACGACGGTACCGAATGTTCCGGTGCGGCGGACGCCCGCGCACCGCGCCGTGCGGGCGTCGCCCCGCTGTCGGACCCACCCGCTACCGTTGGCCGGATGAGCACCGAGGAGAAGCCCGCGGCCCCCCGGTCCCTCGCGGAGGCGCTTCGCGCGAGGGACGACGCCAGTCTCGCCGCCCTCCTGCGCAGCCGCCCCGATCTGCTCGCCCCCGTGCCCACGGACCTCACCCAGCTCGCGACCCGCGCCGGCACCCGCGCCTCGGTGGTGCGGGCGCTGGAGCGGCTGGACCGGTTCACGCTGCAGACGGCGGAGGCGCTGGCCGTGGCCGCGGACCCGGCGCCCTACGGCGAGCTGCTCGGTCTCATGGCCGGTGACGAGACCGACCCGGTGGTGGCCGCCGCCCTGCCGCGGGCCGTCGCCCTGCTGCGCGAGCAGGCCCTGGTGTGGGGCGACGACGACCGGCTGCGGCTGGTGCGCACCGCCCGTGAGCTGCTCGCGCCCTCCCCGCAGCATCCGTCCCCGACCGGTCTGGGGCCCACCGTGCGGGAGGCGACGGCGGGGATGTCGCCGGGCAGGATCCAGGACGTCCTGGCCACGCTCGGTCTGCCCTCGACCCACGACTCCGTCACCGCCGTGGCCGCGCTCGGCGCCCTGTTCACCGACCGGGAGCGGATGTCCGACCTGCTCGCCGGCCTTCCGGCGGGGTCGCTCGAGGTGCTGGACCGCCTGGTCTGGGGGCCGCCGTACGGCCAGGTCACCCACGACCCGGCGCCGCATCTGCGGCAGCTGCTGGACCGCGGTCTGCTGCTGCCGACCGCGCCCGGCACGGTCGTCCTGCCCCGCGAGGTCGCCCTGCATCTGCGCGCCGGCCGGGCGCACCGTACGACGGAGCCGTTGCCGCCGCCGGTGGAGGCCGCCGCCGCGCACCAGCCGCGGGTGGTGGACGCCACCGCGGCCGGGCAGGCTCTCACGGCGCTGGCGACCGTCGAGGAGCTGCTGAAGGACTGGCACGAGGGCGGCCCGGCGGTGCTGCGCGCGGGCGGGCTGAGCGTGCGCGACCTGAAGCGGACCGCCGTCGCCCTGGACGTGTCCGAGCCGGTGGCCGCCTTCTGGGTCGAACTGGCCTATGCGGCCGGGCTGCTGGCCTCCGACGGTGAGGCAGACGAGCGGTACGCGGCGACCCCGGCGTACGACGAGTGGCGGGAGCGGCCGCCCGCCGAGCGCTGGGCGCGCCTCGCCGGGGCGTGGCTGACGGCCACCCGGACGCCGGGGCTGGTCGGCGGGCGGGACTCCAAGGACCGCACGCTCTCGGCCCTGGGCCCGAATCTGGACCGTTCGGCCGCGCCGGAGGTGCGGTACCGGGTGCTGACCCTGCTGGCGGGGCTGCCGGAGGGCTCGGCGCCCACCGAGGAGTCGGTGCTGGCCCGGCTGCGCTGGGAGCGCCCGCTGCGCGGGCCGCGCCGGGACGGGCGGGACGGCCAGGAGGACGACCTGCGCACCCGGCTCGCCCGCTGGACGCTGTCCGAGGCGGAGCTGCTCGGCGTCACCGGGCGCGGCGCGCTGGCGGCGCCCGGACGGGCCCTGATCGGCGCACCCGAGGCGCCTCGACCGGCACCGTCGGCGGGTGAAGAGCCGGAGGGGTCCGGCGGGCCCGGTGCCAAGCTCCCCGTCCACCACCGCGCCCCCGCTCCCGTCCCCGTCCCCGTCCCCGCGCCCGCGCTTCCGCCCCTGCCGCAGCCGTTGCCGCCGGCCGAGCAGGCCGCCGCGACCGAGGCCGCCGCCCGGCTGCTCGCGCCGCTGCTGCCCGAGCCGCTGGACCACGTGCTGCTCCAGGCCGACCTGACGGCGGTGGCGCCGGGGCCGCTGGAGCGTCCGCTGGCGGACATGCTGGGTGTCCTCGCCGACGTCGAGTCGAGGGGCGGGGCGACCGTCTACCGGTTCACCCCCGGCTCGGTGCGCCGTGCGCTGGACGCCGGCCGGACCGCCGCCGACCTGCACGCCTTCCTCGCCCGGCACTCCCGTACACCGGTGCCGCAGCCGCTCACGTACCTGATCGACGACGTGGCCCGCCGGCACGGGCAGCTGCGGGTCGGGACGGCCTCTGCGTACGTGCGGTGCGACGACGACGCGACGCTGGACGAGATCCTCGCCGACAAGCGGGCGGCCGGGCTGGGCCTGCGCCGTCTCGCGCCGACCGTACTGGCCGCGCAGGCCGGTCCGGCGGCGCTGCTGGAGGGGCTGCGGGCGCTGGGGTTCGCGCCGGCCGCCGAGTCCGCGGGCGGCGATGTGCTGATCGCCCGCGCCGACGCCCACCGCACGCCGCCGCGCACCGCGCCGGAGCCGGTCCCGGACGGGCCCCCGGTCCCTGACGACACCCTGCTCGCGGCCGCGGTCCGTGCCGTCCGGGCCGGTGACCTGGCCTCCACCGCCCCGCGCAAGCCGGTCGCGGGAGCGGAGACCGGCGAGGGCGCGCCGGCCGCGCCCGGTGAGCTGCCCCGCACGAGCGCGGCCGAGACCCTGGCCACCGTGCAGGCCGCCGTGATGACCGGCGAGGCCCTGTGGATCGGCTTCGTGAACGCCGAGGGCGCCGCCAGCCAGCGCGTCGTCGCCCCGGTCCGGGTGGAGGGCGGCTTCATGACGGCGTACGACCACACGGCGGACGAGGTGCGCACCTTCCCGCTCCACCGGATCACGGGCGTGGCGGAACTCGCCGACGACGCGGTCTGACGTCCCCCGCAGGGGCCGCGGGGCCTGTCCACTTTCGGGCGTACGCGCGGGTTCATGCACGCCACGCCGGGTGTTTCCCACCCCCGAGGGAGCTTTTTTCATAAAGGGCATCCAGCCGTCGGGGGCCGGGCAGCCACCGGGTGTCCTGAACCCGAGCGAAAGGGGAGAACCCCGATGCGCGTCGTCCGTCGAGTCACCACCGTCCTGACCTCCACCGCCGCCCTGATGGGCCTGTTCGCCGCGGAGGCCGCCGCGATCGGCATCGACCTCGGAGGTGGCCTGACCTTCTGATCCCGCCGCGGACGGACGGGCCGGCCCCGCCCGACCGGGGCCGGCCCGTTCCCCGTGACAGCCCCCGTCCCCCGCCGAGGAAAGGCCATTGCCATGCACATCACGGTTCCCGGTGCCGTCCGTTCCGCCGTCGCCGTCTCACTGGTCGCCCTGATCGCCGTCGGCGCCCCGCTCGGCGCGCTCGCACCGGAGGCCGGCGCCGCCCCCGCCACGGCGGCCCCCGCGCTGCCGATCCCGCTGCCCGGCACGGGCCCGGTGCCGCTGCTCACCGAGGGGATCACGGTCGAGGGGCCGCTGATCAACAACATCGCCCTCAAGTAGCACCGCACGGGCATCAGGCACACTGGACGATTGGCCGAGCGTCGTCCGGCCGTCCGCATGTGAAGGGGTGCCGCCCGTGAATGGTCCGCTCATCGTCCAGTCCGACAAGACCCTGCTCCTCGAGGTCGACCACGAGCAGGCCGACGACTGCCGCCGTGCCATCGCGCCCTTCGCCGAACTGGAGCGGGCGCCGGAGCACATCCACACCTACCGGCTGACGCCGCTCGGCCTGTGGAACGCGCGGGCGGCCGGGCACGACGCCGAGCAGGTCGTGGACGCGCTCGTGCAGTACAGCCGCTACCCGGTGCCGCACGCGCTGCTCGTCGACATCGCCGAGACGATGGACCGCTACGGCCGCCTCACCCTCTCCAAGCACCCCGCGCACGGACTGGTCCTGACGACCACCGACCGGCCGGTGCTGGAGGAGGTCCTGAAGTCGAAGCGGATCGCGCCGCTGGTCGGCGCCCGCATCGACCCGGACACGGTGGCCGTGCACCCCTCCGAGCGCGGCCAGATCAAGCAGACGCTGCTGAAGCTCGGCTGGCCCGCCGAGGACCTCGCCGGGTACGTCGACGGCGAGGCGCACCCGATCGAGCTGGCCGAGGACGGCTGGGCGCTGCGCCCGTACCAGAAGCAGGCCGTGGAGAACTTCTGGCACGGCGGCAGCGGTGTCGTCGTCCTCCCCTGCGGCGCGGGCAAGACGCTGGTCGGCGCCGGGGCGATGGCGCAGGCCAGGTCGACGACGCTGATCCTGGTCACCAACACCGTCTCGGCCCGGCAGTGGAAGCACGAGCTGGTGAAGCGGACGAGTCTGACCGAGGACGAGATCGGCGAGTACAGCGGGACGCGCAAGGAGATCCGGCCCGTCACCATCGCCACGTACCAGGTGCTGACGACGCGGCGGAAGGGCGTCTACCCGCACCTGGAGCTGTTCGACTCCCGGGACTGGGGCCTGATCGTCTACGACGAGGTGCACCTGCTGCCGGCGCCGGTCTTCAAGTTCACCGCCGACCTGCAGGCGCGGCGCCGCCTCGGTCTGACCGCGACCCTGGTGCGCGAGGACGGCCGCGAGTCGGACGTGTTCTCCCTCATCGGCCCCAAGCGCTTCGACGCGCCGTGGAAGGAGATCGAGGCGCAGGGCTACATCGCGCCCGCCGACTGCGTGGAGGTCCGGGTCAACCTCACCGACTCCGAGCGGCTCGCGTACGCCACCGCCGAGGCGGAGGAGAAGTACCGCTTCTGCGCGACGACCGCGACCAAGCGGAAGGTGACGGAGGCGATCGTGCGCCGCTTCGCCGGTCAGCAGATCCTCGTCATCGGCCAGTACATCGACCAGCTCGACGAGCTGGGCGAGCACCTGGGCGCGCCGGTCATCAAGGGCGAGACGTCCAACGCACAGCGGGAGAAGCTCTTCGAGTCCTTCCGGCAGGGCGAGATCAGCGTCCTGGTGGTCTCCAAGGTCGCGAACTTCTCCATCGACCTGCCGGAGGCGACGGTCGCCATCCAGGTGTCCGGCACCTTCGGTTCGCGGCAGGAGGAGGCCCAGCGCCTGGGCCGGGTGCTGCGGCCCAAGGCCGACGGCCACCAGGCGCACTTCTACTCGGTCGTCGCCCGCGACACCCTCGACCAGGACTTCGCCGCCCACCGCCAGCGCTTCCTGGCGGAACAGGGCTACGCCTACCGGATCATGGACGCCGACGAGCTGCTGGCGGAGGGCTGAGCGCCCCGTTCGCGGACCCCGGCCGGGGGCCTGCCCGGTCTACGGCTCGGGCAGGTTGAACACCAGCAGCAGGACGAACAGCGGTGGCAGCAGCGAGACGAGCGCCAGGCACAGGCGCAGGGCGCTCCAGCGGAGGGTCCACGGGATCGCCCAGGCGGCGACCAGCGCGCCGAAGGTGAGGAAGCCGCCGAAGAAGAGGGTCCCGTAGATCAGCGACAGGGCGGTCGTCAGGGCCTGCGAGCAGTCGTCCGGGCCGCAGCTGTCGGTCGCCATTGCCGACAGCCCGCCGAAGAGCAGCGCCGCCGGCACCAGGACGACCAGGAGCGCGGTCGCGACGGTGGGGGCGGCCCAGGCGAACCGGTCCCGGGCGGTCCGCCACGCCGGGTCCGCCGGCGGCCACGCCGACATGTGCTGTGTGGTCATACGACCAGTGAAGCCGTGTGTCCGGTGCCCGCGCACCGGCGGACGTACTCAGAACGCCGGGCGCCGGGTACTCAGGCCGCCCGTGCCCGTACGGAAGTCACCGGCGGCGGACGCCGGCCGCCTCCTCGTACTCGCCGGGGACGACCACGTCGAAGGCGGCGCCCGCGAACACCCTGACGGCGCGCAGGGCGTCACCGAGCCGGGGCCGGGGCGGGGCGGGCCGGGGCCGGGGCGGGGCGAGCCGGGGCCGGGGCGGGGCGAGCCGGGGCCGGGGCGGGGCGAGCCGGGGCCGGGGCGGGGCGGAGAAAAACGGTTGGCCCGTGCCGTGTCCGTTCCCCTACAATCTCCGCTCTTGCCCGCCTCCCTCACGGAGTGCCGCCGTCCGGACGGAAACCGGTCGGTCCCCCGCGCGAAGCCCGCGCCCACCACGCAGCAGGTCATCCCGGAGGCACCCCCTTGTCCACGCCCGTGCACGACGACCCCCTGTCCGGTTCCGCGTCCGACGGCCCCCTGGCCCGCGAGCGTGCCCATCTCGCCGCCTCCCGTGCCGCGTTGCGGGCCATGCGGGAGGACGTGGAGTCCCTCGACATCACCGACGTCACCGCGAACTGGGTCAACGCCGCCGTCCTGGAGGCCCAGATCGAGGACCGCATCAAGGCGCTCGCCGACCTCAGCGACACCCCGCTGTTCTTCGGCCGCCTCGACTACCTGCACGCGCCCGGTGCCGAGCAGGCGGAGGGGGCGGAGGGGGAACGCTTCTACATCGGGCGCCGGCACGTGCACGACGCGGACGGCGACCCGATGGTGATCGACTGGCGTGCGCCGGTGTCGCAGCCGTTCTACCGGGCGTCGAAGAAGGACCCGCTGGACGTCGGGCTGCGCCGCCGCTTCGGATACACCGGCGGGGAGCTCACGGCGTACGAGGACGAGCACCTGTCCGACCCGGCCGAGGCCGCGAGGACCAGCAGGCTGCTCCAGCAGGAGATCGAGCGGCCCCGTGTCGGCCCGATGCGCGACATCGTGGCGACGATCCAGCCCGAGCAGGACGAGATCGTGCGCGCCGGGCTCGCCGGGTCGGTCTGCGTGCAGGGCGGTCCCGGCACCGGCAAGACCGCCGTCGGCCTGCACCGGGTCGCCTACCTCCTCTACGCCCACCGCGAGCGGCTCGCCCGCACCGGCACCCTCGTCATCGGGCCGAACAGGTCCTTCCTGCACTACATCGAGCAGGTCCTGCCCGCACTGGGGGAGCTGGCGGTCCGGCAGACCACCGTCGACGACCTGGTCGCGCACGTCGAGGTGCGCGGCGCGGACGACGCCGCCGCGGCGGTGATCAAGGGCGACGCGCGGATGGCCGAGGTGCTGCGCAGGGCGCTGTACTCGCACGTCACGATGCCCACCGAGGGGATCGTGGTCGTACGCGGCTCGCGCCGCTGGCGGGTGGCGGCGTACGAGCTGGAGGAGATCGTCCGCGAGCTGCTCGCCCGCGACATCCGCTACGGCGCCGCCCGCGAGGCCCTTCCGCAGCGGATCGCGCACGCGGTGCTGGTGCAGATGGAGCGGGCGGGCGAGGCTCCGGACGACCGGGTGCAGAACGCGGTGGCGCGCAACGCCGCGGTGAAGGCGGCGGTGAAGGCCGTCTGGCCGCAGGTGGATCCGGCCAAGCTGGTCCTGCGGCTCCTCACGGACGCGGACTTCCTCGCCGCGCACGCCGAGGGCGTCCTCACCGGCGACGAGCAGAAGGCGATCCTGTGGGTGAGGCCGGCCCGCTCGGTGAAGTCCGCCAGGTGGTCGCCCGCGGACGCCGTGCTGATCGACGAGGCGACCGACCTGGTCGAGCGCACCCCCTCCCTCGGGCACGTCGTCCTCGACGAGGCGCAGGACCTGTCCCCGATGCAGTACCGCGCGGTGGGCCGGCGCTGCAGCACCGGTTCGGCGACCGTCCTCGGCGACCTGGCGCAGGGCACCACGCCCTGGGCGACGCGCAGCTGGGAGGAGGCGCTGGGCCACCTGGGCAAGGGCGACGCGGTGATCGAGGAGCTGACGGCCGGTTTCCGCGTGCCGACGGACGTCATCGCGTACGCCTCCCGGCTGCTGCCGCACATCGCGCCCGGGCTGACACCGGTGGCGTCGATCCGTGAGAACCCGGGCTTCTTCGAGATCCGCGAGGTCCGCGCGGCCACGGACGGCACGGCCGACGTGGTGGCGGCGTGCCGGGAGCTGCTGACCCGGGAGGGCTCGGTCGGTCTGATCGCCGCCGACGCGCGCGTACCGGAGCTGGCGGAGGCGCTCACCGCCGACGGCATCCCCCACCTCGCCCCCGGCGAGGAGACGACCCGGGACACCCGCCTCACCCTCGTCCCGGCCTCCCTGGCCAAGGGTCTGGAGTACGACTACGTGGTCCTGGACGAGCCGCAGGCCGTGGTCGACGGCGAACCCGACGAACGGACGGGCCTGCGCCGCCTGTACGTCTGCCTGACCCGCGCGGTCTCGGGCCTGTTGGTGACCCACGCGACGGGACTGCCCCCACAGCTGTCCTGACCGCGGCTACGCCCCCAGCACCCGCCGCCACTCCGCGACGGCCTCCGCCGACACCGGCCCGCCCCACCCGGCGGGCCGCGCCGCGCCGCCGATGTGGAAACCGTCGATCCCCGCGTCCAGCAGCGTCGGCACATGGTCCAGCCGCAGTCCGCCCCCCACCAGGAGCTGCTGCTCGTACCCCGGCTCCCCCCGCCGCCGCGCCTCCGCGAGCAGCGTGGGCAGTCCCTCGTCGACTCCCCCGGCCGACCCGGCCGTCAGATACGTGTCCAGCCCGGGGAAGCCGGCCAGCCGCTTGCGCACCGCGTCCCGGTCCGCGGCCCGGTCGATGGCCCGGTGGAACGTCCACCGGCAGCCCTCCAGCGCCCCGGCGACCCGCTCCACCGCGCGCAGGTCCACATCCCCGTCCGCGTCGAGGAACCCGAGCACGAACTGCTCCGCCCCGGCTTCCCGCATCTCCCCGGCGACCCCCACCAGCCGTTCGACGTCCCCGGCGGCGAAGCCGTCCGCGAGCCGCAGCATCACCCGTACGTCGATGTCGACGGCGGCGCGGATCGCGGCGACGGCCGAGGCCGGCGGGGTGAGTCCGTCGGCCGCCATGTCGGTGACCAGTTCGAGGCGATCCGCGCCTCCGGCCTGGGCGGCGACCGCGTCCTCGACGTCGAGGGCGATCACCTCCAGGACTGCACGCTTGCTCATGGGACCCCATTCGTCGGGCTTGGTCGGGCTTGCTCTGCTGTCCGGACCGCTACAGGTCTAGTCCAATCCAAGCCTACGCCCGACGCCACCGCGAGACCCCCCTCGCCCCGTGCTCAGTCCCCGAAGATGTTCAGCTCCGCCGCCTCGACCCCGGCCAGCTCGTACCCGGCCCCGTCGGCCGGCGGCCGCCCCGCGTACAGCCGCACCAGCGTCGCCGCGTCGCCGATGAACCGCCCCGGCGGCCGCTCCCCGCTCGCCTCGCCCAGTTTCAGCGGCTCGTCCACGTCGTCCAGGTCGGCGTGGAGCGGCACGTGCCCGAGGTCCCGGGTGACCGCGGCCAGCAGCGCCAGCGCGTCCGGCAGCCCGCGCCCCGCGTACGCCCCCGGCTCGCCGAAGGCCACCCGTACGTCACCGGCGTGCACCCACTCCCCCAGCGCGACCCGGTCCAGCGCACCGCCCGCGCGGCCGATCACCGGCCCCGCCTCGGTCATGCCGCGTTCCAGCTCGTCGACGATCCGGGCGTTCGGCCAGTCCGCCCGCTCGGCGATGTCGCGCTCGTTGGACGCGGGCGAGAAGACGCCCTTCTCGAACCGTCCCTCCACCACCCGCATCAGCGCGGACGAACAGTGCGCCAGCACGTCCCGCACGGTCCACCCCGGACACGCCGCCACCGGCAGCGCGAAGTCCCCGTCCGCCCGCGCCCGCAACAGCGGCACCAGCTCGTCCCGCTCACCGGCCAGCAACCGCCCGGGCAGCTCGGGATCACGTACGTCGTGCACATCGGCAGGAGTCGTCATGGCCACCACGGTAGGTCCGGCCCGGCCCCGGTGTCCGTACGAAGCACGGGCACGTCCGTGTGCGTCCCGCGTGAGACCGCCCCGCTCGCAAAGGCTCGCCGGCCTCTCGCCGGCCGGCGACGGCCGCCGTCTTCCCACAACGGACGTCATAGTCGTCTCGGCCCGGCGGCGGCGCCACCGGGTCCCCCTGCTTCGGACTCACTCGCCAAGGCCCTCCGGCAACTCGACCGGGCCGAGATCTTCCCCCGCGGGACTGGTGAGCTCACCGTGCAGCTTGCTGTCCGCGTGGACGAGAGCCGTCGACTTCCAGGCCGCGATCACGGGGGCGAGCAGGTTCACGTTGTCCAGGTCGACGGCGGCGCGGGCGGTCTCGATGAACTCGACCAGGAACTCGCGGACCGCGGCGTCGGGCAGGAAGCGCACCCACGGGAACGCCTCGGGGAAGACGTGCGTGAGGATCTTCACGGCCTGCGGGTCGCTCCTCATCATCGCGACGAAGATCCGGGTCGTGGAGTCGACCACCTGAACGGCCTCTTCGGCGCGGGCCGCCGTGGTCAGGTACAGGTCTTCGGCGTCACGCCGGTGCAGGCGGATGCCGTGGCCGGCACTGTCCTGCATACGGGCCACCGTGTCCTCGGGCTTCTGGAGCAGCTCCGAGAAGTTCGCTTCGACAGGCGTGATGGTCATGACTTCAAAGTCACTTCAGAAGTGCGGTCGTCGCCAACCCGCACAGCAATCGTCGGCAGTCGGGGGGGCGGGCCCCGGGCGACAATGGGCGCATGGCCGATCTCGACGTCCTCCGTGCCCGTTTCGCCCGTGCTCTGGAGGGAGCCCGGCGCCCCGGCTCCGGCCCGGACCCGGCGCCGTACGCCGACAATCTGCTCGACCGCTGGCAGGAGCCGCAGCGGCGCTATCACACGGTCGCCCACCTGACCGCCGTCCTGGACCGCGTCGACGTGCTGGAGGAGTACGCCGACGATCCGGACGCGGTCCGGCTGGCCGCGTGGTTCCACGACGCCGTGTATCTGCCCGAGCGGTCCGAGAACGAAGAGCGCTCCGCCCGCCTCGCAGAGCGGGCGCTGCCCGAGGCCGGGGTCCCGGCGGGGAGGACCGCCGAGGTGGCCCGGCTGGTGCGGCTCACCGTCTCCCACGACCCCGCCGACGACGACCGCAACGGACAGGTGCTGTGCGACGCCGATCTGGCGGTCCTCGCCTCGCCGCCGAGCGCGTACGCCGTGTACACGGCCGCTGTCCGCGAGGAGTACCACTTCGTGCCGAACGACGCCTTCCGCGAGGGACGGTCCGCGGTGCTCCGCCGGCTGCTCGGCCTGCCGCGGCTGTTCCGCACCCCGTACGGGCAGCGGGAGTGGGAGGCGACGGCGCGCTACAACATCGCCGGGGAGCTGGAAATGCTCTCGTCCGGGGACAGCCCGGCCCCGTAGCCTGCCCGGCATGCTGAGCATGGGCGGGGATCAGGTGGAGGAGGCCGTCGCGAGCGCCGTGGCACTGCTGCGGACGGCGACGGACCGGGACTGGGAGGCGGTGCGGGCCGGGCGGCTGGAGTGGAGCTGCCGGTACACGGCGGAGCATGTCGCCGATGATCTGATCGCCTACGCCGGCCGCCTCACCTTTCACCCGGGTCGCGGGGAGGAGACGCGGTTCGCCTACGGGCTGCGCCGCTGACGGCCGCCGCCCTTGCGGCGGCGCAGTCCCGCCGCGTGCAGCAGCCGCACCACCTCGCGGCTGCTGACCTCCCGCGCGCCGGCGGCGACGACGTCCGCGTACCGGTGGGCGGGGATGTCGTAGTGGTCGCGCTCGAAGGCGCGGCGCGGCACGCCCAGCCGCTCGGCGAACGCGTGCAGTTCGGCGTAGGAGTCGTCGCTGACGAGGTGCGACCACATCCGGCCGTGTCCCGGCCAGGCGGGCGGGTCGATGTAGACGGCCACCGGGGCTCCCTACGAGGTCTGCGTGCCGCCGGTGACGGCGCCCAGCGAACCGACCGGCGCGACCTTCACGCCGGCCTTGCCGCACACCCAGTGCGGGTCCGGGCCGAGTTCCGGCTCGACGTCCAGGGCGTGCGGGTCGCCGGAGCCGCACACCGGGCACAGCGGCCAGCGGCCGTACCGCTCCAGCAGGGCGTCCTGCACGTCCTGCGCGACCAGCCCGGCCACGAACTCCACGCCCTCGGGCCACTGCTCGACCCACCAGCGCCGCTGCACGACCGACTCCTCGACGAGCGAGACGACGTCCGCCTCGGCCACCTGGCCCGTCACGAGGTCGGCGAGCACCAGGGCGCGCGCCGCGTGCAGGGCCTGTTCCAGGGGGCTGATGGGGTCCATGCACCCATTGTGCGCACTCTTGACCCGCGGACCGAAACGAAAATATCTTTCACGAGTGCCCGATGAAGTGAAGGAAACTTTCGCGAGTGCGGAGAGTACGGAGAGTACGGCGAGCGCGCCGAGTGCGGTGAGTGCCCCCGGCACCGCGAACGCCGCGAACGCCGCGAACGCCGCGAGCGCCGCGAGCGCCTCCCGTGGCCGCCGTGCCGGCGCGGGCGGGAGCGCGCCGCCCGCGCCCGCCGCCCTCGCGGCCAAGGTCCGCACGCTGGGGCCGTCGATGACGCGTTCCATGCAGCGGGTCGCCGAGGCCGTCGCGGACGACCCGGCCGGCTGCGCGGCGCTCACGGTGACCGGACTCGCCGAGCTCACCGGCACCAGCGAGGCGACCGTCGTACGCACCGCCCGTCTGCTCGGCTACCCCGGCTACCGCGACCTGCGCCTCGCGCTGGCCGGGCTCGCCGCGCAGCAGCAGTCGGGACGGACGCCCGCCATCACGACCGACATCGCGGTCGACGACCCGATCGCGGACGTCGTCGCCAAGCTGGCCCACGACGAGCGGCAGACCCTCGCCGACACCGCCGCCGGCCTGGACACCGTGCAGCTCGGCGCGGCCGTCGCCGCGCTCGCCGCCGCCCGGCGCACCGACGTGTACGGCATCGGCGCCTCGGGCCTGGTCGCCCAGGACCTCACGCAGAAACTGCTGCGCATAGGGCTCATAGCCCACGCGCCGAACGACCCCCACCTCGCCGTCACCAACGCGGTGCAGCTGCGCGCCGGGGACGTCGCCGTCGCCATCACGCACTCCGGGTCGACGGGGGACGTCATCGAGCCGCTGCGGGCCGCCTTCGAACGCGGCGCGACGACCGTCGCGATCACCGGCCGCCCCGACAGCCCCGTCACGCAGTACGCCGACCACGTGCTGACCACGTCCACGGCGCGGGAGAGCGAGCTGCGGCCGGCGGCGATGTCCTCGCGGACCAGTCAGCTGCTGGTGGTGGACTGCCTGTTCGTGGGGGTGGCGCAGCGGACGTACGAGTCGGCCGCGCCGGCGCTGGCCGCTTCGTACGAGGCGCTGGCGCACCGGCACGGGCACCGCGGGAGACCGTAGGACCTTCCCGCGCCCCGGGACAAGACTGGCCAAGACTGGCACCGAAGGCGAAAAGAGCGGCTGGTTCATGACTGAGACCCCCCGACACCCCGATCTCCGTTCCCAGTTGGAGACGCTGACCACCGAGGCGTTCCGGCCCGAGCTGGCCGGGATCGACCGGATGTCCACGCTCGACATCGCGCGGCTGATGAACGGCGAGGACGCCACCGTGCCCGCCGCCGTCGCCGCGCGGCTGCCCGAGATCGCCGCCGCCGTCGACGCCGTCGCCGCCCGGATGGCCCGGGGCGGACGGCTGGTCTACGCGGGCGCCGGTACGGCCGGCCGGCTCGGCGTGCTGGACGCCTCGGAGTGCCCGCCCACCTTCAACACGGCCCCCGGGCAGGTCGTCGGCCTGATCGCGGGTGGCGCCGAGGCCATGACGACCTCCGTCGAGGGCGCCGAGGACTCCGCCGGGCTCGCCCGCGCCGACCTCGACGCGCTCGCCCTCACCCCCGACGACACGGTGGTCGGCGTCTCCGCCTCCGGCCGCACCCCGTACGCCGTCGGCGCCGTCGAGCACGCGCGGGCGCTCGGCGCGCTGACCGTCGGCCTGGCCTGCAACGCGGGCAGCGCGCTGGCCGCCGCCGCCGAGCACGGCATCGAGGTCGTCACCGGCCCCGAGCTGCTCACCGGCTCCACCCGGCTGAAGGCCGGCACGGCGCAGAAGCTGGTCCTCAACATGCTGTCGACGATCACCATGATCCGGCTCGGCAAGACGTACGGGAACCTGATGGTCGACGTCCGCGCCTCCAACGAGAAGCTGCGCGCCCGCTCCCGCCGTATCGTCGCGCTCGCCACCGGTGCCGCCGACGACGAGGTCGAGCGCGCCCTGACCGCCACCGGCGGCGAGGTCAAGCACGCCATCCTGGCGCTGCTGGCCGACGTGGACGGCCCCACGGCCGCCCGCCTCCTGGAGGACTCCGGCGGCCGGCTGCGCGCCGCGCTGGCCGCGGCGGCCACCTGAGCCCCGGGCACGCGGGCGGCGTGCGCACGGGCGGTCCGCCCCACCGGCCCCGTGTGCGACCCTGAGGAACATGAACCACGCCCAGCTGACCGCCCTGGGCCGCGCCCTGCGTCTCCTCGGTGAGCACGGCGAGGCCCTGACCGCCGACACCCCCGACGCCAAGCTGCACGAGATCCGCGCCGACCTGAAGCGCGCGCTGGACCGGCTGGAGGAGGGCGTCACGGCGGCCGCCCCGAGCACCCGCTGCCCCGAGCACCCGAACGGGCCGGTCGACGAGGCCGCCCCCGACCTGTGCCTGCTGTGCGAGACCCGCCGCCGCACCGCCCGCCGCGCCGAGTACGACGCCGAGTACGGCGGCGGCCCCCTCCCGGCCCGGCACACCGAGCCGGTGCAGTCCCGGTACGGGGTGCGCGGCGACCGCCCGCAGCCCCAGCAGCGCTGGCTGCCCGAGCTGTGGAACGGGCAGGCGTGGCAGCTGTGCGGCACCCCGCGCCGCGACCGCCGCGAGGCCGAGCTGTACATCGCCGCCCAGCTGCGCGCCCCGCGCGCGGCCATGGCGTACCGGCTGGTGCACGAGTTCACGGACTACGAGGTGCTGCGCGTGTGGGGGACGCCGGTGCGGGTGGACATCGAGCCGATGGGCGGCGGCGCCTTCGGCTGAGCCCTTCGGCCGAGGCTTTCGGCTGAGCCCTTCGGCCGGGCACCGCGCCGGTGGACGGGGCCGCGGGAGGGGTCAGCGGACGACGTCGAAGACGTTCTTCTGGATGCCGTTGGCGTAGGTCTCGTGCTCGACGAGCCTCAGCCGCTGGGTGTCCTTGTCCGTGTCGCTGAACAGCCGCTTCCCCGCTCCGAGGAGCAGCGGGAAGACCAGCAGGTGGTAGCGGTCGATCAGACCGGCGTCCGACAGGGCCCGGTTGAGGGCGGCGCTGCCGTGGACGATGAGCGGGGCGCCCTCCGTCTCCTTCAGCGCGGCGACGTCGTCGAGCGAGCGCAGGATCGTGGTCTCGCCCCAGTCGTCCACCAGATCGCCGTCGGTGAGGGTGGTGGAGACGACGTACTTCGGCATCGTCCTGTAGTCGGCGAACTCCTCCATGTCCGGCCAGACCGTGCTGAACGCCTGGTAGCTGACCCGGCCGAGCAGCAGGGCACCGGCCTCCTTCTGTTCCCGGCCCTTGATCTCGAACGCCTCGGGGAGGAACTCCACGTCCTTGAAGGTCCAGCCCGAGTTCCGGTAGCCGGGCTCGCCGCCGGGAGCCTCCATGACTCCGTCGAGCGAGACGAAGGCGGTGCTGATCAGGGTGCGCATCTGGTCGTCTCCTGGGTGTGCGGTGGCACGGGGCATCCCGCGGTGCGTTCATCTTGTACGACTACGACCGTGGCGACCGCGAAAACTCATCGGCCGCGGCGGATCTTCCCGGGAACGCGCCCGAGGGCGGCACCCCCGGCCTGTGGCCAGGAGTGCCGCCCTCGGTACCGAAGGACGGTCGATCAACCGGAACCGGTCGATCAGAAGTCCATGTCACCGCCCGGCATGCCGCCGCCGGCGGGCGCGGCGGCCTTCTCCGGCTTGTCGGCGATGACGGCCTCGGTGGTGAGGAACAGCGCGGCGATGGAGGCGGCGTTCTGCAGCGCGGAACGGGTCACCTTCGCCGGGTCGATGATGCCCTCGGCGATCATGTCGACGTACTCACCGGTCGCGGCGTTCAGGCCGTGGCCGACCTGGAGGTTGCGGACCTTCTCCACGACGACGCCGCCCTCGAGACCACCGTTGACGGCGATCTGCTTCAGCGGGGCCTCCAGCGCGAGCTTCACGGCGTTGGCGCCGGTCGCCTCGTCACCGTCGAGCTCCAGCTTCTCGAAGACCTGGGAGGCCTGCAGCAGGGCCACGCCACCACCGGCGACGATGCCCTCCTCGACGGCCGCCTTCGCGTTGCGCACGGCGTCCTCGATGCGGTGCTTGCGCTCCTTGAGCTCGACCTCGGTGGCGGCACCGGCCTTGATGACGGCCACGCCGCCGGCCAGCTTCGCCAGGCGCTCCTGGAGCTTCTCGCGGTCGTAGTCCGAGTCGCTGTTCTCGATCTCGGCGCGGATCTGGTTGACCCGGCCCTGGACCTGCTCGGCGGAGCCGGCGCCGTCCACGATCGTGGTCTCGTCCTTGGTGATGACGACCTTGCGCGCCTTGCCCAGCAGGTCGAGCGTGGCGTTCTCCAGCTTGAGGCCGACCTCCTCGGAGATGACCTCGCCGCCCGTGAGGATGGCGATGTCGCCGAGCATGGCCTTGCGGCGGTCGCCGAAGCCCGGGGCCTTGACGGCGACGGACTTGAAGGTGCCGCGGATCTTGTTGACGACCAGGGTCGACAGGGCCTCGCCCTCGACGTCCTCGGCGATGATCAGCAGCGGCTTGCCCGACTGCATGACCTTCTCCAGGAGCGGGAGCAGGTCCTTGACGTTGGAGATCTTGGAGTTGGCGATCAGGATGTACGGGTCGTCGAGGACGGCCTCCATACGCTCCATGTCGGTGGCGAAGTACGCCGAGATGTAGCCCTTGTCGAAGCGCATACCCTCGGTGAGCTCCAGCTCCAGACCGAAGGTCTGGGACTCCTCGACGGTGATGACGCCTTCCTTGCCGACCTTGTCCATGGCCTCGGCGATCAGCTCGCCGATCTGGGTGTCGGCGGCGGAGATGGAGGCCGTGGAGGCGATCTGCTCCTTGGTCTCGACGTCCTTCGCCTGCTCCAGCAGGGCGGCGGAGACGGCCTCGACGGCCTTCTCGATGCCGCGCTTCAGGGCCATCGGGTTGGCGCCGGCGGCCACGTTGCGCAGACCCTCGCGCACCAGGGCCTGGGCCAGAACGGTCGCGGTGGTCGTACCGTCACCGGCGACGTCGTCCGTCTTCTTGGCGACTTCCTTGACCAGCTCGGCGCCGATCTTCTCGTACGGGTCCTCGAGCTCGATCTCCTTGGCGATGGAGACACCGTCGTTGGTGATCGTGGGCGCGCCCCACTTCTTCTCGAGGACGACGTTGCGGCCCTTGGGGCCGAGCGTCACCTTGACGGCGTCCGCGAGCTGGTTCATGCCGCGCTCGAGGCCGCGCCGCGCCTCCTCGTCGAACGCGATGATCTTGGCCATGTGAAGTGGTCCCTCCAGGACTGGGGGTGATTCCTTCGGACCGCGCCCGCGCCCGCGACGGACGGCTCGCCGGCCCCGTGGTTCCTTCCCACGTCGGCCCGCGGGCCTCACCGACCCGGTCCTTCGTTGTCACTCTCACCTTCAGAGTGCTAACGCCAATGATTAGCACTCGACCCGCCCGAGTGCAAGGTGCGCCCGCGTAGCGGGCTCGTCGAGGGGTGGTGGTCGGGTGACGGGCGGGCGCAAGCGCCTATGGGGATCGGGGGGCGGGTCCGCCGCCCGCGAACACCGGCCGGACACGGGCCCGGGACCGGAGCCGGGGCAGGGTCCTCCGGGTCCGGGCAGGCCGAAGGGCCCGCACCCAGGTACGGGTGCGGGCCCTTCGGGGAAGACCGTTGACTTGCGGTGGCCGCGCGTCTCAGGCGCTGAGGCGGACCATGTCGGCCTGCGGGCCCTTCTGACCCTGCGAGATCTCGAACTCGACCCGCTGGCCTTCTTCGAGGGTGCGGTAGCCGTCCATCTGGATCGCGCTGTAGTGGACGAAAACATCCGCACCACCGTCGACCGCGATGAAGCCGTACCCCTTCTCCGCGTTGAACCACTTGACGGTGCCCTGAGCCATGCCTAACTCCCCTATTACTGGCCCTTGCGCAGATCCACACTTCGCGGATCCGGGTCAGACCTCACCCCCCAATGGGCGGGGGCGTGCGCCGGAACGCGTCGACCGCGGCTGAATGTATCTGCCCAACTGCCGTCTGCAACAGGTCACTCGGACGAGAAATCTGGACGCACCCGGTCCGGAAAATGGCGAAGTTTCACCTGATGACGGGTCAAGTCGGGCCGCGCAAAGTGAACAAAGGCCGCGAAATGCGCCACATTTTGGCTGCATCTTGTCGGGCGCGCGGAGAGAAAGCGAAGGCGCCGGCCCGGTGACCGGGGGCGCGTTCCCCAACTCTACCGCGCCCAATCACATGGAATTACCCCCTCCGCTTCTCTTGCGGAGGGGGTAATCCGGGGAACTCTGCGTGACGCCGTTCACCGAAGGTGACGGCGGGCCGGCCGGGGGGCCGGGCGGCGGTCAGCCGCCGGCGACCGCCGGGATGATGGAGACGCCCGCGCCGTCCGGCGTCGCGGTCTCCAGCCCCTGCTCGAAGCGGACGTCGTCGTCGTTGACGTAGACGTTGACGAAGCGGCGCAGCTTGCCCTGGTCGTCCAGGACGCGGGCGGCGATGCCGGTGTGGTTCTTCTCCAGGTCGGAGATGACCTCGGCGAGGGTGGCGCCCTCGGCGGCGACCTCGGCCTTCCCGCCGGTGTAGGTGCGCAGGATGGTGGGGATGCGAACGGTCACGCTCATGCGAGGCCAGCCTCTCGGAAGGAGTCCAGGTCGGGGCGGATCGTCGCGGTCAGGCCGGTGCCGGCCACCGCGTCGAGGGTCTTGAGGCCGTCGCCGGTGTTGAGGACGACCGTGGTGAGCGACGGGTCCAGGACGCCGTCCTCGATCAGCTTCTTCGTGACGCCGACCGTCACACCGCCCGCGGTCTCCGCGAAGATGCCCTCCGTGCGGGCGAGCAGCTTGATGGCGTCGACGACCTGCTCGTCGGTCACGTCCTCCACCGCGCCGCCGGTGCGGCGGGCGATGTCCAGGACGTAGGGGCCGTCGGCCGGGTTGCCGATCGCCAGCGACTTGGCGATGGTGTTCGGCTTCTGCGGGCGTACGACGTCGTGCCCGGCCTTGTACGCGGTGGACACCGGCGAGCAGCCCTCGGCCTGGGCACCGAAGATCTTGTACGGCCGGTCCTCGACCAGACCGAGCGCGATCAGCTCCCGCAGGCCCTTGTCGATCTTCGTGAGCTGGGAGCCGGAGGCGATCGGGACGACGATCTGGTCGGGCAGCCGCCAGCCGAGCTGCTCGCAGATCTCGTACGCGAGGGTCTTGGACCCCTCGGCGTAGTACGGGCGCAGGTTGACGTTGACGAAGCCCCAGCCCTCGCCGGCCGGGTCGCCGATCAGCTCGGAGCAGAAGCGGTTGACGTCGTCGTAGTTGCCCTCGATGCCGACGAGTTCACCGCCGTAGACGGCGGCCATGACGACCTTGCCCTGTTCCAGGTCGTGCGGGATGAACACGCAGGAGCGCAGGCCGGCGCGGGCGGCGGCGGCGCCGACGGCGCCGGCGAGGTTGCCGGTGGAGGAGCAGGACAGGGTGGTGAAGCCGAAGGCGCGGGCGGCCTCCAGGGCCTGGGCGACGACGCGGTCCTTGAAGGAGTGCGTCGGGTTGCCGGAGTCGTCCTTGACGAACAGGCCGCCGGTGACGCCGAGTTCGCGGGCGAGGTTGTCGGCCTTGACCAGCTTGGTCCAGCCGGGGTTGATGTTCGGCTTGTCGGCCACGTCGGCGGGGACGGGCAGCAGGGGGGCGTAGCGCCAGATGTTCGCGGGGCCCGCTTCGATGCGCCTCCGCAACTCCTCGGTGTCGTAGGCCGAGAAGTCGTAGGCGATCTCCAGCGGGCCGAAACACTCCTCGCAGGCGAAGACCGGGCCGAGCGGCACGCGGTGACCGCATTCGCGGCAGGAGAGCGCCACGGCGGGACCCAGGTCCACGGAGGGGGCGGGGGAAGCGGTGTCGTCGGCGTTGCTTGCGACAGTCTGCACAGCCATGTGAGGCGAGGCCCTTTCTCCTCATCTTCCTCACGACGCATCTCGCCGTGAGACGGATTTGGCACCTTCCCTAGCCGGGAGCCTCGCGCTGCGATCGACCGTGACTCAGGTCTGCGAGAACCGGCTGGAGGGTTGCCGGGGCTTCATCGGGCCGTGTCCCTCTGCCCCTCTGGATGAGCGGTATGTGGTTGTTTTTCGCATGTCACGTGGGGCCCCGGCATGCACCGGCCGCCCGCGTTGTTCAAGACTGTAACCGAAGGCCACGACAGTTGAGATAGTCGTCCGAACCGCGAGATGGATCACAGAGGAGCCCACCGACCGTGCTGGAAGAAGTCGAGCGCTGGCTGGACGCACGCTCCTGGTCCGTGGCGGACCGCCCGCTCGGCCGGATCATGGCCGCCAAGCGCGCCACGGGTCAGACGGTCAGCGTGGTGCTGCCCGCGCTCGACGAGGAGGCGACCGTCGGCGACATCGTCGCGGTGATCCGCCGCGAGCTGATGGAGCGCGTCCCCCTCGTCGACGAGCTCGTGGTCGTGGACTCCGGCTCGACGGACCGCACGGCGGCGGTGGCCGCGGCTGCGGGGGCGCGCGTCGTCCACCGCGACGGGATACTCCCCCGCATACCGGCCGTTCCCGGCAAGGGCGAGGTGCTGTGGCGGTCGCTGCTGGTCACCGGCGGCGACATCGTCTGCTTCGTCGACGCGGACCTGCGCGACTTCTCGGCGGACTTCGTCTCCGGCATCGTGGGCCCGCTGCTCACCGACCCGGAGGTGCACCTCGTCAAGGCGATGTACGACCGCCCGCTCGGCACCGCGGCCGGGCAGGGCGGCCGGGTCACCGAGCTGATGGCCCGCCCGCTGCTCAACCTGCACTGGCCGCTGCTGGCCGGCTTCGTCCAGCCGCTCGGCGGCGAGTACGCGGCCCGCCGCTCCCTCCTGGAGCGTCTCCCCTTCCCCGTCGGCTACGGGGTGGAGCTGGGCATGCTGGTCGACGCCCTGCACCTGGTGGGCCTGGACGCCCTCGCGCAGGTCGACGTCGGCGTCCGCCGGCACCGGCACCAGGACGGGCAGGCCCTGGGCCGCATGTCCGCCGCGATCTACCGCACCGCCCAGCTCCGGCTGGCCCGCGGCCACCTGGTCCGGCCGGCCCTGACCCAGTTCGAGCGGGGCGAGGCCGGTTTCGAGCCGCGCACCTACCCGGTGGACACGGAGGAACGGCCCCCGATGACCCAGATCGCGGAGTACGCGGCCCGCCGGGTGGCGTGAGCCGGCCGGAGTGCGGGGCGCGCCGTCCGTGGGCGCCGGATCCCCGGTGCCCCTTCACCGGGGTGACGGGGGGAACGTTTGAGGTTCTCGGGGCCGGGCTACGTTGAGGCTTATGGCTTCAAGCTTCGGTGCAGCTCAGGTGCTCGTCGCCTCCAACAGGGGGCCTGTCTCGTACGAGGTGGGGGAGGACGGTTCGCTGCGTGCCAGACGCGGCGGCGGCGGTCTCGTCTCCGGTCTGTCGGCCATCGGCCCGGACGCGGGCGCGCTGTGGGTGTGCTCCGCGCTGGGCGACGGCGACCGCGAGGCGGTGCGGCGCGGGGTGGGCGAGGACGGCGTGCGGATGCTGGACGTGCCGGCCGACGTGCACGCGGACGCGTACAACGGGATCGCCAACTCGGTGCTGTGGTTCGTGCACCACATGCTGTACCAGACGCCGCTGGAGCCCGTCTTCGACGCGGAGTTCCGGCGGCAGTGGGCCTCCTACGAGGCCTTCAACCGGGCCTTCGCCGAGGCGCTGGCCGAGGAGGCCGCCGAGGGCGCGGTCGCGATGGTGCAGGACTACCACCTGACGCTGGTGCCGGGGATGCTGCGCGAACTGCGGCCCGACCTCAGGATCGGCCACTTCTCGCACACGCCGTGGGCGCCGGTGGAGTACTTCCGGATGCTGCCGGACGACATCGCCGGGCAGGTGCTGCGCGGCATGCTCGGCGCCGACCGGCTCGGGTTCCTCACCCGGCGGTGGGCCGACGCGTTCACCGCCTGCTGCGACGCGCTGGTGGGCGGGCTCGGCGGCACGGAGATCGGCGTGCACGGGCTGGGCGCGGACGGGGAGTTCCTGCGGAAGCGGTCGCACGAGGCCGATGTGGACGAGCGGATGGCCGCGCTGCGGGAGGAGATCGGCCGGGCGCCGGACGGCGGTGCGCGCCGGACGGTCGTGCGGGTGGACCGGACCGAGCTGTCCAAGAACATCGTGCGGGGGCTGCTGGCCTACCGGCAGCTGCTCGTCGACCGGCCCGAGTGGCGGGAGCGGGTCGTGCACGTCGCGTTCGCCTACCCGTCACGGCAGGACCTCGCCGTGTACCGGGAGTACACGGCCGAGGTGCAGCGGGTCGCGGAGCAGATCAACGCGGAGTTCGGGACGGCCGGGTGGAAGCCGGTCGTGCTGCACGTGAAGGACGACTTCGCGCGGTCCCTGGCGGCGTACCGGCTGGCGGACGTGGCGCTGGTCAACCCGATCCGGGACGGGATGAACCTGGTGGCGAAGGAGGTGCCGGTCGTCTCCGACGAGGGGTGCGTGCTGGTGCTGTCGCGGGAGGCGGGGGCGTACGAGGAGCTGGGCGACGACGCGGTGGTGGTGAACCCGTACGACGTCGCCGGGACGGCAAAGGCGCTGCACGAGGCGCTGTCCGTTCCGCCCGGGGAGCGGGCGGAACGGTCGAAGCGGCTGGCGGCGGCGGGGACGGCGTTGCCTCCGGCGCGGTGGTTCCTGGACCAGCTGGAGGCGCTGCGGGGCTGAGCCGCGTCGGCCGCCTACTGCTGCGGCACGGGGCAGGTGCCGGTGTCCGCGCCGATGGAGTTGATCTCGGCGTTCGACCGCGGGTCGTTCGCGTAGTCGAGCTGGTTGGTGCACTTCAGGTCCAGCGCGAGGTCGCCCGACGAGGCTTTGTCTCCCTTCGGCGCGGGGCAGGTGCCGGTTTCCGCGCCGATCGAGTTGATCTCCGCGTTCGACCGCGGGTCGTTCGCGTAGTCCAGCTGGTTGGTGCACTTCAGGTCCAGCGCGAGAGCCTTCGAGGGGGCGCCGGCGCCCTTCTGCGGCTGCGGGCAGGTGCCGGTGTCCGCGCCGATCGAGTTGATCTCCGCGTTCGACCGGGGGTCACCCGCGTAGTCCTTCTGGTCCGTGCACTTCGCCCCCTCCTTGCCGGGGGCGGCGGACGCCGCGCCACCGGCGGACGCCGAGCCGCCGGCGGAAGCGCCCGTCGTGGTGGTGGGGGACTGCGCGGCGGTGGGGGACTGCGCGGCGGTCGTCGCCGAGGGGGAGGACGCGGCGCCGTCGGCGGTGCCGCCGCCGTCGCAGGCGGTGAGCGTCAGACCGGCGGCCAGGACGGCGAGGGCGAGCACCGAGAACTTGCGAGCGGGCATGACGTTGTCCTCCACGGTTGGGGGCCGTATCGACCGGCCTTACGGTTCGGAGGAGCGCCCGGCACACGACCCGGTTGCCTCGCCCGTGGCGTCCGGACAGGTCTGTGACACTCGCAGACATCCTCGTGACATCGGCGTCAGGCCAGGCGTTCCGCGAGGGTCCTCAGGAGGGCCACCACCCCGGCCGGGCCGTCCACCTCCAGGTCCGCGCGTTCCCGCAGTTCCGTCACCTCGTCGCTGCCGCTGCACACCAGGAGTCCCGGGATGCCCTCGGCGCGCAGGGTGCCGACGGCCGCGAAGGCGGGGAGGTCGCCGAGGTCGTCGCCGGCGAAGAGGACGGACGCGGCGCCCCTCTCGCGGGCGTACTCGCGCAGCGCGACGCCCTTGTCCATGCCGGGCGGGCGCAGCTCCAGTACCAGGCGGCCCGGTTCGACGACGAGGCCGTGGCGGGCGGCCAGGTCGGCCAGGGGGCCGCGCAGGGTGTCGAAGGCGCCCTGCGGATCGGCCGCGCGGCGGGTGTGCACGGCGACCGCCCGCCCCTTCTCCTCGATCCGGACGCCCTGCCCGGCGCCGGCACCGGCGGCGTCCAGCAGTCCCGGCAGTTCGGCGCGGACGGCGGCCACCCCCGGGTGGGGCGGCGGGGCGGTGACGCGGCCGGTGGCGGCGTCCCAGCGCTCGGCGCCGTAGTGGCCGAGGACGACGAGGTGGTCGAGGCCGGGGACGCCCGCGAAGCCTCCGTGGTGGACGGCGACCTCGGCCGGCCGGCCGGTGATCACCGCGACGGAGGCGACCTTCGGGGCGAGCGCGGCGAGGGCCGGGACAGCGTCCGGGTGGGCGCGCGCCTGGTCGGGGTCGGGCACGATCGGGGCGAGCGTGCCGTCGAAGTCGAGTGCGATCACCGCGCGGCCGGGGCGGGCGAGGAGGGCGTCGAGCCCTTCGCGGCCGGCCTCGGTCGCGGGCGTCGGCAGGTGGTCCGCGGGGACCCGGGGGTCGGTGGATTCCTTGTGGCTGCCCATACGGCGAACCTATCCCGTGGCCGCGGAAGGGAACCTCAGCGCTCGGCGCGCCGCGACCGGCGCACCCGGCGCAGCCGGTTGACCGTCACCGGGTCGAGGGCCAGGGCGCGGGGGTCGTCCAGGAGGGCGTTGAGGAGCTGGTAGTAGCGCACGGGGGCCAGGCCCAGCTCCTCCCGGATCGCGCGTTCCTTCGCGCCGGGGCCCGGAAAGCCGCGGCGTTCCAGCGCGAGGACGGCGCGCTCCCTCTCCCCCAGCTCTCCCGGTTCTCCCACTTCTTCCGGTTCCCTCGGTTCCATGCAGGGCACCGTAACGCCCGCCACCGACAGCGGCAGCCGCCGGCGGGGGCCGCTACTCGCCGTTGTCGGCCCGCATCGCGGTCGCCTGGACCCGGCTCAGCACCTCCGAGGTACTGGCGCCGGGGGCGACCGCCCGGCCGATGCTCTTCTTCACCTCCGCGCTGACCGAGGCCCAGGAGGTCTTGCCGACGGGGTAGAGCTCGGAGAGCAGCAGCTCGTCCAGGAAGGGCTTGAGGTCCTTGTCCTCGGCCGCCGTGCTCATCACCTCGGACGCGGAGCTGGTGACCGGCAGCAGGTCGTACTCGCGGGAGAAGCCGAGGACGTTCTCCTCGCTGTAGACGAAGTCGAGGAAGTCGCCGATCTCCTCCTGGTGGCCGTTCTTCTTGAAGGCCGTCATCCAGTCGGTGACGCCGAGCGTGCTCCTGCTCGCGCCGTCGATGCCGGGGGTGGTGACCATGCCGTACTCCACGCCCTTGGCCGATGCCGCCTTCATCAGCGAGGGGTGGCCGTTGAGCATGCCGACGTCGCCGTTGGCGAAGGCGGCGAAGGCGTCGGCGCGGTCGAGCTTGCCGGGGGCGACGGGGCCGGTGAGGCCCTTGCCGACCAGTTCGTCCTTGAGCCAGGTGAAGGTGGTGACGTTCTGCGGCGAGTCGATGGAGTAGATGCCGACGTCGTCGGTGTAGCCGCCACCGCCGCTGAGCATCCACTGCATCGTCTCGGCCTGTGCCTCCTCGGCGCCGAGCGGCAGCGCGTACGGGTACTTCACGCCCTTCGACTTGAGCGCTTCGGCGGCCTCGGCGAGGTCGTCCCAGGTCTTGGGCGGGGTGACGCCGGCCTTCGCGAAGAGGGTCTTGTTGTAGAAGAGCACGCGGGTGGAGGCCGCGAACGGCATGCCGTACTGCACGCCGTCGACCTGGCCGGCCGTCGCCAGCTGGGAGACGAAGTCGGCCTGGACCGGGATGGAGAGGACGTCGTCGGCCCGGTAGAGCAGGCCCTCGGCGGCGTAATCGGAGTAGGCGCCGATCTGCGCCATGTCGGGGGCCTCGCCGGCGTCGACCATCTCGCGGACCTCGCGGTCGACGTCGTTCCAGGAGTGGACGGTGACCTCGACGTGCACGTCGGGGTGGTCGGCCTCGTAGGCCCTGGCGAGGTCGTTCCAGTAGTGCTGGGAGCTGTTGGCCTTGCTGTCGCCGTAGTCGGCGGCGACCAGCCGCAGGGTGACCTCGTCGGATCCGCCGGTGATCCCGCAGCCGCCGAGGACCGCCGTCATGCCCAGGGCGCACATCACCGCGACCGTTCCTGTCCTGTGCCGCTGCATCGTTCCTGCCCCGCCCTGCCCGTGTGCCGGTCGGTCGTCGCCGATCACCGGCCCGTGTGTCCGCTTACCGGACTAAGGTCTACACCACGCGAGTGGACTAGACCTCTCCCGGGTGTACGCGCCACACTGTCCCCGTGAGACATGTCATCGCCCTCGACGTGGGCGGAACCGGGATGAAGGCCGCCCTGACGGGGCCGGGGGGCGAGCTGCTGCACCGGGCCCGCCGCGCCACCGGACGCGAGCGCGGCCCCGAGGCCGTCGTCGCGGGCATCCTCGGCTTCGCCGCCGAACTGCGCGCCCTGGGCGCCGGCCGGTTCGGCGAGGACGCCGTCGCCGCCGGGGTCGCCGTCCCCGGCATCATCGACGAGGAGCGGGGCACCGCCGTGTACGCCGCCAACCTCGGCTGGCGCGACGTACCCCTGCGCGCGCTGCTCTCCGAGCGGCTCGGCGGCGTCCCGGTCGCCCTCGGCCACGACGTGCGCACCGGCGGGCTCGCCGAGGGACTCCTCGGGGCCGGACGGGGCGCCGACCGGTTCCTGTTCGTGGCGCTGGGCACCGGCATCGCGGGCGCCATCGGCATCGACGGCCGGGTGGAGGCGGGCGCCCACGGCTTCGCGGGCGAGATCGGCCACGTCGTCGTCCGCCCCGGCGGCACGCCGTGCCCCTGCGGGCAGCGCGGCTGCCTGGAGCGGTACGCGTCCGCGTCGGCCGTCGGCCGGGCCTGGGCCGAGGCCACGGGCGATCCGGAGGCGGACGCCGCCGGCTGTGCCGGGGCCGTCGCGTCGGGCGACGCGCGGGCGCGCGCCGTGTGGCAGGACGCCGTGGACGCCCTCGCCGACGGGCTGGTCACCGCGCTCACCCTGCTGGACCCCCGCGTCCTCGTCATCGGTGGCGGCCTCGCCGAGGCGGGGGAAACCTTGTTCACACCGCTGCGGGACGCCGTCCGGCGGCGCGTCACCTTCCAGCGGCCGCCCGAGATCGTCCCCGCGGCCCTGGGGGACACCGCCGGCTGTCTCGGTGCCGGGCTCCTGGCCTGGAACCTGCTCGACACCACACCCACGACTCCCCCGGAGGTAACCACCTGATGGCCCCAAGCAAGGTTCTCGCCGGAGCCCGGGTGGTGCTTCCCACCGGCACCGTGGACGGCGGCCGGGTGGTCGTCGACGGCACGCGGATCGCGGACACCGCGCCGCCCGGGGCCGAGGTCCTGGACGTGTCGGGCCACTGGGTGGTCCCCGGCTTCGTCGACCTCCACAACCACGGCGGCGGCGGCGCCTCCTTCGCCGGCGGCACCGCCGAGGACATCCTCCGGGGCGTCCGCACCCACCGCCTGCACGGCACCACCACGCTGGTCGCCTCCGCCGTCACCGGCGACCTGGACTTCCTCGCCCGGCACGCCGGGATGCTCGCCGAGCTGGCCCAGCAGGGCGACATCGCCGGCATCCACTTCGAGGGCCCGTTCATCTCCCCGTGCCGCAAGGGCGCGCACGACGAACAGCTGCTGCGCGACCCCGACCCGGCCGAGGTCCGCAAGCTGATCGACGCCGCGCACGGGCACGCGAGGATGATGACGCTCGCCACCGAGCTGCCGGGCGGCCTGGACTCCGTACGGCTGCTCGTCGAGCACGGCGTGATCGCCGCCGTCGGGCACACCGACGCGACCTACGAGCAGACGCTGCAGGCCGTCGACGCGGGCGCGAGCGTCGCCACGCACCTGTTCAACGCCATGCCGCCGCTCGGCCACCGCTCCCCCGGCCCCATCGCCGCCCTGCTGGAGGACGAGCGGGTCACCGTCGAGCTGATCAACGACGGCACCCATCTGCACCCGGCCGCCCTCCGGCTGGCCTTCCACCACGCGGGCGCCGCCCGGGTCGCCTTCATCACCGACGCGATGGACGCGGCCGGCTTCGGCGACGGCCGCTACATGCTCGGCCCGATGGAGGTCGAGGTCGCGGACGGCGTGGCCCGGCTGACGGAGGGCGGCTCGATCGCCGGCTCCACGCTCACCCTGGACCGCGCCTTCAAGCGGGCGGTGACGGTGGACGGGCTGCCCGTCGAGGACGTCGTCGCCGCGATCTCCGCCAACCCGGCCCGGCTGCTCGGCCTCGCCGACCGCGTCGGCTCCCTGGAGCCCGGCAAGGACGCCGACCTGGTCGTCCTCGACGCCGGGTTCGATCTGGTGGGTGTGATGCGCCGGGGCGAATGGGTGGTCGACCCCCGACTGGGCTGACCGGTCCGCGGGGCTGGGCCGCGGGGCTGGGCCGACGGCCGTCCGTTTGGCATGATCGTGTACCCGGAGCACACGACTCCGGGCACATGGGTCAGGACACATGGGTCCGGGCGACGTGGATCCGGGCAACGTGGATCCGGACACCACGGCTTCGGGTGCCACGGCTCCGGACGATGTCCTCGGCACACATGGCGGACACAGACCCTCGGGGGAGGTCGGTACGGGTGATACTCACGGTCACGCTGAACACCGCTGTCGACATCACCTACCGCGTCCAGGGCCTGCGCCCCCACGCCTCCCACCGGGTCACCGACGTGACGGAACGCCCCGGCGGCAAGGGGCTCAACGTGGCCCGGGTGCTCGCCGTCCTCGGCCACGCGGTGACGGTCACCGGCTTCGCCGGCGGCACCACCGGGGACGCGGTGCGCGAGGGGCTCACCGGCCTGCGCGAGGTGACCGACGCGCTGGTGCCGGTCGCGGGCGCCACCCGGCGCACCATCGCCGTCGTCGACGAGCGCACCGGCGACACCACCCAGCTCAACGAACCGGGCCCGGTCGTCTCCCCCGCCGAGTGGAGCACCTTCCAGAAGGCGTACGACGGCCTGCTCGCCGGCGCCTCGGCGGTCGCCCTGTGCGGCAGCCTGCCGCCGGGCGTGCCGGTGGGCGCCTACGCCGGACTGGTGCGCACCGCGCGCGCGGCGGGCGTACCGGTGCTGCTGGACACCAGCGGGGAGCCGCTGCGCCGGGGGGTCGCCGCCCGCCCCGACATGATCAAGCCGAACGCCGGCGAACTGGCGGAGCTGACCGGGGCGCACGAGCCGCTGAGGGCCGGCCAGGCCGCCCGCAGACGGGGCGCCCGGTCCGTGGTGGCCTCCCTGGGCGCCGAGGGCCTGCTCGCGGTGACCCCCGAGGGCTGGTGGCGGGCGGTGCCGCCCGCGCGGGTGCGCGGCAATCCGACCGGCGCGGGCGACTCCGTCGTCGCGGGCCTGCTGTCGGGCCTGGTGGAGCACCTGCCCTGGCCGGACCGCCTGGCCCGCGCGGTCGCCCTGTCCGCGGCGACGGTGCTGTCCCCGGTGGCGGGCGAGTTCGACCGGGCGGCGTACGAGGAGCTGCTGGGCCGGGGGATCACGGTGACGGCGGAGGCCGACGCGGCGTGACCCGCCGGCCCGGTGTGCCCCCGACACCTGTCCCGTCGGTCCGTGCCCCGGCCCGTCGGTCCGTGACCTGGCCCGTCAGTCCGTGACCTGGCCCTTCTTCAGGGAGAACTGGTCGAGCAGGATGTTGCACTTGTCGCCGTCCGCGCAGGACAGCGAGATCGTGTTGGTGCCCTTGTTCAGCGTGGGCCAGGCGTAGGTCTTGGTCCAGCCCTTGGCGAAGTCGCCGTCCTCGGCGCGCGCGAAGTTGCTCAGGTTCATCTTGCTGCCGAACGGCTTGCCGTTGACCGTGAGCGTCATCGACTGGTCCTCGCCGGCCGCGCTGTAGCGGGCGAAGAGGGTGTAGGCGCCGTCCTCGGGGATGCCGTTGACGGTCCAGGTGACCGAGGCGCCGGGCTGGTTGAGGTTGGCCACGTAGAGACCGCCCGCCGACTGGGCGCCCTCGACGTCGGAGGCCGTCGTCACGCCGGGCGACAGCTGCAGCGCGCCCGCCTCGGCCGACGGCAGCTTCACCTCTTCCTCGGCGCTGCTGCTCGCCGTCGGGCTCGGGTCGGTGGTCGCGGACTGGGTGGGTGCGGTGTCGCCGCCCGCCTCGTTGCCGCCCTCCTCCTTGTCGCCGCTGCTGGTCATCGCCAGGGTGATGCCGACGACGACCGCCGCGACCACGGCGACCGCGGCGATCAGCAGGCCCTTGGTGTTGGGGCCCCGGCGTCCGCCGCCGGCGCCCCGCCCCTGCTGCGGCGGGGCGGACGGGGCGCCACCGGGGAAGGTCTCCGGCGCGGCGTAGTGCGCGTTCGGACCGCCGTAGGCGCCCTGCTGCGGTCCGTAGGCGCCCGGCTGCTGCGGTGCGGCCTGGCCGTACGCGCCGGCCGGGGCGCCATGGCCCTGCGGCGCCCCGTACTGCCGTGTACCGACGGGACGCACCCGGTTGACGGAATTCGGGTAACCGTAGCCACCGGACGGCGGCTGGGCTCCGTTGGCCTGACCGTCGGCGTACAGATAGCCGAACGGGTCGTCGTCCTCGGGCGTGCTCGCGCCGTTGTTGCCGGGCGTCATCCCTAGGTCTCCTAACCAGGTGCGGTGCGTTGCGGTACAGATGGTGAGAGGGCGAGCCTACCTGCTCCCCATGCCCCGAACGGGTGACCCGGACCGCACCAGCGCGCTGACCTGGGGCTCATCCCGCCCGGCGATGCTGTTTGGGACGAGATCGTTTCTCTACGTACATCCGCTCGTCCGCGGACTTCAGCACCTCGTCGGCGGTCATGCCGCAGTGGGCCCAGCCGATGCCGAAGCTGGCGCCGACGCGGACGGCCCGCCCCTCGGCGCGGATCGGCTGGATGATCTCGTTGCGCAGCCGTACGGCGAGGTCCTCGGCGTCGGCGCGGCCGAGTCCGTCGGCGAGGATCACGAACTCGTCGCCGCCGAGCCGGGCCACCGTGTCGCCGTCACGGACCCCGCCGCCGAGCCGGCGGGCGACCTCGATGAGGACGGCGTCGCCCGCGTTGTGCCCGAACCGGTCGTTGATCGACTTGAAGCCGTCCAGGTCGCAGAAGAGGACCGCGAGCCCCTTGGTGCCGTCGTCACGGCCGTCGCCGGGGGCGACGGTGTGCACGTGGTGGTCGTGGGCCCCGTACGGGTCGGTGCCGGGACCGAGGCCGAAGGTGTGGCCCCCGGAGTCGGTGACGGGGTGCCCGTAGGCGGCGTCCATCGCGTCGACGACGGTCGGGTGCGGGGACTGCGGGCGCCGGCACAGCCGGGCGGCGAGCCGGGCCCGCAGCTCGGCGGAGTTCGGCAGACCGGTGAGGGCGTCGTGGGAGGCGCGGTGGGCGAGCTGGAGCTCCCGGCGCTTGCGTTCCTCTATGTCCTCGACGTGGGTGAGCAGGAAGCGGGGCCCGTCGGCGGCGTCGGCGACGACGCTGTTGCGCAGGGACACCCAGAGGTACGTGCCGTCGCGCCGGCGCAGGCGCAGCTCGGCCCGGCCGCCCTCGGCGGAGGTGCGCAGCAGGGTGCCGATGTCCTCGGGGTGGACGAGGTCGGAGAAGGCGTAGCGGCGCATCGCGGAGGCGGGGCGGCCCAGCAGCCGGCACAGGGCGTCGTTGGTGCGCAGGATGCGGCCGTGCTGGTCGCCGCCCATCTCGGCGATGGCCATGCCGGAGGGGGCGTACTCGAAGGCCTGCCGGAAGCTCTCCTCGCTGGCCCTGAGGGCCTGCTGGTCACGCTCGAGGCGGACCAGGGCGCGCTGCATGTTGGAGCGGAGGCGGGCGTTGCTGATGGCGATGGCGGCCTGGAAGGCGTACATCTGCAGGGCCTCGCGGCCCCAGGCGCCGGGGCGGCGGCCGTTGCGCGGGCGGTCCACGGACAGGACGCCGATCAGCTCGCCGCTGGTGTCGCCGCGCTGCGGGCCGGGCGCGTACATCGGGGCGAAGAGCCGGTCCGAGGGGTGCCACTCGTCCTCGAAGCGGGGCGCGGGCCCGTCGGTGTACCACTGCGGGACGTCGTCGTCGTCGAGGATCCAGCCCTCGGTGTGGGGTATGAAGATCAGATCGCCCCACCGTTCGCCCATGTTCAGGCGGCGGTCCCAGGACTCGCGGGAACCGGCCCGGCCGGTGATCAGGGCCTCGGCGGCCTGGCTGCCGGAGAAGGCGGCGACGACGAGATCGCCGTCGGGGCGGACCAGGTTGACGCACGCCAGCTCGTACCCGAGGGCCTGGACGACGCCGTCGGCGACGGCCTGCAGGGTGTCCGCCAGGCTGCGGGCCTTGTTCATCTCGGCCATGACCTGGTGCAGCTGCCGCAGGGACGCAAGACGGACGTAGGGCTCCGACTCGGTCTCCATGCTCGCCCTCCCCCCGAGACCTCGCAGCGAATCAAGGGTTCTCTTCGGCGTATCGTCCTACCAACCCCCGCCACTGAATCACAGCGCGCTGCCCACTCGGTACACAGGGTCAACAATAAGCATCTCTTGTGACTCAAGTCACAGGGAAAGGTGAGCAATTGCGTGCCGATTCGGCGTTTTCCGCGTGCGTTCACCGGGCGCAGTGTTTATAGGGATGCGCACGGCTTCCCGGCCCGGCCCGGAGGTCCTAGGACCCGGTGCGGTCCCGGTTCGGACCGGGGACCGATGCCGGGTCCGCGCCCCGGTGATTAGCGTGGCCGTGTGTCGAACACTCCTCCGCTCACGTTCCCCGCGCGCCCCGCGCACCCGCTGCCGTCACCGGCCTTTGGGCATGCTGAGGGGGTGAGCAACGACGAGTTCCGCGCCGCCATGTCCCGGCTGGCCTCGGGCGTGGTCCTGGTGACCGCGCAGGAGCCGCCGCTCGACCCCGACGACCCCGGGGCCCCGCGCGGCGAGGACGTCGGGATGACGGCCACGGCCTTCATGTCCGTCTCCCTGGACCCGCCGCTGGTCCTCATCGGCCTGCGCGAGGGGTCCCGCATGGACGACCTGCTCGACGAGCAGCCCGTGTGGGCGGTCTCCGTCCTGTCCGGGAGCCAGCGGCACATCGCGGGCCGCTTCGCGATGAAGGGCCGCGTCAGCGACCGGCTCCTCTTCGCGGACGTCCCCCACCGGCGGGGCGAGGTCTCCGGGGCACCGCTGGTGGGCGGCGCCCTGGCCACCCTGGAGTGCCGCACCGAACAGCGCGTCCCGGCCGGGGACCACACCCTGGTCATCGGCCGCGTCCTGACCGCCACCGCGCCGAACACCGACGACGGCCCGCTGACGTACTTCCGGGGACGGTACCGGCACCTGGACTGAGCGGAAACCCACTCGTCCGGCGTGCGGGCGCCCGCCCAGGGTGCGCGCATGACGCCCCGCACCGCGCTCCGCCCGGAGACCCGCACCGCGCTCCGCCTGGAAGAGATCACCTCCGCGAACATCGAGGCCGCCCTCGCCGTACGCGTGCGCCCCGAGCAGGAGTTCGCCGTCTCCCCGGTGGTGAAGTCCCTCGCCGAGGCCTACGTCCACCCCGCCGAGGCCTGGCCCCGCCTGATCGTCGACGGCGACCGTCCCGTCGGCTTCCTCATGGGCTTCTTCGACATCGACTGGTACGGCGACGGCAGCGCGCTGCGCTCCGGCCTGTGGCGCCTGAACATCGCCGCAGGCGAGCAGGGCCGGGGCTACGGCCGCTTCGCCGTGGAGTCGGTGGCCGCCGAGATCCGCCGCCGCGGCGGCAGGGAGTACTTCGTCACCTGGCACCCGGGGGAGCACGGCCCCGAGGACTTCTACCTGCGCCTCGGCTTCCGTCCGAACGGCGAGAAGGCCGAGGGGGAGACGGTGGGCGTACTGCCCCTGGACTGAACGCGCCCCGGACCCCGGGCCGGTCAGCCCCAGTCCCGCGCGGAGCGTCCCCGCTTGGTCTCCGCGCGCTGCTTCTTCTCCCGCAGCCGGCGCTCGTTGATGCCGCGCGGTACACGGGTGGGCCTGCGCGGCTTGGGCGGCGGCGCGGTGGCCTCGGCGAGCAGCGCAGCGAGGCGCACGGCGGCGGTCTCGCGGTTGCGCCACTGGGAGCGGTGCTCGGAGGCGCGCACGGTGACGACCCCGTCGCTCAGCCGCCCGGCCAGCCGCTCCAGCGCCCGCCGCTTCCACACCTCGGGCAGCGCCTCGGTGCGCGCCAGGTCGAAGCGGAGCTCCACCGCCGTGTCCGTGGTGTTGACGTGCTGACCGCCGGGCCCCGAGGACCGCGAGAAACGCCAGACGAGCTCAGCCTCGGGAAGCGGGACGGAACCGCGGATGACATGAGGACCGGACATGCCGTCCATGTTCCCGTCCCCGGACGGACCACGTCACCCGATTATCCTCGGTCCCGAATTCGGTAAAGAAAGTAAAGAGAGCTGGAACCTTGCGTACCCCGCTCGTCGTTCATGGGGGTAGCTGTAGCTTTCTTGCCGTACGTACACGAGGGAAGGGACTCCCAACAATGGCTGTAAGCCTGTCCAAGGGTGGCAACGTCTCGCTCACCAAGGAGGCTCCGGGCCTGACCGAAGTCACCGTGGGCCTCGGCTGGGACGTCCGCACCACCACCGGCACCGACTTCGACCTCGACGCCTCCGCGATCGCGGTCAACACGCAGGGCAAGGTCTACTCCGACGCCCACTTCGTGTTCTTCAACAACAAGCAGACCCCGGACAACACGATCGTCCACACCGGTGACAACCGCACCGGTGAGGGCGCCGGCGACGACGAGGCGATCAACGTCAACCTGGCCGCCCTCCCGGCCGACATCGACAAGATCGTCTTCCCGGTCTCGATCTACGACGCGGAGAACCGCTCGCAGAACTTCGGCCAGGTCCGCAACGCCTACATCCGCATCGTCAACCAGGCCGGCGGCGCCGAGATCGCCCGCTACGACCTGTCCGAGGACGCGGCCACCGAGACCGCCATGGTCTTCGGCGAGCTCTACCGCAACGGCGCCGAGTGGAAGTTCCGCGCCGTCGGCCAGGGCTACGCCTCGGGCCTGGTCGGCATCGCCCAGGACTTCGGCGTGAACGTCTGACGTTCTCCCGCCACCTGACCGTACGAAGGCTCCCCGGCCCTGTGCCGGGGAGCCTTCGGCGTCACGGCAGCAGGCGCTGCTCCTTCGCCACCGCGACCGCGCCCGCGCGGGTGTCGACGCCGAGCTTGTCGTAGATGCGGCGCAGATGCGTCTTCACCGTGGCCTCGCTGATGAACAGGGCCCGGGCGATCTCCCGGTTGCCGAGGCCGGTGGCGAGCTGGGCCAGGATGTCGCGTTCACGGCCCGTCAGGGAGGGGCGCGGGCTGCGCATGCCGGCCATGACCCGGCCGGCGACCGGCGCGGACAGCGCCGTACGGCCCTGCGCGGCGGCGTGGACGGCGGCGAAGAGTTCCTCGGGGCGTTCGGCCTTCAGCAGGTAGCCGGTCGCGCCGGCCTCGATGGCGCGGGTGATGTCGGCGTCGGTGTCGTACGTGGTGAGCACCAGGACGTGCGGGGAGGGTCCGCCGGGGGCGGTGAGGCGGCGCGTGGTCTCGATGCCGTCGAGGCCCTCGCCGAGCTGAAGGTCCATCAGCACCACGTCCGGTGCCAGCCGTGCGGCGAGGGCCAGCGCCTCCTCCCCGGTGCCGGCCTCGCCGACCACCTCGATGCCGGGAGCGCTGTCGAGCAGCGCCAGCAGCCCGGCGCGTACGACGACGTGGTCGTCGCAGACGAGGATGCGGACGGGGGCCGGGGCGGTGCCGGGGGCGGGGGCGGACGGGTCGGTCATCGGGGTGCCTCCAGCGGGCCGGTCCGGTCGGTCTGGTCGGTCTGGTCGGTCTGGTCGGTCATCGTGCGTCCGGCGGTCCGGGCGGGCCGGTGCGGGACGGGTCGGCGCGGGGCGCGTCGAGGGGGACGGCGGCGGAGACGACGGTCCCCTCGCCGGGCGCCGACTCCACGGTCAGCGTGCCGCCCAGGGCGCGCAGCCGGGCGCGCATAGCGGGCAGGCCGTGCCCGCGCACCCCGGACGGGTCGCCGGACGGCGCGGCCGGGTCGAAGCCGTGACCGTCGTCGGTGACGTCCAGGACGGCCTGGTCGTCGAGGAGGGTGAGGGTGAACGCGGCGGTGGACGCGCCCGCGTGTTCCCGGACGTTGGCCAGAGCGCCCTGGGCGATCCGCAGCAGGGCCGACTCCACGCGGTCGGGCAGCCGCGGAGCCCGGCCGCCGTCGTCCACGTGGACCCGCACGGTGAGCCGGTCGCCGGACTCCCGTTCGGCCAGGGCGTGCAGCGCCGCCACCAGGCCGCCGCCACGGGCGAGGTCGGCCGGGGCGAGGTCGTGGACGAAGCGGCGGGCCTCGGCGAGATTGTGCTCGGCGACGGACGCGGCGCCCCGGACGTGGGCGCGGGCCTTGCCCGGGTCCACGTCCCAGACCCGCTCGGCGGCCTGGAGCAGCATCCGCTGGCTGGACAGGCCCTGCGCGAGGGTGTCGTGGATCTCCATGGACAGCCGCTGGCGTTCGGCGAGGGTGCCCTCGCGGCGTTCGGCGGCGGCGAGGTCGCGGCGGGTGCGGATCAGGTCGTCGATCAGGGCGCGCTGCCGGGCCGCCTGCCGTTCGGTGTGCAGGAACACGGCCGCGGCGATGGCGGCGACGGCGGGCGGCGCGAGCAGCAGGTTCGGGTCGAAGCCGCCGGCCAGCCGGAGCTGCGCCGCGACGACGAACACCGCCAGGACACCCACCAGCACGAGCGCGGCCCGGGGCGGCAGGGTGCGCAGGCCCGTGTAGAAGAGGGGTACCGCGCACCAGGAGAAGCTGGGCGCGAGGACGACCAGCACCATCCACACGGCGACCACCGCGCCCAGCCAGACCGGGCGCCACCGCGCGGACCGCGCCGCCGCCGGTCCGCTCAGGGCGGGCCCCAGCAGCTGCAGCACGGCCAGGACGACGGACAGGGCGATGATCCAGGGCGTGCGGGGCTCACCGGGGTGGCGCAGCAGGAAACGGGCGAGGGCGCCGCCGAGCAGCAGGAAGAACGCCGCGTGCATGACGGCACCGAGCCACCGGGTGTCCGGGTCGTACGGTTTCACCATCCGCGGGCACCTCCTTCCCACCGTCGCGTGCCATCACGCCGAACCGTGCCTCCCCCATGGTGACCTGCCCGGACGGTCCGCGGGTCAGCCGATCGGACGACCCCGTCGTCGTCCGATGCGCCACCGATGAGCAGCCGGAACGACGACGGCGACCCCCGGAGGCGGGGCGGAGGGTGGAGGGCAGAGGACGGAAGCGGCCCCCGAGGGGCTCGACGCGGACCGTCCGCCCCGACCCCGAGGAGCAGACCGACCATGAAGAAGACCCTGTCCCGGCGCGCCCGTATCGCCACCGGCGGTGCCGTTCTCGCCGCCGTCGCCGCCGGCACCTTCGGCACGGTGGCCGCCAACGCCTCGGCGCCGCAGACCGCCCCGGAGGCCGCGCCGGCCGCCGTTCCCGCCACCACGGCCGGCAAGGGCGACACCTTCACCTCCACGCACCTGACGATCGACGCCGCGACCGAGGCCGCCCGGGCCACGCTGAAGGCCGCCGCGAAGGACGGCCAGCGGATCACCGTCGCCGTCGTCGACCGCAACGGCAACACCCTCCTCACCATGCGCGGCGACGGTGCCGGTCCGCAGTCCTACGAGTCGGCCGTGAAGAAGGCGTTCACCGCCGTCTCCTGGAACGCCACGACCACCGAGCTGGAGAAGCGCCTCGAGAACGCCCCGAACCTGAAGGACATCCCGGGCACGCTGTTCCTGGGCGGCGGCGTCCCCGTCACCGCCGGCAAGGCCCCGATCGCCGGCATCGGCGTCGCGGGCGCCCCCTCCGGCACGCTGGACGAGAAGTACGCGCAGGCCGGTGCGGAGGCGCTGCGCTAGCGGTCGCCCGAAGGCCGGTCCGGGCGGGTGTTTCACGTGAAACGCCCCCTAGGATCACGATGTGCGCACCAGCCGTCCGCGTCTGCTCGTGACCGCCGCCGTCCTCGCCGCCCTCACGGCGTGCGACGACGGCGGCGGTGTCGACGGCACCCCCGGCGCCTCGGGCGCGCGCGACCCGTACTTCCCGAAGGCCGGCAACGGCGGCTACGACGTGGGCCACTACGACCTGAAGCTGGCCTACGACCCCGGCGCCGGGCGCCTCACCGGCACCGCGGTGATCACCGCCCGCGCGACGCGCGACCTGTCCGCGTTCCATCTCGACCTCAAGGGCCTGGACGTCGGGAGCGTCACCGTCGAGGGCCGGGACGCCCGCTTCCACCGGGCCGGCCAGGAGCTGACGGTCCGCCCGGCGGACGAGCTGGACGACGGGGAGACCTTCCGCGTCACCGTCCGCTACTCCGGCCGCCCGGTGACGATCACCGACCCCGACGGTTCGCAGGAGGGCTGGCTGCCCACCGCCGACGGCGCGGTCGGGCTCGGCCAGCCGACGGGCTCGATGGCCTGGTTCCCGGGCAGCCACCACCCCTCCGACAAGGCGACGTACGACCTCGCGGTGACCGTGCCAAAAGGGCTCGGCGCCGTCTCCAACGGCGAGCTGACGGGCGAGACCACCCGCGGCGGCCGTACGACGTTCACCTGGCACGTCGCCGAGCCGATGGCGAGCCACGTCGCCACGGTCGCCGTCGGCGAGTGGGAGACCGGCCGCGCCGCCACCGGCGACGGCCTGCCGGTGTACACGGCCGTCGACCCGCGGCAGGCCGCGGCGAGCCGGGAGGTCCTGGGGCGGATCCCCGAGGTGATGGAGTGGGCCGAGGAGAACTTCGGCCCGTACCCCTTCTCCTCCACCGGCGCGATCGTCGACCGCGTCGAGGACGCCGGCTACGCCCTGGAGACCCAGAACCGGCCCTACTTCCCCGGCGCCCCCGACACCGTCCTGCTCGTCCACGAACTCGCCCACCAGTGGTACGGGAACTCCGTCACCCCGAAGACCTGGCGCGACATGTGGCTCAACGAGGGCTTCGCCACCTACGCCGAGTGGCTGTGGGCGGAGGACCACGGCGGCGACAGCGCACAGGAGACCTTCGACGCGCTCTACGCCGGGACCTACTACGACGACGCGGACGCGAACGACTCGGTCTGGGCCTTCCCGCCCGCCACCCCGCCCGACGCGGCGCACATCTCCGCGAGCCCCGTCTACCAGCGCGGCGCGATGGTCCTGCACAAGATCCGCCGGGCGGTCGGCGACGACGCCTTCCGGGACCTGTTGCGCGGCTGGTCCGCCGCCCACCGCCACGGCAACGCGGACACGGACGACTTCACGGCGTACGTGGAGAGGTCGGCGCCGGACGAGGACTTCACCGGCATCTGGAAGGACTGGCTGCACGGCGACGGCCGCCCGGACAGCCCGTGAGGGACCGGCGGGCGGCCTGCGGCGCGGCGCCCGGGGCGACGCCATGACACCATCACCTGCGTGCTCGACATCGGCTACGCCCTCTCCACCCGCTTCCCCGACCCGCCGCAGACGGACTACCGCCGCGCGGACGTCCACGCGCTGCGGCACGACCTGTTCTGCGGGGACGTGTACCTCGCCGACACCGAGGCGGACCGGGAGCTGTCCACAGCCTGGGGGTGGGTGCCGGTGCTCGACTTCGCCTGGGCGCTGTGCGACATCGTGGAGCACATCGACCGGGACCCGGCGGGCTCCCGGGCCGCCCGGCCGCAGCGGGCGGAGCTGGACTTCACCGAGTCCAGCGACCGCCTGCTCTTCGAGCGCCGCTTCGGCTGGGTCGACATCGAGGCGGAGTGGATGCCCGCGTCCGAGCCCCCACTGTCCTTCTCCCACACCGAACTGCGCCGCGAGGCCCGGGACTTCCTGCACGACCTGATCGCCGACCTCACCGACATGCACGAGGACCTGGCGGACAACCCGGCGATCTGGACGCTCCAGGCCCGCTTCCCCCGCGTCTCCTGAACACCGGACGCCGGCTCCGCCGCACCGCCTCCCCGCCCCGCCTCCCCGCCTCCTCCCCGCGCACCCCTCTCCCCGGCCGCATGTCACATGCGGCACCCCCTGTCCGTCGTACTCCCAGAAGGCATCGCCCCAGGCGACCCCGACCCGAGGGAGACCCCCAGCCATGCATCGCATCACCGTCATCGGCGGCGGCTTCGCCGGACTGACCGCCGCCATCACCGCCGCCGAGGCGGGCGCCGAGGTCACCGTCCACGAGGCCCACCACACGCTCGGCGGACGGGCCCGCACGGCCGACGGCCCCTACCGCACCAACGACGGCCCGCACGCCCTCTACAACGACGGCCCGCACTGGGCGTGGCTCGAACAGCGCGGCCTGATCGGCCCGCTCGCTCCCCTCCGGCCCCTGGTGGCGGCCCGGCTGCGGCTGCGCCACCGGGGCGCGCTGCGCCGCACCCCGCCCCTCGCCATGCTCAGACTGCTGCGCCGGGGCGTGGGGCCCGCCCCCGTCGACACCGACTTCCTCACCTGGGCGACCGGCGTCGTGGGCGAGGAGGGAGCGCGCGCCGCCGCCCACTACAGCGCCGTCGTCCTCTTCCACCACGACCCCGGTTCACTGTCCGCGGCCTTCGTGCAGGAGCGCCTGCGCCGGGCCACCAAGCTGCCGCCCGGGGCCCACTACCCGCGCGGCGGCTGGGCCGGCGTCATCGACCGGATGGCCGCCCGGGCGTGGAACCTCGGCGTCCGCATCGAGACCCTGTCCCGGGTCGACACCCTCCCCACCGACACCCCGGTCGTCGTCGCCACCTCCCTGGACGCCGCCCGGCGGCTGCTGGACGACCCGGCGCTGACCTGGCCCAGCGGGCGCACCACCCTGATCGACCTGGCCCTGCGGTCCCGGCGCGGCGACGCCTTCATCGTCTCCGACCTGGACGCCCCGGGCTGGATCGAGCGGTTCACCGCGCCGGACCGCACCCTCGCACCGGCGGGTGAACAGCTGATCCAGGGACAGATCCCGGTCGCCCCCGACGAGACCAAGGCCGACGGCACCACCCGTGCGGAGGAGTTGCTCGACCTCGGCTTCCCCGGCTGGCGGGAGCGGCTGACCTGGCGCCGCGAGGCCCTCGCCAACGGCCGTACCGGCGCCGTGGACCCGCCCGGCACCACCTGGCGCGACCGCCCCGCCGTCGACCGCGGCGACGGGGTCTACCTCGCCGGCGACCAGGTCGCCGCCCCCGGGCTGCTGTGCGAGGTCTCCTTCAACAGCGCCCTGTCCGCCGTCTCCCTCGCCCTCGGCCGCAAGGACCTCGGCCTCACCCGGGTCCGGGGCCGCTGAACGAGGTGCCCGCACCGCGGCCACGGCCGGCGCGGTCCGGGGGACCGTGTCCGCGGCACAACGGCCCCGGGAGCGGCCGGAAAAGAATGCGACACGTCCCGAACCGTGGTGTTCTGGCGCAATGAGTGCCACCCGGACCGGTGAGGGATCCGCCACCGCGGACGCCGACCCCCGCCGCTGGTGGGGACTGATGGTGATCGCCCTGGCCCAGCTGATGGTCGTCCTCGACGCGACCATCGTGAACATCGCGCTGCCCTCCGCCCAGCGCGACCTGGGCATGACCGACGGCAACCGCCAGTGGGTGATCACCTCGTACACCCTCGCCTTCGGCGGGCTGCTGCTGCTCGGCGGCCGCATCGCGGACCTGGTGGGACGCAGACGCACCTTCGTCATCGGGCTGATCGGCTTCGCCGCCGTCTCCGCGATCGGCGGCGCCGCCACCACACCGGCGATGCTCTTCGGCGCCCGCGCCCTCCAGGGCGTCTTCGCCGCCGTCCTCGCCCCGTCCGCGCTGTCCCTGCTGACGACGACGTTCACCGACCCGAGGGAACGCGGCAAGGCCTTCGGCATCTACGGCACGCTGGCCGGCAGCGGCGCCGCCGTCGGCTTCCTCGTCGGCGGCGTCCTCACCGAGTACCTGAACTGGCGCTGGTGCCTGTACGTCAACATCCCCATCGCCGTCGTCGCCGTGACCGGCGCCTACGCGCTGCTGCAGGACAGCCCCGTCCACACCGGCGCCCGCCTCGACGTCCCCGGCGTGTTCCTGGGCTGCGGCGGCCTCGTCGCCCTCGTCTACGGCTTCAGCGAGGCGGAGCCCCTCGGCTGGACCGACCCGACGGTGCTGGCCCTGTTCGCCGCGGGCGCCGTGCTCCTCACGGTCTTCGTGTGGTGGCAGGCCCGCACCCCGCACCCCCTGCTCCCGCTGCACGTCGTCCGGGACCGCAACCGCGCCGGCTGCTTCCTGACGATGATGCTGGCCGTCATCGGCATGTTCGGCCTGTTCCTGTTCATGACCTACTACCTCCAGGTCGTCCTCGGCTACTCCCCCGTGAGGACCGGCCTGGCCTTCCTGCCGATGACCGCCTCCATCGTCATCGGCTCCACCCAGATCTCGGCCCGGCTGCTGCGCCGCGTGGGCCCGCGCATGCTGATGGTCCCCGGCATGCTCCTCGCCTCCGGCGGCATGGTGATCCTCACGCAGATGACCGTGCACTCCTCGTACGCCTCCGAGATCCTGCCCGCGCTGATCCTGATGGGCCTCGGCATGGGCCTGACCTTCATGCCGGTCTTCTCCACCTCCACCGCCGGGGTCGACCCGCAGGACTCCGGCGTGACCTCGGCGACGGTCAACACCTCGCAGCAGGTGGGCGGCTCCATCGGCACGGCACTGCTCAACACCGTCGCCACCAGCACCAGCGCCTCCTGGATCGGCGCCCACCTCACCGACCCGGCCCGGCGGGAGGCGATCGTCCGGGAGGGCATCGTCCACGGCTACACCGTCGCCATCTGGATGGCCGCCGGCATCATGCTGCTGGCCGGCCTCGTCGCCGCCGTCATGGTGACCGCCAAGGCCCCCGAGCACGGCGCCCCCGCCGACCGGCCGGTCCCCGAACCGGTGGCCTGATCCCTCGCCCCGGCACGAGAACCGCCTGCCCCGGCGGCCGCCCGCCGGTACCGTCACCACTCGTGATCGACGTACCGGCCGCCTTCGCGGCCTCCCAGGCCATGTACAACAAAGACGCCGGACGCGCCTTCGTCGACGCGCTCCCGGGCCTCGCGGCCGACTTCACGAACCGGTGGCGGCTGCGTCCCGACGGCCCCCCGATGCACGGCCGGGCGGCCCTCGTCCTGCCCGTCCTGCGCGCGGACGACACCCCGGCCGTGCTCAAACTGCAGCTCCCCGACGAGGAGACCGAGGGCGAACCGGCCGCGCTGCGCCGGTGGAACGGCGACGGAGCGGTACGCCTCCTCGACCACGACCCGGCCACCGGCACCATGCTCCTGGAACGCCTCGACCCCACCCGCACCCTCGACCACCTCGAGGACTCCCGCGAGGCCCTCCTCGTCCTCGCCCGGCTGCTCGCCCACCTCACGGCGACCCCCGCACCCCCCGGCATGCGCCGCCTCGCCGACACCGCGCGCGCCATGCTCGACCGGACACCGGGCGCCCTGCAACGCGTCCCCGACCCCGAGGACCGCCGCCTGGTCGCCGACTGCGCCGCCGCCCTCCACGAGGTCGCCGACGACTGCGGCGACCGGCTGCTCCACTGGGACCTGCACTACGGGAACGTCCTCGCCGCCGACCGCGCCCCCTGGCTCGCCATCGACCCCAAGCCCCTGGCCGGCGACCCGGGCTTCGACCTGCTGCCGGCCCTCTGGAACCGCTACGACCCGGCCGAGACCCGCTGGCGCTTCGACGCCATGACCGACGTCCTCGGCCTGGACCGGGAACGGGCCCGCGCCTGGACCCTCGGCCGCGTCCTGCAGAACTGCCTGTGGAACACCGAGGAGGGCAACCCGCTGGATCCCCCGCAACGCGAGATCGGGCGGCTGCTGCGGAGGCCCTGAACCGCCGCCCCCGCGCCCCGCGCGGGCCGGTCCTCTTGCGCCGAATGGACGCCGTGCCGCGCGGCCCCGGGCACCCCGCCAGAACCTGAGGCCATGCCCTCAGCACGAGTGATATCCACGGCTGTCCTGCTGTCCACCGCCGCCCTCCTCTCCTCCTCCCTGACGGCCTGCGCACCGGCCGCCCGGGACACAGCCCGGGACGCCGCCCGGGGCCGGGACGGCGGTACCGCGGCGGCCGGCCTGCCCGACGACAGCCGTCTGAGCCGTCAGGCCCTCGACTGGCGGGACTGCCCCGCCCCGACCCCCGCCCAGGGCGGCGGCGAGGCCCCCGCCCCGCTCCCGGACGGCACCCGCTGGCAGTGCGCCACCCTGCGCGCGCCGCTGGACTGGAAGAACCCCTCCGGAGAGACGATCGGCATCGAACTGATCCGGGCCCGCTCCAGCGGCGGCTCCGGCGACCGGCTCGGCTCGCTGTTCTTCAACTTCGGCGGCCCGGGCGGCTCCGGGGTCGCCGCGCTGCCCGCCTTCGCCGCCGACTACGAGGAACTCCGCTCCCGCTACGACCTGGTGAGCTTCGACCCGCGCGGCGTCGGCAACAGCCGGGGCGTGCGCTGCCTGGCCCCCGAGGCCGCCGAGAAGGCCGAGGCCGAGCTGGACGACACCCCCGACGACGACGGCGGCGAGACCGACGCCCTGCTCGAGTTCAACCGGCTGGTGGCCGCCGCCTGCGAGAAGAACTCCGGCGACGTCCTCCCCCACGTCGGCACCACCGAGGCCGCCCGCGACCTGGACCTGATGCGGCACGTCCTCGGCGACGAGAAGCTCCACTACTTCGGCATCTCCTACGGCACCCAGCTCGGCGGCGTCTACGCCCACCTGTTCCCCGAGCGTGTCGGCCGCGCCGTCCTGGACGGTGTCGTCGACCCCACCCGGGACATGATGGAGGAGGCCCTCGGGCAGGCCGAGGGCTTCCAGCTCGCCTTCGAACACTTCGCGTCCTGGTGCGTCGAGCAGCGCTGCGCGCTCGGCGAGAGCACCGAGGCGGTCGTGGAGGCCGCCCTGGCGTTCGAGACGGTTCTGGACGAGACCCCGCTGCCCACCTCGGACGGCGGCGAACTCGACGGTGACGAGCTTCTCGACGCCGTCATCGGCTCCCTCTACAGCCAGCGCTTCTGGCCCGCGCTCCTGGTGGGCCTGGAGGCGCTAACCGACGGCGACGGCGACGTGCTGGAGGAGCTGGCGAAGACGCTGGGCCAGCGCGGCACCGGCGGCGACACCGACGACGGCAGCGACGACGAGACCGACGAAAGCAACGCGAACGACGCCTTCAAGGCCATCACCTGCGACGACTCCAGCGACCGCTACACCGTGGCCGACGTGGAGCGCGGGATGCCCGAGTTCCTCGAGGCGTCCCCGCTGTTCGGGCCGGGCCTGGCCTGGTCCACGCTCGCCTGCACCGGCTGGCCGGTACCCGGCGAGGCCCCGCATCCCGAGGTGAGCGCGCCGGGCGCGCCGCCCGTCCTGCTCGTCGGCAACACCGGCGACCCCGCCACCCCCTACGAGGGCGCCGCCCGCATGGCCGAGCGGCTCGGCAGGGGCGTGGGCCGCGTCCTCACGTACCGGGGCGAGGGCCACGGCGCCTTCGACTCCGGCAACCCCTGCGTGCGCGGCGCGGTCCACGCGTACCTGCTCGACGGGGAACTCCCGGAGCCCGGCGCGGTCTGCGAACAGGAAAGCCCGCCGCAGGGCAAGTAGCACCCGCCCCCGTGAACGTCCGAAGGCCCGCCGTCCACTGGACGGCGGGCCTTCGTTCTCGTTCCCGAGCCCCCTGTCGGATTCGAACCGACGACCTTCGCTTTACAAGAGCGGCGCTCTGACCAGCTGAGCTAAGGAGGCGTCGCGCGGCGGCGCGCGCGGGCGGCTCCACTGTACACAGACCCGGTGAACGATGCGGCGTGAAAATTCCGTCGAAGTTCACAGCCCCGCAGGTACTGACAGAACAGGTGAACGGCAGGTACCGTCCTGACCCAGTTCACCCGTGTGGACTACACCAACCACCTTCCTACAACGGATCGTCCGGCACGTTCCTGCCGGTAGAAGGGGGCCCATACATCATGGCCACAGTCCAGTTCGACAAGGCGACCCGCGTTTACCCGGGTTCCGACAAGCCCGCCGTCGACGGTCTCGACATCGACATCGCGGACGGCGAGTTCCTCGTCCTGGTCGGCCCGTCCGGCTGCGGCAAGTCCACCTCGCTCCGCATGCTCGCGGGGCTCGAGGACGTGAACGGCGGCGCCATCCGCATCGGCGACCGCGACGTCACGCACCTGCCGCCGAAGGACCGGGACATCGCCATGGTGTTCCAGAACTACGCGCTGTACCCGCACATGACGGTCGCCGACAACATGGGCTTCGCGCTCAAGATCGCCGGCGTCAACAAGGCGGAGATCCGGAAGAAGGTCGAGGAGGCCGCGAAGATCCTCGACCTGAGCGAGTACCTGGACCGCAAGCCGAAGGCGCTCTCCGGTGGTCAGCGCCAGCGTGTCGCGATGGGCCGCGCGATCGTGCGCGAGCCGCAGGTCTTCCTCATGGACGAGCCGCTGTCCAACCTGGACGCCAAGCTCCGCGTCTCCACGCGTACGCAGATCGCCTCGCTCCAGCGCCGCCTCGGCATCACCACCGTGTACGTCACCCACGACCAGGTCGAGGCCATGACGATGGGCGACCGCGTGGCGGTGCTCAAGGACGGTCTGCTCCAGCAGGTCGACTCCCCGCGCAACATGTACGACAAGCCCGCGAACCTCTTCGTCGCCGGCTTCATCGGCTCCCCCGCCATGAACCTGGTCGAGGTGCCGATCACCGACGGCGGCGTGAAGTTCGGCAACAGCGTGGTCCCGGTCGGCCGGGACGCCCTGAAGGCCGCCTCCGACAAGGGCGACCGCACGGTCACCGTCGGCGTCCGCCCCGAGCACTTCGACGTGGTGGAGCTGAACGGCGGCGTCTCCTCGTCCCTGTCCAAGGACTCCGCCGACGCCCCGGCCGGCCTCGCGGTCTCGGTCAACGTCGTCGAGGAGACCGGCGCCGACGGCTACATCTACGGCTCGGTCGAGGTCGGCGGCGGGACGAAGGACCTCGTGGTCCGCGTCAGCAGCCGCGCGGTGCCGGAGAAGGGCGCGACCGTGCACGTCGTGCCGCGGCCGGGCGAGCTCCACGTGTTCTCGTCCTCCTCGGGCGAGCGTCTCTCCGACTGAGGAACGTTCCGGCTGGGAGACGCCCCACCGGAAAACCACACGGCCGGGTGAATTCAGCCGTGTTGACGCGAAGAGCCCCGCAGCCTGCTGCGGGGCTCTTCGCGTTGTCGACAAATACCCCGGCAGGACGGACATTTCGAGCAGTGTGCGTCAACCCGTTACCCGTTTTCCCACGGTTTCCCATCACCCGAACCGGTGACTAAATGTCGCCAAATCATCACCGGACGCTACCCTCGCTCGCGTGAAGCACTCCGTGAAGCACTCCGCTCCCCAGCAGACGCGACGCGGCCGGGGCCCCGCCCGCCGGATCGGCCGCTCCCTCGCCTTCGTCCTGCCCGTCGTCCTGGTGCTCTCCGGGACCCTCGCGGTCACCCGGGTCAACTGGTCGGGGAATCCCTCGGACCCGGTGCTCGCCGCGTCGGAGGCCTCCTCCTCGAAGGCGTCCTCGCCCGCCGTCTCCCGCGCGCCGCACGAGGTGCTGCGCGACCGGCTGCTGATCGAGCTGCAGGAGGAGGACCCGGGCGTCGCCCTCACCCACCTCCAGCAGGCCGTCGACGACCGCCCGTCGCTGGCGAAGCACTGCGCCTCCATCGCCCGCGCCCTCGGCCGCGCCGCGGTGAAGGTCTACGGCCCGACGCGCGCCCAGTCGTACGCACGCCCCGTCTGCGACACCGCCTTCGCCTCGGGCGTCCTGGCCGCCCACCGCTGACCCCGGGGCCGCGCCTCGTCGGCCCCGCCCCGGCCCCGCCCCGGCACCGGCGAGGCGCCACGTACAGTTCGGGGCATGACCGATCCGAACGCCGCGTCCCGCCGCCCCGTTCAAGCCGTCGTCCTGGCCGGCGGCCAGGGTTCCCGCCTGCGCCCGTACACCGACGACCGGCCCAAGCCGATGGTCGAGATCCCGGGCACCGGAACCCCGATCATCGGCCATCAGCTCACCTGGCTCGCCGAGGAGGGCGTGACCGACGTCGTGGTCTCCTGCGGCCACCTCGCCGAGGTGCTGCAGAAGTGGCTGGAGACCGCCGACCTGCCGCTCTCCGTCACCACCGTGGTGGAGACCGAGCCCCTCGGCCGCGGCGGCGGCCTGAAGTACGCCGCCGCCCGCCTCCCCCACCCGGACCGGCCCTGGTACGCCACGAACGGCGACATCTGGACCCGTTTCTCGCTGCGCGACATGGCCGACTTCCACGCCGAGCGGGACGCCGTCGCGACGCTCGCCCTGGCCCGTCCGCGGCTGCCCTGGGGCGCCGTGCAGACGGACGGCTTCGGGCACATCACCGACTTCATCGAGGCCCCGCCGTCGACCTTCGAGATCAACGCGGGCGTCTACGTCTTCTCGCCCGCCTTCGCCGCGATGCTCCCCGAGCGCGGCGACCACGAGCGGACCACGTTCCCGCGGCTGGCCCGTGAGCGCCGGCTGGCGGGTTTCCCGATCCCCCAGGGCTCCTACTGGCGGGCCATCGACACCGCCAAGGACCTGACGGAGGCGGCCCGGGAACTGGCGGCGCTGAACCGTTAGCCACCGATCCGTCAGCCACCGATCCGGCGGCCACCGGCTCTCGGTCGTGCACGTACGGCGACGGGCCCGCACATCTTCCGTGCGGGCCCGTCGCCGTACGTGCCTGTACCGCCGGGGCGGTCTCCGGGCTACCCCAGAAGACCGCCCACCAGGCGGCCGCCGGGCTGGCCCGTGGAGGTGGAGCCGCCGTCGGTGTCGCCGCTCCCGGTGCCGCTCCCGGTGCCGGTGGAGCCGGTGGAGCCGCCGGTGCCGCCCGAGGTGGTGGCTCCGCCGGAGGTCGGCCCGGTGGTGGTGCTCGGCGCCTGTCCGGCGGGCGAGGTCCGCTGCGGCGGGGCCTGCCCCGTGGTGCCCTGGGTCTGGCTGGGGGCGCCGCCGGGCGTGGTGCCGGTGCCGCGGGTCGCTCCCGGGGTGGTCGCCCCGGCCTCGCCGGGGGTGGCCGTGCTGCCGGAGGTGGCGCCCTGCGTGGGGGCCGAGGAGGTGGCCTCCGGTGTCGTCCGCTGCCGCTCCTCGGGGTCCCGGGGGAGCGGGGAGCCGGGCAGTTCGTTGCGCGGGCCCTCGCCGGGGCCGGGGACGACCACCCGGTCGGCGTCCCGTACGGCGCCGCCGAGCAGCGAGCCGACGAGGAGGGTGATCCCGGCGACGAGGAAGGTGACGAGGGCGCCGCGGCGCAGCACGTAGCGGCGCAGGTCCCAGATGTCGGCGCGGGGGCCGAGGCGGCGCCAGGCACCGCCGGCGAGGCGGCCGTCGACGGAGTAGACGGGGGCACCGGCGATGATCAGCGGGGACCAGGCGGCGAGGTAGATGATGTCGGGCGCGTCGTAGACGGGGACGCTCTTCCAGCTGACGGTGACCAGCAGCGCGGCGGACAGGGACGCGCCGACGACGGCGGCGACGCGCTGCCAGCACCCCAGGACGGTCAGGACGCCGACGAGGACCTGGAGGAAGGCGATGACCAGGCCGGAGCCGACGGGGTGGGCGAGGGCGAACTGGCGCAGCGGTTCGGCGACGTCCCAGGGGTGCAGGGTGTGGAGCCACTTGACCATGGAGCCGCGTTCGCCGCCGTCGAAGTAGACGGGGTCGCAGAGCTTGCCCATGCCGGCGTAGACGGAGATGAAGCCGAGGAAGACGCGCAGGGGCAGCAGCACGACGCCGAGGTTCATGCGGCGGCCGGGGTAGTAGGCGTGCCGTGCGGGGTCGTCGCCGTGGCGTCGTGAGCCCTGCTCCGGGTCCGCGTCGTCGCCCTGGTACTCGTCCCCGTACCGGTCGTCGGGGTACCGGTCGCCGGAGGCCGGGCGGATGTCCTCGCCGGTGTAGGCGGGTTCGTCGTAGGCGCTGCCGACGGTGCGCATGGCGGGCAGCAGCCGGGTGCCCTCGGGCGCGGGACCGCGCTGGGCGCCGACGAGGGGCGTCTCCAGGGTCTCGGTGTCCGGGCCGTCGTCGTAGCCGTACGGGTCGTGGCCGGGGCGGGTGCCGTGGCCCGGGCCGTTCGCGCCGACGCGGGGGATGACCTGGGTGGCGCCGGCGTCGGGTGCCGGTTCCTCGGTGTGGCGGCCGGCTCCGGCCCGCACCGCCTGGAGCAGCCGGTGGGCGCCGGTGTCGTCCGGGTCGGAACGGCCGCTCCAGACCACGGCGCGGCGCCGGGCGGGCGTGGGGACCGCGGCGCCGGCGGGCATGCGCGCGGCGTCCTGGGTGGCGCTCAGGTGCCGTGCGATCCGCGGGGACCGGGTCCGCGGCGCGGAGGCACCGAACTGCACGCGGAAACTCGCGTGGTTGACGATGACCTGGGCCGGATCGCTCGGCACCTTCACCATGCTCAGCGCGGGAGCGTCGTCGTATCCCGACGAGCGGTCCCCCGTGGGTGTGCGGGGTGTTCTGGTGTCCACACTCATCTAACCGAGTGATGTGTCGTTAGGACACTGCCTTGACCCGCCGGATCTGTCCGGACCGCGTCAAGCCTGCCAGGACCGCCCGGAACAGCCCGGGCGGGGGACGGAGCCGAACACCCGTCCCCCGCCCGGCCCGGTGCTCAGGAGCGCCGGCGCGCCGCCTCGTAGAGCACGATGCCCGCCGCCACACCGGCGTTGAGGGACTCGGCGCCGCCGGGCATGGGGATCCGCACCCGGACGTCGCAGGTCTCCCCGACGAGCCGGGACAGCCCCTTGCCCTCGCTGCCGACGACGATGACCACGGGCCCGTCCAGGGCCTCCAGGTCACCGAGCTCGGCCTCGCCGTCGGCGGCGAGGCCCACGACGGTGAGGCCGGCCTTCTGGTACGACTCCAGCGCCCGCGTGAGGTTGGTGGCGCGGGCCACCGGGGTGCGGGCGGCGGTGCCGGCGGACGTCTTCCAGGCGCCCGCCGTCATGCCAGCTGCGCGCCGCTCGGGCACGACGACGCCGTGGCCGCCGAAGGCGGAGACGGAGCGGACGACGGCGCCGAGGTTGCGCGGGTCGGTGACGCCGTCGAGGGCGACGATCAGCGGGTCGGCGCCCTCGTCGTGGGCGGCGGCTACCAGGTCCTCGGGGTGCGCGTACTCGTACGGCGGGACCTGGAGGACGAGGCCCTGGTGGTTGAGCCCGTTGGTCATCCGGTCCAGCTCGGGGCGCGGCGCCTCCATGAGGTTGATGTTGCCGCGCTCGGCGGCGAGCTGGAGCGCCTCGCGCACCCGCTCGTCGTTGTCGATGAACTGCTGGACGTAGAGCGTCGAGGCGGGCACGCCCTCGCGCAGGGCCTCGTAGACGGGGTTGCGGCCGACGACCAGCTCGGACGTCGACCGTCCGCCGCGCCGCTGCTGGGTGCGTCCCGTGGCGCGGCGCGCCTTGGCGTTGGCGGCGCGCTGCTTGGCGTGCCCCTTGCGCATCTCGGCGGGAGGCGTCGGCCCCTTGCCTTCCAGGCCCCGGCGTCGCTTGCCGCCGCTGCCGACCTGCGCGCCCTTCTTGCCGGACATGCGGCGGTTGTTCGCGGCCATGAGTTACCTGTCTCCGCTCTGTTTCTGCTTCACGGCGTGTGCCACGCCGTGTGCTGCGTCGTATGCAGTGTGCCGCCCGGGGGGCCGGGCGGCACACTTGATCTTCCGTGACCGGTGGGGCTCAGCGGGTGCCGAGGCTCCAGCGCGGTCCCTGCGGGCTGTCCTCGATGACGAGCCCCGACGCCTTCAGCCGGTCGCGGATGGCGTCGGCGGTGGACCAGTCCTTCCGCGCCCGGGCGGCCTCGCGCTGGTCGAGGACCAGGTGTACGAGGCTGTCGACGACGTCGTGCAGGTCCTCGCCCTGTTCGCGCTCGCCGGCCCAGTGCGGGTCCTGCGGGTCGAGGCCGAGCACGCCGAGCATGGCGCGGACCTCGGCGAGGCGGGCGACGGCGGCCTCCTTGTCGTCGGCGGCCAGCGCGCTGTTGCCCTGCCGGACGGTGGTGTGCACGACGGCGAGGGCCTGGGGGACGCCCAGGTCGTCGTCCATCGCCTCGGCGAAGGCGGGCGGCACCTCGGCGGCGGGCTCGACGGTCCGGCCGGCCAGCTCGGTGACGCGCTGCACGAAGCCCTCGATCCGCGCGTACGCCGACTCGGCCTCGCGCAGGGCCTCCTCGCTGTACTCGATGGTGGAGCGGTAGTGCGGCGTGCCGAGGTAGTACCGCAGCACGACCGGGCGCCACTTCTTCACCATCTCGCTGACGAGCACGCTGTTGCCGAGCGACTTGGACATCTTCTCGCCGCTCATGGTGACCCAGGCGTTGTGCACCCAGTACCGGGCGAAGGCGTCGCCGAAGCCCTCGGCCTGCGCGATCTCGTTCTCGTGGTGCGGGAAGATCAGGTCGATCCCGCCCCCGTGGATGTCGAACTCGCTCCCCAGGTACTTGTGCGCCATGGCGGAGCACTCCAGGTGCCAGCCGGGCCGCCCGCGTCCCCAGGGCGTCTCCCAGCTCGGCTCCCCGGGCTTGGCCGCCTTCCACATGGCGAAGTCCCGCGGGTCCCGCTTGCCGGTCTCGCCCTCCCCGGAGGGCTGGCGCAGCTCGTCGAGGTCCTGGTTGGACAGCGACAGGTACCCGGGCAGGGACCGTACGTCGAAGTAGACGTTGCCCTCGGCCTCGTAGGCGTGGCCGCGCTCGATGAGGCCGCGCATCATCTCGACCATCTCGGTGATGTGGCCGGTGGCGCGCGGCTCGTAGGTGGGCGGCAGGCAGCCGAGGGCGTCGTAGGCGTCGTTGAACGCCCGCTCGTTCTCGTACCCGATGGACCACCAGGGGCGGTTCTGCTCCGCGCTCTTCTTGATGATCTTGTCGTCGATGTCGGTGACGTTGCGGATGAACGTGACGTCGTAGCCGCGGTGGGCGAACCAGCGGCGCATGATGTCGAAGTTCAGCCCCGAGCGGATGTGCCCGATGTGCGGGGCGGCCTGCACGGTCGCGCCACACAGGTAGATCGAGACACACCCGGGCGTGAGGGGGGCGAAGTCACGGATCTGCCGGGCGCTGGTGTCGTACAGCCGAATAGTCACGCCTCCAGGGTAGTGGCCCCCGACCAGTGCCACGGGCCTCCGTCCGCGTTGTCACCGGACCGGGCCCGGAACCGAGGGCCGCTGCCCGGCCGGGCGGGCCGGACGGCGAGGGCCACTGCCCGGCCGGGCGGGTCGGGTGGTGGGTGGGCGCGGGCCGGGGTCCAGGGGCGGAACCCCGGCGGGGTGCGGGGCGGAACCCCCGGCGGGGTGCGGGGCGGCACCCCCCGTTCAGCCCGTCCGGACCACCAGCGCCGTGGCGACCGCCATCAGCCCCTCCCCCCGTCCGGGGAACCCCAGTCCGTCCGTCGTCGCCCCGGACACCGACACCGGCGCTCCCGCCGCCTCCGACAGCACCTTCTGCGCCTCGTCCCGCCGCTTCCCGATCTTCGGCCTCGGCCCGACGACCTGCACCGCGACGTTCCCGATCCGGAAGCCCGCCGCCCGCACGATCCGCGCGGCCTCGGTGAGCAGAGCCACCCCCGACGCCCCGGACCACTCCGGCCGCCCGGTGCCGAAGTGCTGCCCGAGGTCCCCGAGTCCGGCCGCCGAGAACAGCGCGTTGCACGCCGCGTGCGCGACGACGTCCGCGTCGGAGTGCCCGGCGAGCCCGGACCCCTCGCCCTCCCACTTCAGTCCCGCGCACCACAGCTCGCGCCCGTCCTCGAACGCGTGGATGTCGGTGCCGATCCCGACCTGCGGCAGCGGCGCCGCGTGAACGTCCGTCTCAGAAGCCATCGTTGAGCCTCCTGCGCGCCAGGACCGCCTCCGCCAGCACCAGGTCGAGGGGTCGCGTCACCTTGAACGCCTCCTCGTGCCCCGGCACGACCACCACCGTCGGTCCCAGCCGCTCGACCATGCTCGCGTCGTCGGTGACGTCGCCGGTCACCGTCGCGTGGGCCCGCACCAGCGTGGCCCGGTCGAAGCCCTGCGGTGTCTGCACCGCGCGCAGCCGGGCCCGTTCCGGCGTCGCCACCACCGGCTCCGGCCCGCCCGGCACCTGCGCCGGTTCGACCTGCTTGACGGTGTCGGCGAGCGGCAGCGCCGGCACGACCGCGGGCGCGCCCTCCCGTACGGCGTCGATGACGGCGTCCACCGTGTCCACCGGCACCAGCGGCCGCGCCGCGTCGTGGACGAGGACGATGTCGTACTCGGGGGGCAGCGCGTCCAGGCCGAGCCGTACGGACTCCTGCCGTGTCCCGCCGCCCGGCACGACGAGAAAGTCGGTCCTCTCGGGCAGGGCGTGCGCGTCGAGAAGGCTCCTGACCTCGGCGGCGCCGTCGGGCGGGGCCACGACGACGACGAGGGAGACCGCGCGGGAGGCGGCCATCGCGCGGACCGCGTGGACGAGCATGGGCGTGCCGCCCAGGGAGCGCAGGGCCTTGGGGGCACCGGGACCGAGGCGTACGCCGCGGCCGGCGGCCGGGATCACGGCCGCGGTCCGCATGGTCGTACGGGCGTCGGGCGGGGTCTGGGCGGGCGAGGGACGCGATTCGTCGGACATCGGTTCCTGTCAGGTTTGTGTGCTCGACCTAGTTGGGTATGGCCTCACCGTGCCGGGCGCGACGTCTTGACCGGACCCTTCCGTGACCCCGGTCGAGCCTGCTGCCCGGGCCCGGCACGCCAGGACCGGGGGAATTCTCCCCGGGATGTGCGTCAGGGGACGAATCCGGGTACCGGATCCCCGGACGTCTTCGTGTACGAGTGACCGGGTGTCCGGGTACGAACATGCCGCAGCGCCCGGCGACAGCAAGGATGTCATCGGGCACCGCGGCATTTCAGTGCGCTGAACCGAGCGGGCAGCGGGCTGCGCCTCGGATCAGGAGGCGAGCACCTCGTCGAGCAGGGCTTCCGCCTTGTCCTCGTTGGTGTTCTCCGCGAGGGCCAGCTCGCTCACCAGGATCTGGCGGGCCTTGGCGAGCATGCGCTTCTCACCTGCGGAGAGTCCGCGCTCGCGCTCGCGCCGCCACAGGTCGCGCACGACTTCCGCGACCTTGATGACGTCGCCGGAGGCGAGCTTCTCCAGGTTTGCCTTGTAACGACGCGACCAGTTCGTGGGCTCCTCGGCGTACGGCGCGCGCAGCACCTCGAAGACCCGGTCGAGTCCGTCCTGACCGACCACATCACGCACGCCGACGAACTCCGCATTGTCCGCTGGCACACGTACCGTCAGGTCACCCTGGGCGACCTTCAGCACCAAGTAGGTCTTGTCCACGCCTTTGATCTGGCGAGTTTCGATAGCCTCGATCAGCGCGGCCCCGTGATGGGGATAGACCACGGTGTCGCCAACCTTGAACGTCATGTGACAGGTACCCCTTCCGTGGCTATCCAGGGTAACACGGATACGGCGTCTTCTGAATGGCGTTTTCGCAGGTCAGGGCATATCTCGGGGCTTGACAACAGCAACAGGAACGTGCTTCGCCGGGTGAGCGGAAGGCGGTATTCGCAGGTCGGAGCGGCTCTTCGGGGCGGGCGAAACACGCACGTCACGCACGCCGGCAGCCCCCTCGAGACGCCCGAAAGATCCCATATGGCCGGTTCCGCGTGTGCGACTTCCGTTACTCCGTTCGGAGTCCCGTGCGGGGTTCCGGCCGAATCCGGAATTGATCACGGACACCTCGGGGCCGGTCCGCCCGGTGATCAATTCTCCGGACGTCCGCGCATTCCTTCACGGAAAATTCCCACGCCGGCGCACCACCCGTTTGGTGCGGCTTCTTATCCGAATGGCAGACGAGTGGGTGCACCAATGTGACGCGTGATGCCGGTGGTGCCATCGAGGGCGCGGACGCGGCCGACGGCCTCGTGGTCGCCGTCCGCCGTCCGCCGTCCGCCGCGCGAAGCCGCACCCCTTCGGGGAGGGTCGGGTGTGGCGGCACGGGACCGGCTCGGTAACCTGAGGCCGCTGACAGTCTCTTAGGGCGGCTTTATCCGTTGCCGCCGCCTCGCTCGAGTCCAAGGAGTTGCCGCCGCCGTGAGCAGCAGCCTTCGACGCGGTGCCCTCGCCGCCGCCGCCATCGCGTTCTCGATCGCCTCGCTCGCCGCGTGCGGTGCCGGTCACAACGCCCAGACGCTGGAGATCAAGCCGGACAACGCGGCCACCACCGTCGGCGACATCAAGATCCAGAACGCGCTCGTCATCACCCAGCCAGACCCGAAGGCGACCGGCCCGGCCGTGGTCTCCGCCATGCTGTTCAACGGCGGGACGACCGACCAGACGCTGGAATCCGTCACCGTGGCGGGCAAGTCCGCCGAGCTGAAGCCCGCCAAGGGCGGCAAGGACCTCACCGTCCCGGCCGGCGGCTCCCTGCTCCTCGGCGGCAAGGACAACGCCTCCGCCGTGCTGACCGCCGGCCGCGAGGCCGTCCAGGACGGCAACGCGCAGGAGGTCGTCTTCTCCCTCAGCAAGACCGGTGACGTGAAGCTGCGCGCGTTCGTCGTCCCGGCCGAGAGCTACTTCTCCTCGTGGGGCCCCTCCGACGTCCCGTCGACGCCGGGCGCGTCGGCGAAGCCGTCCCCGGGCGCCTCCGGGGAGCCCGCCGACGGCGAGTCCTCCGGCGCACCGGCGGACGGCTCCTCGGCCGCCGACGGTGCCGAGGGCGACGCGTCCTCGGCGGGCCCGGACGCGCCCGGCTCGGAGACCGGCGCCGCCGGGCAGGAGGAGACGGCCGGCCACTGAGCCGCCGTCCCCCGATCCGTACCGCGCGAAGGGCGGGGCTCCCGAGGGAGTCCCGCCCTTCGTCGTGCGTACCGGGAGGCCCGTGGGGCCGGTCCGGCTACGGCTCGAACTTGTAGCCCAGACCCCGCACCGTCACCAGGTAGCGCGGCGCGCCCGGGTCGGGCTCGATCTTGGCGCGCAGCCGCTTGACGTGGACGTCCAGGGTCTTGGTGTCACCGACGTAGTCGGCGCCCCAGACCCGGTCGATCAGCTGCATGCGGGTCAGCACGCGGCCGGCGTTGCGCAGCAGCATCTCCAGCAGGTCGAACTCCTTCAGCGGCAGGTCGACCTTGGTGCCGCCGACGGTCACCACGTGCCGGTCGACGTCCATGCGGACGGGCCCGGCCTCCAGCGCGGCGGGGGTGACCTCCTCGGGCTCGCCGCGGCGGCGCAGCACGGCGCGGATACGGGCGACCAGCTCGCGGGAGGAGAAGGGCTTGGTGACGTAGTCGTCGGCCCCTATCTCCAGTCCGACGACCTTGTCGATCTCGCTGTCCTTGGCGGTCACCATGATCACGGGAACGTTGGAGCGGCCGCGCAGCTGGCGGCAGACCTCGGTGCCCGGCAGGCCGGGCAGCATCAGGTCGAGGAGGACGAGGTCGGCGCCGTTGCGCTCGAACTCGTCGAGGCCGTCGGGCCCTGTGGTCGCCACGGCGACCTCGAAGCCCTCCTTGCGGAGCATGTAGGACAGGGCGTCGGAGAAGGACTCCTCGTCCTCGACGACGAGCACACGGGTCACGGAAGGACCTCCGGAGCGGGAAGCGATGCGTATGGGGATGTGGATGAGGATGGGGGTGCGGAAGGATCGGCGGGGGCGGTCCGTCCGTCGCCGGCGGGTTCGCCGTGCTCCTCGCGTCCCGGGTCCGTCCGTTCCTCCTGGTCCGCGGGGCCGGTGTCGGAGGACCGGGCCGTCCGCCGGGCTGCGCGGTCGCGGGCGGCGCCCGCCTCCGGCAGCCGAAGGGTGAACGTGGAGCCCTGGCCTTCGGCGCTCCACACCGTGACCTCCCCGCCGTGCGAGGCGACCACGTGCTTGACGATCGCCAGACCCAGGCCGGTGCCTCCGGTGGCCCGGGAACGGGCCGGGTCGACGCGGTAGAAGCGCTCGAAGACGCGCTCCTTGTCCTTCTCGGAGATGCCGATGCCCTGGTCGGTCACGGCGATCTCGATCAGGTCGCCGCCGGGGGCGCCGACGCGGCGGGCCGCGATGCCGACGCGGGTGCGGGCGGGCGAGTAGTTGACGGCGTTCTCGACGAGGTTGCCGAGGGCCGCGGCGAGCTGGCCGCGGTTGCCGCGCACGTACAGGTCCGCCGTGCCCTCCCGTCGCCCGCCACCGCCCTCGTGCGAAGGCCCGGCGGGTCCCCCGATCGAGGCGGCCATGGTGATCTGCTTGGTGCCGGCCGCCTGCCGGCAGCGGTCGATGGCCTCGGCGATCAGCTCGTCCACCGGGACGGGCTCGGCGTCGTCGAGGGGGTCGTCGTTCTGGACCCGGGACAGGTCGATGAGCTCCTGCACCAGGTTGGTCAGCCGGGTCGCCTCGATCTGCATGCGCCCGGCGAACCGCATCACGGCCTCCGGGTCGTCCGAGGCGTCCATGACGGCCTCGGACAGCAGGGAGAGCGCGCCGACCGGCGTCTTCAGCTCGTGGCTCACGTTGGCGACGAAGTCACGCCGTACGGCCTCGATGCGGCGGGCCTCGGTGAGGTCCTCGACCAGCAGCAGCACCAGCCGGGAACCGAGGGGCGCGACGCGTGCGGACACGGCGAGGGCCTCGCCGCGCCCCGTGCCCCGCCGCGGCAGGTCCAGCTCGACCTGCCGTATCTCCCCGTCCCGCCGCGTGTCCCGGGCCATCTGCAGCATCGAGTCGACGGCGAGCCTGCCGCCCCGGACCAGGCCGAGGGCGTACGCCGCCGAACTGGCCTTCACCACGGCGTCGGCCTCGTCGAGGACGACCGCGGAGGACCGCAGCACGGACAGCACCGTGTCCACGCCGGGCGGGAGCACGGGATCGGTGTGCAGGGAGGTGCGGGTGGGTCGCTTCTGGTCGCGCTCGCTCCAGCGGAACGCCAGCATGGCGATGACACCGGTGAGCACTCCGGAGATCGCTGCCGATGCGGCGACCGCCGCGTTCACGTCCATGCGTCCAGGTTAGGCACGCCGCACCACCCCGCCCCAGCCATCGGGGTGCGAGCTCGAACACTCGTCGCCCAGAGTTCACCTTGGAGCCAGGGATGGTTCATTTGTGGTGCCGGAACCGGACGCGTACGGGCCGGAACGTGTAAGCGTGGGGGTGCGGCAGGGGTTCGAGCCCCTTCCTAGGACGTACGAGAGGGAACCTGATGCGGGACGCGTACCACGAGGAACTGGACTCGATCGGTGACGGTCTGGTGGAGATGGCCCGGCTGGTCGGCTCGGCGATCGGGCGCGCCACGACCGCCATCCTCGACTCCGATCTGAAGCTGGCCGAGCACGTGATCGAGGGCGACCAGAAGGTCGACGAGCTCCAGCACGACCTGGAGGCGAAGGCGATAGCGCTGCTGGCCCGGCAGCAGCCGGTGGCCACGGACCTGCGCATCGTCGTCACCTCGCTGCGGATGTCGGCCGACCTGGAGCGCTCGGGCGACCTGGCCCAGCACGTGGCCAAGCTGGCCCGCCTGCGCTACCCGGCGATCGCGGTCCCGCACGACCTGCACGCCACGATCCTGGAGATGGGCCAGCTCGCGCAGCGCCTGATGGCGAAGGCGGCCGAGGTCATCATCACCAAGGACGTGGACCTGGCGCTCCAGCTGGAGCAGGACGACGACGCGATGGACCTGCTGCACCGCACGCTCTTCCAGCACCTGCTGGACGACAAGTGGAAGCACGGCATCGAGACGGCCGTGGACGTCACCCTGCTCGGCCGCTACTACGAGCGCTACGCCGACCACGCGGTCGCGGTCGCCAAGCGGGTGGTCTACCTGGTCACGGGCGAGCACGCGGACGAACTCCAGGCGGACATCCAGCCGGTGACGGGGGTGGAGGGGGTCTGACGGGCGGGCCGGGCGGTGCCGGGGCGGCCGGCCGGGCCTGGGGTCCGCCGGCCGGGCCTGGGCACGTCGGACGGCGGCCCGGGGACGTCGGACGGCGGCCCGGGGGCGCGCGTGAGCGCCTCAGTGCGCCGTTGATGCGACCGGGGTCCCGGGCGTCCAATGGGCTCAGGCACCAGCCTCGAGGAGGGACCCATGGCCGAATCCCCCGGCACGACGCCCGATCCCGCGCAGGAGCGGCAGACCGAGCAACCCGCCGACCTGCGCAGCCTGCCCCTGATCGCCGCCTGCGGCTGCGGTTCGGGCTGCGGCTGCGGCTGCCAGTCGGGCAACCCCTGCCAGTGCGGCTGACGCCGCGGTGACACGACGACGCCGTACGGCACCCGGGCCCGCCCCGGGCGCCGTACGGCGCGCGCGTGTCCACGCATGACATCGGCGTACGGCGTCTGCTGCGTACGGCGTCTGCGCAGGGCGGCGGGCCGGGCTGAGTACGGGTACTCAGGACGCCCCGGCCCTTCCGTCCGACCCTGGGGACAGGACCACGACCCACGGGGAGATTCCGATGAACGCCAGCACGCACACCGGCCCGATACGCACACTGACCCGCCTGGCCCTCACCAACCGCGCCTCGGCGGTCTACCTCGCCCTGGTGGGCGCGGCCGTCCTCGTCGCCGTCGCGGACACGCTGTTCGGCTCCGGCCCGGACGCCTCGCTGATCTGGGTCTGGCCGGCCCTGGCCACCTTCCCGGCCTTCGGCTTCGTGGTGTGGCTCGGCGAGGCGGGCTGGGGCGGGGATGCGCCGGCCTGGTTCCTCGTCGGCGGGATCGCGCTCTCGGCGCTGGTCCAGTCCCTGGCGCTGGGCGCGATGCTGGAGGCGCTGCGGGGCCGCCGCCGGCACCACGCACCGACGGTGGGCTGAGGACGTCCGTACCGCCCCTGGTGCAATTTGTAGGGCTACAGTTGATAGAAACGTACCCCTACATATTTCTCCTCCTGAGGTGCGCGTGAACGTGAAGAAGCCTGCCGACATGTTCGACCGCGACTACGAGTGGGCGGCTCTGACCCGGTTCATCACCGACCCCCAGCCGGGGGCCACCCTGGGCGTGGTCTCCGGCAGGAGGCGCCAGGGGAAGACCTTCCTGCTGGAGGCGGCCTGCGAAGCGGCGGGCGGCTTCTACTTCGGCGCGACGGAGGCCGCCGACGCCGAGTCCCTGCGTCGGCTGAGCTCGGCCCTCACCGCACACGTCCGGCCGCACAGCCCATACCACTTCGCCGACTGGCACGAAGCGATGGACGCGCTGCTGGCGCTCGGGACCGCACGGCCGGTGCCGGTCGTGATCGACGAGTTCCCCTACCTGGCCAAGGCCAACCCGGAGCTGCCGTCGATCGTCCAGAACGCGTTCCGGCCCCTGCGGGAACAGCGCACCGGCTCACGGACACGGCTGCTGCTCTGCGGTTCCGCCCTGTCGTTCATGGGCGGACTGCTGTCCGGAAACGCGCCCCTGCGCGGGCGGGCGGGCCTGGAGCTGGTGGTCCGCCCCTTGGACCACCGGCTGGCAGCCGAGTTCTGGGGCATCGACGACCCCCGTCTCGCCCTGCAGGTGCACGCGGTCGTCGGCGGCACCCCGGCCTACCGCCGGGAGTTCGCGCGCGGCGACAGCCCGTCCGGGCCGGAGGACTTCGACGACTGGGTCGTCCGCACCGTGCTGAATCCGGAGACCCCGCTCTTCCGCGAAGCCCGCTACCTGCTCGCCGAGGAACCCGACCTCCGCGACACCGCGCTCTACCTCTCCGTGCTCGGCGCGGTCGCCGAGGGCAACACCACGCGCGGCGGCATGGCCGGCTACCTGGAACGCAAGGCCACCGACATCGCCCACCCCATCAACGTCCTGGAGGACGCCGGACTCCTCCAGCGGGAGGCGGACGCGTTCCGCACCAACCGCTCCACCTACCGCATCGCCGAGCCCCTGATCGCCTTTCACCACGCGGTGATGCGCCCGGTCTGGCCCCAGCTCGAGCGACCCGGCAACGCAGCCCGCGTCTGGCAGGCCAGCCGACGTCGCTTCACGGCCAACGTCCTCGGACCCCACTTCGAACAGGTCTGCCGCGAGTGGGCCCTGCACCACGCCGACCCCGACCTGCTCGGGGGTCTCCCCGCGCACGTCGGCCGAGGTGTCGTCAGCGACCCGTCGACGAGGACGTCCCACGAGGTCGACGTCGCCGTCGTCGGCGTGGCCGACGGTTCGAAACCCCCGCTGCTGGCGATCGGTGAGGCCAAGTGGAACGACACGATGGGCATCGCCCACATCGACCGCCTGCGTCACATCCGGGACGTCATCGCCCGCACCGGCCGCTACGACACCAGCCGCACCCGGCTCCTCTGCTTCACCGGCGCCGACTTCAACACCAAGGCCCGTCACGCCGCGGCCTCTTCACCGGACGTCCAGCTCATCGGCCTGCCGCTGCTGTACGGCGGGGACGGGGCCTGACCTTCACGGCTGTTCCTCGTCGGCGTTCACGCCGAAGCCGGCCTGGAGTGCGTGAATGTCTACGCGGACTCCGAGGTCCCGGCGATCATCAGGGAAGCCGCCGAGCGCGCCGAGCGCCGAGACGTGAGCGCGGCCGGGAGCATCCACCTCGCCGCCATGGCCGACCGTGTCCGGGACGAGCCGCTGTTCTCCCGCATCTTCGAGGGGACGGGCCGGGGCCGCTGGGTTCCGTCCGCTCACGGGCCGTCGCTCCACGCGTCCGACGGCGGTTCCGACGGGAGGCCGTCGTCGGCCGGCGGCAGGAAGCGTGGGTGGTCCGGCGTGCTCACCGGCGCGGGGGTCCGTTCCTCGGGCGACGCGAACGGTCCCGCGCGGAAGTGCATGAGCAGCATCATGGTCCCGCCCAGGACGAGGGAGATGACGATCAGGGCGAAGCCGACGGGATTCCGCGGGTTGTACGTGTAGCGGCTCGTGCCCCACTTGCTTCGCCTGAGCATCGGCTCGTCGTCGAAGTACACGCACAGGACGCTACGGAGACCGACCCCCCGCCCGGAAGGGGCGACCTCGGCAGCGGTCCTCCTCCGGCCGCGCCGTGTCCGCGCACCGGTCGCCGACTCGCACGGCACCCCGGGCGGCACGCTCGGGCTGCCCGGGGTGCCGCGGCATCCGGGCCGGGTGACGTCCCTGGCAACCGTCACCGTCACCGGGGACCGTGGGCGTACGCCGTCACCGGTGACGGACGTGGACGTCAGGCAGGCCGGGGCACGATGCTCACCGCGCGGTAGTCGTATCCGTCCTGCTTGAAGCCGGGGGCCTCCCACGTGAGGTCCACGTGCTGTCCGGGCGTCAGGGTGCGGAAACCGGTCGCCTGGATGTCGGAGAAGTGGCCGAAGCAGCCACCGGGGGTCTCGGGGGAGTCGAGCATGCCCCACCCTTCTTCGTCGTCCCACTCGCGGACGATCGCAGCCACCATGAGGGGAACTCTAAGGCAGCCGTCGGCCAAGTCATGTGCCCGGCCGCAGAAGTACCGGCTTGAGCCCCGGAACTCCGGGCGGGCTGTCCGGCTCAGGCATCGAAGTCGTACTCCAGGATGTACGAAGCGGCGTCCAGGGTCATCTCGTTGACCTCGACGGGGCGGCCCTCGCCCGTGAACGCGGTGCGGCAGACGAGGATGACTGGTGTGCCCGCGGACATGCTCAACTGCGCCGCCTCGTCCTTCGACGGCATACGGGAGCGGATCTCTTCACGGAAGTGCACCGGCTTGTGGCCGAGTTCGGCGAGCCTGGCGTACGTTCCGCCCGGCCCGGTGTCCTCCCGCGTGATCGCAGAGCCCGCGACCAGGGACAGGGGCAGGTAACTCGTCGCGAGCAGGACGGGCTTGGCGTCCAGGACGAAGCGCCGACGCCTCACGCACACCGTCTCCTCACCGGCCAGTCCCAGGACCGTGCCGACGTGGTCGGGCGCGGCCTCCTCGGACACGATGACCACAAACAGGTGTCGGCCCAGGCCGCCAAGAAGCCCCCGTCCTGCGGGGAAACCGCAGAACGGGGGCTTGCCGGTGTCGCGTTGGTTACTTCTTCTTGCCCTGGGTCTTGCCGGGGATCTTGGTGAGCTGGGTTTTTGCTGGTCAGGGGCGGCGGGTTCGTGCGCCTGGTGGTCGTCATTAGTCGCTGCCGAGCAGCCTCAGACGGCCCAGGGACGGCCCAGACAACGACCCGTCGGCCAGGACTACGAGCTGATCGGCAGCTCCCGCGCTCGCTGGCGTGCTTGGGCCCGTAGCTCCTTCAGGCGGGTGTGGAACGCGTTGTGACGGTTCTGGTCGAGGTTCAGTGGTAGGTCGAGCTGGGAGATGAGCTGTGACTCCAGGTCCCAAGGTTCGCTCCGCTCGATCCAGCAGACTTGCGCGTTGTCCGCCATCCACTGGCTCAGGGTGGCTTCGCCGGCCTTGCCGAAGGTCATCCGCTTGCCGCTGCCCACGCGGCGCAGCTCGAGTCCGAGCAGACAGCCGAGGGTGAGCCGCAGGGTCGAGCCGGCCGCGTTGCCCCGGTAGTGGTAGCGCACCCGCTTGCGTAGGTTTTGCGTGCTGGTCCGGTTCGCCATGTACCGCGGGGCTATGCCGACATAGAGCAGACGCCCGACGTCCAGGTCCGGATGGGGTGGTTGCTCGAAGTGCCACCCGTAGACCCCTGCCGCCGCCGGGACAGGGCTCGGACGCACCAAGACCTCCTGCGCCGACCACAACCGATCGGGACTGACGAGAGCGGTAGCTTCCACGGCATCTCCAGGCACGCGACGGCTGATCATCGCAGACTACTGGTTGCCGCTGACAGAATGTTCCTGGCCTGCGCCTGCGTGACATCAGCTCGGGACGTTCAAGTGATCTATGGACAGCAGAGACCGAGTTGCTCATCTCCGCCGACAATGAGGGCATGGACATGAGGGTATTGAAGTGGCTAGGCCCACTCTGCTTACTGTGTGCTGGGGCGGTCTTCTATACCGTGCTGTCCGACGCGAAAGAGAAGGAGAAGGCAGGCACCGTATCCCACTGCAGGCAGGCAGTAGATGGTATCTGCGGGCCGCTTCCAGACCTGGACACCGAGCGAAACACGGACCTCACCCCTCTCTTCTCTGATCCGCAGACGATTTCGTTCGAGCTGCCCCACCACCTCCTCCCAGACAGGACTGTGGCAGGTGAGGCTGTGATCTCCTGCACCGCAAGGGGTGACATACGCATCGGCCTGACCGCCGAAACATACGTGGACGCGGTGGTGACGGTGGTCGGAGGGCCGTACGACATCAGCGACTGGCAGGGCCGCACCGTGGAGCTATCAGAAGAACCAGTCAGGATTACTTTGAGAAACCCTACTCCCGGGGATGCGTCTTCATGTTCGCCGGGGGGCTACACCGTAGACGTCGAGTCCGCATGAATAGGGTGGGGTGGAGCGCTGGCATCTGCAGAACCCCTCCGGTTACTGATGTTGAACTCGTGGAGTCGTAGGGGCTGACGGCTTGTCGACTGTGCGGTATCACCGGGACATGCGGTATCCACAAGGGGGCGGGCTGA
>NZ_JBIAHR010000004.1:0-230081 GCF_042870695.1 Streptomyces sp. NPDC006384
GACAGGCCGATCGCCGAGTCGTAGGAGTAGCGTCCGCCGACCCAGTCCCAGAACTCGAACATGTTGGCCGTGTCGATGCCGAAGTCCGCGACCTTCTGGGCGTTGGTCGACAGCGCCACGAAGTGCCTGGCGACCGCCTTCTCGTCCCCTCCCAGCCCGGCCAGCAGCCAGGAGCGTGCCGAGGTGGCGTTGGTGATCGTCTCGATCGTGGTGAACGTCTTGGACGCCACGATGAACAGCGTCTCGGCCGGGTCCAGGTCGCGGACCGCCTCGTGCAGGTCGGCGCCGTCCACGTTGGAGACGAAACGGAGCGTCAGATCGCGGTCGGTGAAGGCGCGCAGCGCCTCGTACGCCATCGCCGGACCCAGGTCGGAGCCGCCGATGCCGATGTTGACCACGTTGCGGATGCGCCTGCCGGTGTGGCCGGTCCACTCGCCCGAGCGGACCCGGTCCGCGAAGCGGGCCATCCGGTCCAGGACCGCGTGGACCTTGGGGACGACGTTCTCGCCGTCGACCTCGATCACCGCGTCCCTGGGGGCGCGCAGCGCGGTGTGCAGCACGGCGCGGTCCTCGGTGAGATTGATGCGCTCCCCGCGGAACATGGCGTCCCGCAGCCCGAACACATCGGTGGCCACGGCCAGTTCACGCAACAGCCGCAGCGTCTCATCGGTCACCAGATGCTTGGAGTAGTCGACGTACAGGTCGCCCACCCGCAGGGCGTACCCGGCGCCGCGCCCGGGATCCGCGTCGAACAGGTCGCGCAGGCGCATCTCGCCGAGCTGCTCGCGATGCTCGGCCAGCGCGGTCCACTCGGGCGTCCGGTCGAGCCTGATACGGCCGTCTGCGTTCATGTCGGACTTCAGCCTTCTTCCTTGGGTGTCCCAGCTGTCACGGCTGTTTCCAACCTAGTTGATCAGCGAAGAAGAAGACCGGAGAAGACGGACGGCGGCCGAGGGCGGCCGCCGGGCTAGATCTCGCCCCGGAGTTTGGCGAGCGCCTCGGCGAGGATCGCCTCGCCGTCCGCGTCGCTGCGGCGCTCGCGTACATACGCCAGGTGCGTCTTGTAGGGCTCGGTTCGCGGCGGGTCCGGCGGATTGTCCCGGTCCTGCCCGGCGGGGAAGCCGCAGCGCGGGCAGTCCCAGGTCTCGGGGACCTGGGCGTCGCTCGCGAAGCTCGGCTGTGTCTCGTGTCCGTTGGAGCACCAGAAGGAGATGCGCAGACGCGGCGCGGACTCGCCGCGCTCGGCCTCGCCCATCGGCCCCGCTCCGACCCGGCTTCCCCGGATCGCGTTGCCACTTGCCACGGTCGTAACTCCCTGCGTGATGGTGCCGCAAAGCGAGTCGGCGTTCCGCTTCGCTGCGAGCGCCTCAGTCTACGTAAGGCCCAACGCGCGTCCAGTGAGGGGAGTTACCGCTTCCTCTGCTCCCGCACAGACGCAGGCCCCATGATAGGCCGCGCCACGGGGCGCGTACCGTACATGGGGCCTTGCGTATGCGTACCGGCGGGGTCAGTTGTTGGCCTTCATCAGCAGGCCGAGCACCATGATGCACGCGAACCACAGCAGACCGACCACCACGGTGATCCGGTCGAGGTTGCGCTCGGCGACCGAGGAGCCGCCGACGGACGACTGCATGCCGCCACCGAACATGTCGGAGAGACCGCCGCCCTTGCCCTTGTGCATCAGCACCAGCAGCATCAGCAGCAGGCTGAAGACGATCAGGGCGATCGAGAACCCCAAAACCACGGCTGGACCAACTTCCTCGGATTCGGATGAACGACGGGGGCACGGTGACAGCAGGCCACCATGCCCCCGCAAGGGTACGACGTATCGCCGCTACGGCATACTCACCGGCCGATCCGCAGGTCTGCCGGTGAGCCGGTCCGCTGATCTACTGGTCGCGGAAGCGGACGATCTTGACGAACTCGTCGGTGTCCAGCGAGGCACCGCCGACCAGCGCGCCGTCGATGTCGGGCTGCGCCATGATCTCGGCGACGTTGCCGGACTTGACGGAGCCGCCGTACTGGATGCGGACCTTGTCGGCCAGCTCCTGCGAGTACAGCTCGGCGAGCTTGCCGCGGACGGCCGCGCAGACCTCCTGGGCGTCCTCGGCGCCGCAGACCTTGCCGGTGCCGATGGCCCACACGGGCTCGTAGGCGATCACGATCGTCTCGGCCTGCTCGGCCGGGAGGTCCTTCAGGCCGCCCTCGACCTGGGCGAGGGTGTGGGCGACGTGGTTGCCGGCCTCGCGGACCTCGAGCTCCTCGCCGACGCACAGGATCGGGGTCAGGCCGTGCTTGTAGGCGGCCTTGACCTTGGCGTTCACGATCTCGTCGGTCTCGGCGTGGTACTGCCGGCGCTCGGAGTGGCCGATCGCGACGTAGGAGCACTTCAGCTTGGCCAGCATCGAGCCGGAGATCTCGCCGGTGTAGGCGCCGCCGTCGTGCGCGGAGATGTCCTGGGCACCGTACTTGATCTTGAGCTGGTCCCCCTCGACCAGGGTCTGCACGGAGCGCAGGTCGGTGAAGGGCGCGAGGACGGCGACCTCGACGGCCTCGTAGTCCTTGTCCGCGAGGGCGAAGGCGAGCTTCTGGACATGGGCGATGGCCTCGAGGTGGTTGAGGTTCATCTTCCAGTTGCCCGCCATCAGCGGCGTGCGGGTGGTCATCGGGTCAGTCCTCCAGTGCGGCGAGGCCGGGGAGCGTCTTGCCCTCGAGGTATTCGAGGGAGGCGCCGCCGCCGGTCGAGATGTGGCCGAATGCCTTTTCGTCGAAGCCGAGCGTGCGGACGGCCGCGGCGGAGTCGCCGCCGCCGACCACGGTGAAGCCCGGGGCGTCGACGAGGGCCTGGGCGACCGCCTTGGTGCCCTCGGCGTAGTCGGGGTGCTCGAAGACGCCCATGGGGCCGTTCCAGAAGACGGTGGCGGCGTCGGCGAGCTTCGAGGCGTACAGCTTGCGGGTCTCGGGACCGATGTCCAGACCCTCCTGGTCGGCCGGGATGGCGTCCGCGGCGACGGTGGCGGGGCTGGCCGGGGCCTTGGTCTTCAGGTCCGGGAACTCGGACGAGACCAGGACGTCGACGGGCAGGACCAGCTCGACGCCGTTCTTCTCGGCGCGCTCCATGTACTCCTTGACGACCGGGATCTGGTCCTCCTGGAGCAGCGAGATGCCGACCTCGTGGCCCTTGGCCTTGAGGAAGGTGTACGCCATGCCGCCGCCGATGAGGAGCCGGTCGGCCTTGCCGAGCAGCTGGTCGATGACGGCGAGCTTGTCGGAGACCTTGGCGCCGCCGAGGGCGACGACGTAGGGGCGCTGCACGTCGTCGGTGAGCTTCTTCAGGACGCCGACCTCGGTGGCGATGAGGTGGCCGGCGTAGTGCGGCAGGCGCTTGGGCAGGTCGTAGACCGAGGCGTGCTTGCGGTGCACGGCGCCGAAGCCGTCGCCGACGTAGACGTCCGCGAGGCCGGCCAGCCTGTCGGCGAAGGCGGCGCGCTCGGCGTCGTCCTTGCTGGTCTCGCCGGCGTTGAAGCGCAGGTTCTCGATGACGGCCACCCGGCCGTCGGCGAGGCCGGTCACGGTGGACTCGGCGGACGGGCCGACCGTGTCCTCGGCGAACGCGACGTCGGCGCCCAGCAGTTCGCCGAGGCGTGCGGCGGCCGGGGCGAGGGAGAAGGCCGGGTCCGGGGCGCCCTTGGGGCGGCCCAGGTGCGAGGCGACGATCACGCGGGCGCCCGCGTCGGCCAGGGCCTTGACGGTGGGCAGCACGGCACGGATGCGACCGTCGTCGGTGATGGTGGTGCCGTCCAGCGGCACGTTGAGGTCGGCGCGGACGAAAACGCGCTTGCCGGCCACGCCTTCGGTGAGGAGTTCGTCGATCGTCTTCATGCAGAGGGCTCCTGGAATCTCGTGCTCGCTCGTGATCCTACGAGGGCTGGTCGCTGCGGACGCGACGCAGGGCCCGGACGGCGCGACGCTGCGCCGTCCGAGCCCTGCTCACGCATAGAGTCCTGCTCGGTCCGCTTCGGTCAGAGCTGGTTGCCGACGAAGACCGTGAGGTCGACGAGACGGTTGGAGTAGCCCCACTCGTTGTCGTACCAGCCGATGACCTTCACGTTCTTGCCCTCCTGGACCATGGTCAGGGAGGAGTCGAAGGTGCAGGACGCCGGGGCGTTGACGATGTCCGAGGAGACGATCGGGTCCTCGGTGTACTCGAGGATGCCCTTCAGCTCGCCCTCCGCGGCCTTCTGGAAGGCGGCGTTGACCTCTTCCTTGGTGACCTCGCGGGAGAGCTCGAGGACGAGGTCGGTGACCGAGCCGGTGGGGACCGGGACGCGCATGGCCATGCCGTCCAGCTTGCCCTTGAGCTGCGGGAGGACCAGCGCGGTGGCCTTGGCGGCGCCCGTGGTGGTCGGGATGATGTTCTCCGCGGCGGCGCGGGCGCGGCGCAGGTCCTTGTGCGGGAAGTCCAGGATGCGCTGGTCGTTGGTGTACGCGTGCACCGTCGTCATCAGGCCCTTGACGATGCCGAAGTTCTCGTCGAGGACCTTCGCCATCGGCGCCACGCAGTTGGTGGTGCAGGAGGCGTTGGAGATGACGTGGTGGTTCGCCGGGTCGTACGCGTCCTGGTTGACGCCCATGACGATGGTGACGTCCTCGTCCTTGGCCGGGGCCGAGATGAGGACCTTCTTCGCGCCGCCCGCGATGTGCTTCTCGGCGTCGGCCTTCTTCGTGAAGATGCCGGTCGACTCGATGACGATGTCGACGCCCAGCTCGCCCCAGGGGATGTCGGCCGGGTTGCGCTCGGCGAGGACCTTGATGGTCCTGTCGCCGACGGTGATGGTGTCCTCGGTGTGCGAGACCTCGTAGGGGAGGCGCCCGAGGATGGTGTCGTACTTCAGCAGATGAGCGGTGGTCGCGGTGTCACCCAGGTCGTTGACAGCCACGATCTCGATGTCTGCACCCTGCTCCAGCAGCGCGCGGAAGTAGTTACGACCGATGCGGCCAAAGCCGTTGATGCCTACGCGGATCGTCACGAACCGATCTCCTCGTTGGTACGCCGGCCCGTTGTGCCGGCGAGCTGTATTTGGGATGTCCCCGACCACCTCCGACCCTACCTCTCCGGGGCGTCGGAGGTGACATCGAGACGCCCCATAACCGGCAGGGCGGCCCGTACCCGTCAGTAGGGGTACGGACCGCCCGCGGTCACGGGGACCGATCACCCGATTGCGCTACCCGGTGCGGGTCCCCGGCGTCCCGGATTTCACTCGTCCAGGGCACGCAGCGCCTGCCGGACCAGCGCCGCGCGGGCGGCCGGCTCGGTCAGGTGCTCCAGTCCGAAGCCCAGCAGCACGGTGTCGTCCGTGGTGACCGCGCCGTAGGTCTGGAACAGGGTGCCGGTGCGGGTCCAGTTCTTCAGGACGGCCGGGCTGCCCGGGGGCGGTCCGGTGACCCGCCAGGCGCCCAGGGACGTCTCGAAGCCCTCGGTGCCGGCCGCCGTGCCGCCGGTGACCAGGGACGCCTCGTCGGCGAGGACGCCGCGGCCGCCGGTGCCGGGGTCGGTGACGTAGGCGATCGACACCTCGACGGACTTCCCGGCGTAGGCGCTCAGGTCGAACTCCACCTGCCGCCAGCCTCCGGACACCCCGGTGAGGCTGTTCCAGCGTCCGGTCGTGCCGGTCGCGGTGCAGCCGTCGTCGGACAGGGTCAGGTAGTGCCGCAGCCAGGGGTGCTCGTTCATGTAGAAGCCGGCCCCGCACTCGGCGGGCACGGCGGTGCCGGTCGCGCCGCCGGCCTCGGGGAGCGTGGTCCAGTCGTCGGCGCCGGTGGTGTGGGCCTCGACCAGGGCGTGGTCGTAGCCGCGCTCGGTGTCCCACAGCAGCTGGGTGCGCAGGGTGGGCCGGTCGGCGGCGGTGACGCCGGTGAGGTCGATGGTGCGGGTGAGGCGTTTGTAGGCGTCGTCGGTGTGGACGGCGGCGGCCATCCAGTCGCCCGCGTAGGGCCCGTACGGGTTCACCGTGCCGGCGAACTTCCCGGCGCCCGCGCTCGCGAACTGCGGGTGGGTGGCGGCGGGCAGCTCGTCCGAGGTGACGCTGTAGGTGCCGGCGGCGTCCAGCGGGTTGCCGGGGGCGGCGCCGAGCGTGCCGCCGGTTCCGCCGAGCCTTCCGGACCCGGTGAACGCGGTGGCGCCGGTGGTCGGCGTACGGGTGTAGGCGCCCAGGTAGTACTGGCTGAAGTCGTCGGACGGGTTGCCGCCGCCGAGGTCGACGCTGCCGCCCGCCTCCTCGCCGGCCTCGATCAGCTTGCCGCCCTCGTTGAGGTAGGCGCGCAGCTGGAGCTGGGTGGCGTTGCCCGGGGCCGTGGCACCGGTGTAGTGGACGACGGTGCCGAAGTGGCCGAGGACACCGAGCGCGTCGGGCACGCCCTGGGTGGCGACGTCCCAGACGGCCGCCCGCTTGCCGTTGGCCCTGAGCGCGTCCACGTACGTCTGCGCCTGCGTGGCCTTCGCGCCCTCCTCGGCGACGACGAGGACGTCCGCGCGGGGCCGTTCGGCGACCGTGTACGTGAAGTGCTCGCTCTCGGTCCGCTTCCCCTGCGCGGTCCGGCCGGTGAACCAGACCTCGACCTTGTCGCCCGGGTCGCCGTCCTCGACCTCGGCCCGGTACTCGTCGAAGTAGAGGTTGTCCTCGCCGCCGTACCGCTCACCGCCGCGCCAGGGCTTCAGGTCCGTGTCGTGGACGCGTCCGCCGTTGACGCGGTACTTCAGCTCCTTGTCGCGCACCGACTTGCGGGCGACGACGGAGACCTCCTGGCCGGCGCCGCGCGAGTAGGACGTGGTGAAGGGGGCCGGGGTGAAGTCGGCGGCCTCCAGGCCGACCGCGGAGGACGGCCGGTCGGGGTGGGCGGCGGACTCGGCGACGGAGAGCGCGAAGGGGATGTTCTTCTCGAACTCCTCCTGGATCAGCTTCTCGTCGTCGGGGAAGTTGAAGCCGGACTGGCAGTCGCTCGCGTTCCACTCGTCGTCGGGGTACTGGTCGGAGATGGTCTGGCAGGTGGACATCTCCGGGGTGAACATCGCCATGCCGTTGACGTTGGCCGCGTGGCCGTCCGCCTCGCCGTTGGTGGTGTACAGCTCCGAGGAGACCTGCGGGTGGTAGCCGGGGATCGCGGAGTTGCCGGGCGTGCCGGCGAGCGCCTCGTAGAGGACGTCGTCGGGGGTGTTCGTGGCGACCTGCCAGCCGACGCCGTAGAGGAGGAGTTCGGCGGCGGAGTGGTAGTTGATGCCGAAGGTGAAGCCGATGCGTTTCTGGAAGGCGTCCAGGGCCTTGGTCTCGGGTTCGGAGCCCGGACTCGCGCCGCGGTAGGTCTGGCTGGTGGGGTTGGGGGACGAACCCTCGTCGTCGTAGCCCCACTTGTAGGCGAAGTTCCGGTTGAGGTCGACGCCGTCACCGGTGCTGATGGCGCCGTCGCCGTTGACGTCGCGCAGGTTCTTGCGCCACAGGCGGTTGGCGGGGTCCTGGAAGGTGTAGTCGTAGCCGTCGGGGTTGGCCGACAGGACGAACCACAGCTCGGTGGTGTCGACCAGCTTCCGGATCCGCCGGTCCTTGCCGTAGTTGTCCAGGTAGTGGTGCATCAGCCGCCGGGTCATCTCCGGGGTGATCCACTCCCGTGCGTGCTGGTTGGACAGGTAGAGGACGGCGGGCTTGGAGCCGTCCTTGGCCTTCTTGGCGTTCTTGGTGAGCTTGAGCGCCAGGATGTCCTGGCCCCTGATCGTCCTGCCGATGGAGACGACCTTGGTGAGGTCCGGATTCTGCTGTGCGGTGCGGAGGATCTCCTCCTTCAGGCCGCCGCTGCCGCTGTACGGGCGGAAGACGCCGTCGGCCTCGGCCTCGACGCGTTTCGCGGCCCGGGCGGAGAGGGTGTGCTCGGTGAGGTCGACGCCCTTCTTCTCCAGCGTCTTCGCCTGCCGGTCGGTGAGGTAGACCTCCACGGTGGCCGTCCCCTTGTCGGGGACCTGCTCGCCGAGTTCGTGGCCGTCCTGTCCGGCGGCCAGCAGCAGGGGCACCTGCTCCTGGGTGACGTCGGCGCGGAAGACCTTCACTTCGTCCGCGTCCGGGGTCCCCGGGTCCGCGGGATCCGCCTGGGCGACGGGTGCGAAGCCCGCTCCGCCGATCAGGAGCGCGCCGACGGCGAGGATCGATCTCGCTCTTCGTCTCATGAACCCCCCTAGCTGAAGCCTGTCCGACAGGCATGGGTCCGCCACAGCAGCGAACAGATGCCAGGCTCATGACACCTCATGATCGAGTCAAGAGCGCGGGAGGGACACGCCGAAGCCGGTGCCGGTCACCCAAGTGGGCGTCGGCACCGGCTCGTCGGCGAAAAGCGGACGGGGCGCGCAGCGGGTCGGGCGGGGGCGGTCACCGGCCACCGGTGGTGCGGCGTCCGGGGTCGGTCAGCCGACCAGGTTGTCGGCCATGTTGTCGGTCAGGTTGTCGGCGAGCTCCTCGCCGAGGTTGGCCTCCGTGCCCGGGATGCCGAGGTCCGCGGCGCGTTTGTCGGCCATGGCCAGCAGGCGGCGGATACGGCCGGCGACGGCGTCCTTGGTCAGCGGCGGGTCGGCGAGCGCGCCCAGCTCCTCCAGGGATGCCTGCTTGTGCTCCATGCGCAGCCGGCCCGCGGCGGCGAGGTGCTCGGGCACGTCGTCGGCGAGGATCTCCAGGGCACGCTGCACCCGGGCGCCGGCGGCGACGGCCGCGCGGGCCGAGCGGCGGAGGTTGGCGTCGTCGAAGTTGGCGAGGCGGTTGGCGGTGGCCCGCACCTCGCGGCGCATCCGCCGCTCCTCCCAGGCCAGCACCGAGTCGTGGGCACCGAGCCGGGTGAGCAGGGCGCCGATCGCGTCACCGTCGCGGACGACGACCCGGTCCACGCCGCGCACCTCGCGGGCCTTGGCGGCGATCGACAGCCGGCGGGCGGCGCCGACCAGCGCGAGCGCGGCCTCGGGGCCCGGGCAGGTCACCTCCAGAGAGGAGGAGCGGCCGGGCTCGGTGAGCGAGCCGTGCGCCAGGAAGGCCCCGCGCCAGGCGGCCTCGGCGTCACAGGTGGCTCCCGAGACCACCTGCGGCGGCAGACCGCGGATCGGCCGGCCCCGGCCGTCCACCAGGCCGGTCTGCCGGGCCAGCTGGTCACCGCCCGCGACCACCCGGACGACGTAGCGCGAGCCGCGGCGCAGCCCGCCCGGCGCCATCACGATCAGCTCCGAGCTGTGCCCGAAGATCTCCAGGATGTCCCGCTTGAGCCGGCGGGCCGCGTTCGCGGTGTCCAGCTCCGCCTCGATCACGATCCGCCCGCTCACCAGGTGGAGGCCGCCGGCGAACCGCAGAAGGGCGGAGACCTCCGCCTTTCTGCAGCAGGTCCGGGTGACGGGGAGCCGGGAGATCTCGTCCTTCACCGCTGCCGTCATCGCCATGGGCCGATCCTTCCATGCATCCGAAAAATACGGTCGTACGCGGCGGCCAGCAGCTCCGGGTCGTGCCTCGAGGTCCCGTCGGCCCGGGCTACCGGAGCCAGTTCGACCGCGGCGCCGAACCGTTTCGCGGCGTCGGTGAGCGAGTCACGGTCGGGCACGGCGGCCTCGTCGGCCAGCACCACGTCCAGGGCGAGTTTAGGGGCGTGTCGTCCCAAAACCTCCAAATGACGCTGCGGGGAGAAGCCGGCGGTTTCTCCGGGCTGCGGGGCGAGGTTCAAGGAGAGCACCCGGCGCGCCTTGGTCCGGGTGAGCGCGTCCAGCAGGTCCGGTACGAGCAGGTGCGGGATGACCGAGGAGAACCAGGAGCCGGGGCCGAGCACCACCCAGTCCGCGTCCAGGACCGCCTCGATCACCTCTGGGACGGCGGGCGGGTCGTTGGGCACCAGGTGCACGGACTGCACCTCGCCGGGGGTCAGGGCCACGGTGGCCTGCCCCCGCACGATGCCCACCTCGTCCGGCCGGTCCGGGTCGTGACCTCTGACCAGGGCCTGGAGTTCCAGCGGGACGGCGGACATGGGCAGCACGCGCCCGTGCGCGCCGAGCAGCTTGCCGACCAGGTCGAGGGCCTGGACATGGTCGCCGAGCTGCTCCCACAGGGCGACGATCAGGAGGTTGCCGACCGCATGGTCGTGCAGGTCGCCCTGCGACTGGAAACGGTGCTGGATGACACGGGCCCAGGTCTGGCCCCAGTCGTCGTCGCCGCACAGCGCGGCCAGTGCTTTGCGCAGGTCGCCGGGCGGCAGGACGCCCAGCTCGTCGCGGAGCCGCCCGCTGGAGCCGCCGTCGTCGGCCACGGTGACGACGGCGGTGAGGTCACCGGTGATCCTGCGCAGTGCGGCGAGCGAGGCGGACAGGCCCCTGCCGCCGCCGAGGGCGACGACCTTGGGCTGGGTGCCCCGGCGGCGCGGTCTGCCGCCGCGCGCCTGTTCGGACCGGGTGGCGCGGGCTTCGGCGGATCTGCCGCCAGGTCCGTCGGGCACCACCCGGCGCAGCCTGCTCAGCCGCGGAGTACGTCGTGTCATTCCCGTCCCATGTCCCGGTGGACGACCACCGTCTCCACGCCCTCGGCGGCGAGCCGTGCGGCGAGCTTCTCCGACATGGCCACGGACCGGTGCTTGCCGCCGGTGCAGCCGACGGCGACGGTCACATAGCGCTTGCCCTCACGACGGTAGCCCGAGGCGATCAGCTGCAGCAGCTCGGTGTAGCGGTCGAGGAACTCCTTGGCCCCCGGCTGGTTGAGGACGTAGGAGGAGACCTCCTCGCTCAGGCCGGTGAAGGGGCGCAGCTCCGGGACCCAGTGCGGGTTGGGCAGGAAGCGCATGTCCACGACCAGGTCGGCGTCGACCGGGAGGCCGTACTTGAAGCCGAAGGACATGACGGTGGCCCGCAGCTCGGGCTCCTCCTCGCCGGCGAACTGGGCGTCCATCTTGGCGCGCAGCTCGTGCACGTTGAGGCTGGAGGTGTCGATCACCAGGTCGGCGTCGCCGCGCAGCTCGCGCAGCAGTTCCCGCTCGGCGGCGATGCCGTCGACGATGCGGCCGTCGCCCTGCAGGGGGTGCGGGCGGCGCACCGACTCGAAGCGACGCACCAGAGCATCTTCGGAGGACTCCAGGAAGACGACCCGCCGGGTGACGCCGCGGGCGTCGAGGTCGGCGAGGGACTCGCGCAGATTGTCGAAGAAGCGCCGGCCGCGGACGTCGACGACGACCGCGATGCGGGCCACGTTGCCCTGCGACCGGGCGCCGAGCTCCACCATGGTGGGGATCAGCGCGGGCGGCAGGTTGTCGACGACGAACCAGCCCAGGTCCTCCAGGCATTTGGCGGCCGTCGAGCGGCCGGCCCCGGACATGCCGGAGATGATCACCAGCTCGGGGATGGCCGCCTCGTGCGCCTTGGCTGTTTCCTTGCCCGTACTCACGTGTGCTCCGTTGTCCTGGCGTCCGTCGGGCCGGGCCGTGCTCGGGTCCGTTTCCCCGTCGGCCGTGGCGTGGGTCTGTTCTCGTCGCGTTGCGGGCTGTGTGTCGCGCTCGGTCATCTCTCCTGCCCCCGTCGTTCGTCCGGGGTGCCCGCGGGCACGGGCTCCCCCGGGGTGTCCGTCGTCGTCCCGGGTGCCCCGTCGTCGTCTTCCATGATCTCTCCGGTCGCCGTGTTCACGGCGGGCGCGGCCGGGGCCGTCCGGGCGAGGGCCACGGCGACCGTCTCGGCCGTCTTGCGGCCTATGCCGGGTACCTCGCAGATCTGGTCGATCGTCGCCGAGCGGAGCTTCTTCACCGAACCGAAGTGTTTGATCAGCGCCTGTTTGCGGGTCTCCCCCAGGCCCGGCACGTCGTCCAGGGGGCTCGACCGGAAGCGCTTGGCGCGTTTGGCGCGCTGGTAGGTGATGGCGAAGCGGTGGGCCTCGTCGCGGACCCGCTGGAGCAGGTACAGGCCCTCGCTGGTGCGGGGAAGGATCACCGGGTCGTCCTCTCCGGGCAGCCAGACCTCCTCCAGCCGCTTGGCGAGGCCGCACACGGCGATGTCGTCGATGCCGAGCTCGTCCAGGGCCCGCTGGGCCGCCGCGACCTGCGGCTGACCGCCGTCGACGACGACGAGCTGGGGCGGGTAGGCGAACCGCCTGGGACGGCCGTCCTCGTCCTTGAGTGGCTCCCCCTCCGAGGGGTCTTCGCCGTCCGCCCACTCGCCGGTCCGCTCCTTCTCGGCGAGATAACGCCGGAAGCGGCGGGTGATGACCTCGTGCATGGAACGGACGTCGTCCTGACCGCTGAACCCCTTGATCTGGAAGCGGCGGTATTCGCTCTTCCGGGCCAGTCCGTCCTCGAAGACGACCATGGAGGCCACCACGTCGTCGCCCTGCAGGTGAGAGATGTCGTAGCACTCGATCCGCAGCGGGGCGCTGTCCAGGCCGAGGGCTTCGGCGATCTCTTCCAGTGCACGCGAGCGCGTGGTCAGGTCGGAGGCGCGCTTGGTCCTGTGCAGCACGAGCGCCTGCTGGGCGTTGCGCTGCACGGTCTCCATCAGCGCCTTCTTGTCGCCGCGCTGCGGGACGCGCAGCGACACTCCCGAGCCGCGGCGGCCGGTGAGCCACTGCTGCACGGGCTCGACCGGGTCGGGCAGCGCCGGGACCAGGACCTCCTTGGGGACGGCGTCGCCCTTCTCCTCGCCGTACAGCTGCTGGAGGGCATGCTCGACGAGGGCGCCGGTGGTGATGTCCTCCACCTTGTCGGTGACCCAGCCGCGCTGGCCGCGCACGCGTCCGCCGCGCACGTGGAAGATCTGGACGGCCGCCTCCAGCTCGTCCTCGGCGACCGCGATCAGGTCGGCGTCGGTGGCGTCGGCGAGCACGACCGCGCTCTTCTCCATGGCCTTCTTCAGGGCGCCGATGTCGTCGCGCAGCCGGGCCGCCCGCTCGTACTCCATGTCCTCGGCGGCCTCGGTCATCTGCTTCTCCAGCCGGCGCAGATAGGCCCCCGTGCGACCGGCCATGAAGTCGCAGAACTCGTCGGCCAGGTCCCGGTGGTCGTCGGGGGAGATCCGGCCGACGCAGGGCGCGGAGCACTTGCCGATGTAGCCGAGCAGGCAGGGGCGGCCGGTGCGGGCGGCGTTCTTGAAGACACCGGCCGAGCAGGTGCGGACGGGGAAGACGCGCAGCAGGAGGTCGACCGTGTCGCGGATCGCCCACGCGTGCCCGTAGGGCCCGAAGTAGCGCACGCCCTTCTTCTTGTGGCCGCGCATCACCTGCACGCGCGGGAACTCCTCGTTCATCGTCACCGCGAGGTACGGGTAGCTCTTGTCGTCGCGGTACTTGACGTTGAAACGGGGGTCGTACTCCTTGATCCAGGAGTACTCCAGCTGCAGCGCCTCGACCTCCGTGGACACCACCGTCCACTCCACGGACGCGGCCGTGGTGACCATGGAGCGGGTGCGGGGGTGGAGGTTCGCCAGGTCCTGGAAGTAGTTCGCCAGGCGCTGGCGCAGGCTCTTCGCCTTTCCGACGTAGATCACCCTGCGGTGCTCGTCACGAAACCTGTACACCCCCGGGGAGTCCGGGATCTCTCCCGGCCTGGGGCGATAGCTGGAGGGGTCGGCCATGACTCACACCCTACTGGCGGGGACCGACAGTCCGGCGGGCCTGTGGACGACGGAGCCGGGGCCCTGTGGACGACGGGAGGGAACCTCGTGGGCCACCGCGGCGCTCTCCGGGGCTGTCGTACGGGTTCCCCGGGCCGGGAGGATGGACCGGAGGATGGCCGGGAGGGGTGGATCAGGTCTCAGGGGTGGCGACGATCCGGCCCTGCTTCACCTCGGCCCGCAGTTCCGTGAGCGGCGTGCTCGCCGGGGCGTGCAGCACCTCGCCGGTGCGCGCGTCGAACTCGCTGCCGTGACACGGGCACACCAGCTTGGTCCCCTCCAGCTTCTTCATGGGGCACCCCGCGTGGGTGCAGATGGTGCTGTAGGCCTTCAGCGAGCCGTCCTCGGCCCTGCTCACCACCACGTTCTGGTCCCGGTAGAGCCTGGTGGCGCCCTTGGCCACCTCGCCGTCCGCGCCGAGTTCGACGGGGCCGGTCGGCTTCGGGGCCGCACCGTCGTCGCCCGGTGAGCAGGCGGCCAGACCCAGTCCGGCTACGGGCGTGAGGGCCGCCGAGCGCAGGACGGTTCGACGGCTCGGGACGGGACGGCCGGGCATGAGCTCTCCACGGGTCGGGGATGTGCAGGGCGACGATATCCGGCGCCGCCGGGCGGCGGTGCGGCCGGGGAGCCGCAACGGGGTGCCTCCGGCCGCGTCGGTGTAAGCGCTTGCGCAAGCGTTTACGCCCGTTCGGCGGAATGGGTTACGGTCCCAGGCGGCACAGACCGCGCGGTGCAGAGGTACGGCGGCACGGGAGAACAGGGACGTGACGGATCTTCCGCGCACTGTGTGGGCCGACCTGTTCTCCCCGCGCCTGACCGCCGTCGCACAGCCCGACAGGGATCTCGGCGTCCGGGTGGTCCGGCTGCTGCCGGAGCGGCCGAGCCGGGCCGGCCGGGACCGTGCGGCTGCCCTGCGCCTTCGTCCACCGCACGTCGTGCGGCCGTTTCGAGCAATCCGGGCAATACGGGCATACTCACGAAAGGACCCTCCCGTGATCGTCGTCGCCGGTGAGGCACTGATCGACCTGGTACCGCAGGGCACGGGTGCCCTCGCCGCGCTGCGTCCCGCCCTCGGCGGCGGCCCCTACAACACGGCCGTGGCACTGGGCCGTCTCGGCTCCCCCACCGCCTTCTGCTCCCGGGTGTCGTACGACGCCTTCGGCGAGGCGCTGCTGGACCGGCTGCGCGAGACCGGCGTGGACGTCTCGCCGGTGCAGCGCGGGCCCGAGCCGACGACGCTGGCCGTCGCCACGGTCGGTGCGGACGGATCGGCCGCGTACTCCTTCTACGTGGAGGGCACCGCCGACCGGCTGTTCACGGCGCCTTTCTCGTTGCCGTCCGGCACCCGGGCGGTGTCCTTCGGCACCTGCTCGCTGGTGCTGGAGCCGGGCGCGAGCGCGTACGAGGAACTGCTGCGGAAAACGGCCGCGCGGGGCGTGTTCACGGCGCTCGATCCGAACATCCGGCCCGGGCTGATCACGGATCCGGACGCCTACCGGGCCCGGTTCAAGAGCTGGTTGCCGTCCGTGTCGCTGCTGAAGCTGTCGGCGGAGGACGCGGAGTGGCTCGGCGGCGATCCCCGGGAGTGGCTGGACGCCGGTCCGGTGGCGGTCGTGATCACCCGGGGCGGCGAGGGGCTGACGGCGTTCACCCGCGACGGAGGCGAGTACGCGGTGCCGGGCGAGCGGGTCGAGGTGGTGGACACCATCGGCGCGGGCGACACGGTGAACGCGGCACTGCTGCACGGACTCGCGGTACGGGACGCGCTCGGCGAGGCGGGGACGGCCGCGCTGGGCGACGAGGGCTGGACGGACCTGCTCGGCTTCGCGGCGCGCGCGGCGGCGGTCACCTGTTCGCGCGCGGGCGCGGAACCGCCGTACGCGCACGAACTGCGCGGCTGACGGCCACGGCACCGCGGCAGGCACCGTGCGGTTCAGCCCGCCGGGCGCACGGCTCGCGGGGCGCCGGGGCTTGTGTGCCCCGGCGCGTCCGTGTGCCGGCACCGCGTGGGTGCCGGGGTGTCCGTCAGGCCTCGCCGGAGGGCGTCGCCTTCTTCGCGGCCGGCTTGATGGTCCCGGTCTTCTTGACCGTCGCCGTGACGGTCTTCCGGGCGGTGCTCCTGGCCGCCGCCGTCTTCCCGGCCGTCTTCTTGGCCGCCGCCTTGCGGGGAGCCTTCACCGGGGCCGCGTCGCTGATGCGGTCGGCCCCCAGGATGTCCCGCAGGAACTTGCCGGTATGGCTGGCCGGTACCGCGGCGACCTGTTCCGGAGTGCCCTCGGCGACCACCAGGCCACCGCCGGCGCCGCCCTCGGGGCCCATGTCGACGACCCAGTCGGCGGTCTTGATCACGTCGAGGTTGTGCTCGATGACGATGACCGTGTTGCCCTTGTCGACCAGGCCGGACAGGACGGTGAGCAGCTTGCTGATGTCCTCGAAGTGCAGACCGGTGGTGGGCTCGTCCAGGACGTAGACCGTGCGGCCGGTGGAGCGACGCTGCAGCTCGCTGGCGAGCTTCACTCGCTGGGCCTCACCACCGGACAGGGTGGTCGCGGACTGGCCGAGCCGGACGTAGCCGAGGCCGACGTCCTTGAGTGTCTTCATGTGGCGGGCGATCGCGGGAACCGCCTCGAAGAAGTCGGTCGCCTCCTCGATGGGCATGTTCAGGACGTCGGCGATGGACTTGCCCTTGTAGTGGACCTCCAGGGTCTCCCGGTTGTACCGGGCTCCGTGGCAGACCTCGCACGGGACGTAGACGTCCGGGAGGAAGTTCATCTCGATCTTGATCGTGCCGTCGCCCGCGCAGTTCTCGCAGCGGCCGCCCTTGACGTTGAAGGAGAAGCGGCCGGGCATGTAGCCGCGGACCTTCGCCTCCGTCGTCTCGGCGAACAGTTTGCGGATGTGGTCGAAGACACCGGTGTACGTCGCCGGGTTGGACCGCGGGGTGCGGCCGATGGGCGACTGGTCGACGTGGACGACCTTGTCGACGAGGTCGTCGCCGTCCACGCGCGTGTGCCGCCCGGGGACGTTGCGGGCGCCGTTCAGTTCCCGCGCGAGGTGGGTGTAGAGGATGTCGTTGACCAGCGTCGACTTGCCGGAGCCGGAGACGCCGGTCACCGCGGTGAAGACGCCCAGCGGGAAGGAGACGTCGATGTCCCGCAGGTTGTTCTCGCGGGCGCCGTGCACGGTGAGCTGCCGGGACGGGTCCCGCGGGCGCCGCGTCTCGGGCAGGGGGATGGCCTTCCTGCCCGACAGGTACAGGCCGGTCTGCGACTCGGTGTTCTCGAGCAGCTCCTTGACGGAACCGCTGTGCACCACCTTGCCGCCGTGCTCACCGGCCCCGGGGCCGATGTCGACGATCCAGTCGGCGACCTTGATGGTGTCCTCGTCGTGTTCGACGACGATGAGCGTGTTGCCCATGTCGCGGAGCCGCACGAGAGTCTCGATCAGCCGGTGGTTGTCGCGCTGGTGCAGGCCGATGGACGGCTCGTCGAGGACGTACAGCACACCGACGAGTCCGGAGCCGATCTGGGTGGCCAGGCGGATGCGCTGGGCCTCGCCGCCGGAGAGCGTACCGGCCGCGCGGTTCAGCGAGAGGTAGTCCAGGCCGACGTCGACCAGGAAGCGCAGCCGCTCGTTGACCTCCTTCAGCACGCGCTCGGCGATCTTCTTGTCGCGGGCGCTGAGCTTCAGCTCGCCCAGGAAGTCGGCGCAGTCGCTGATGGACATCGCCGAGACCTCGGCGATCGACTTGCCCATGACGGTGACCGCGAGGACGAGGGGCTTGAGACGCGTGCCCTCGCAGGTGGGGCAGGGCACCTCGCGCATGTAGCCCTCGAAGCGCTCGCGGCTGGCGTCGCTCTCGGCCTCGCTGTGGCGGCGCTTGACGAAGGGGACGGCGCCCTCGAAGGCCGTGGTGTAGCGGCGCTCGCGCCCGTACCGGTTGCGGTAGCGGACCTCGACCTGCGTCTTGTGGCCGTTCAGCAGGGCCTTGCGGGCACGCAGGGGCAGCCCGGCGAACGGGATGTCCGTACGGAAGCCCAGGGCGTCGGCGAGGGCACCGATCAGGCGGGCGAAGTAGTCCTTGGTGTGCCCGTGCGACCAGGGATGGATGGCGCCTTCGTCCAGGGACTTGTCCGGGTCGGGGACGATCAGCTCCGGGTCGACCTCCATGCGCGTGCCGATGCCGGAGCAGTCGGGGCAGGCGCCGAAGGGCGAGTTGAAGGAGAAGGAGCGGGGCTCCAGCTCCTCGAAGGACAGGTCGTCGTACGGGCAGTACAGGTGCTCCGAGTACATGCGCTCGCGCTCGGGGTCGTCCTCGGGGAGGTCGACGAAGTCGAGCACGACCATGCCGCCTGACAGCCCGAGCGCGGTCTCCACGGAGTCGGTGAGCCGACGCTTGGCGGAGTCCTTCACCGTGAGACGGTCTACGACCACCTCGATGGTGTGCTTCTCCTGCTTCTTCAGCGTGGGCGGCTGGGAGAGCTGGACGGTCTCGCCGTCCACGCGCGCGCGGGAGTAACCCTTGGTCTGGAGGTCGGCGAAGAGGTCGACGAACTCGCCCTTGCGCTCGCGCACCAACGGGGAGAGCACCTGGAAGCGGCTGCCCTCGGGAAGCTCCAGGACCTTGTCGACGATGGCCTGCGGTGACTGGCGCGAGATGGGCCGGCCGCACTCGGGACAGTGCGGCTTGCCGATGCGCGCGAAGAGCAGACGGAGGTAGTCGTAGACCTCGGTGATGGTGCCGACCGTGGAGCGCGGGTTGCGCGAGGTCGACTTCTGGTCGATGGAGACCGCCGGGGAGAGACCCTCGATGAAGTCGACGTCCGGCTTGTCCATCTGGCCGAGGAACTGCCGGGCGTAGGAGGAGAGCGACTCCACGTAGCGCCGCTGCCCCTCGGCGAAGATCGTGTCGAAGGCCAGGGAGGACTTGCCCGACCCGGACAGGCCCGTGAAGACGATGAGCGAGTCACGAGGCAGGTCGAGCGAGACGTTCTTCAGGTTGTGCTCGCGCGCGCCACGGACGATGAGACGGTCGGCCACGCCGGTCCGCACCTTTCTTGAGAGAAGTGACAGGGGCGGGGCCCCCGTCCTTCTCAGACTAGGGGGAGCCACTGACAACGCCGGTCGGATTCACCGGTTGTCAACAAACCCCGGCTTCCCAGCATGCCCGACGCCACGACCGACCATATAGCACGTGCATTCGATTTACGGGCGGCTTCCGCCTCCTTCACCCGAAGGAGTTGTGCGGTCTAAGGTCGGCCGCATGATGGATCACGTACGTGACCTGGCGTCTGTACAGGACGCCACCGAGCGGCTGCTGAGTGCGCTCGCCGAACTGGACAACGCGGCCGTGACGGACCGGTCACGGCTCCCCGGCTGGACCCGCGGCCATGTCCTCGCCCACCTCGCCCGCAACGCGGACGCCCTCGTGAACGTTCTCGAGGGCCGCCCCATGTACGTCTCCGCCGAGGTCCGCGAAGCCGACATCGAACGGGACGCCCCGCGCCCTCTGGACGTACAGATCGCGGACGTGCGGGAGAGCGCCGGCCGTTTCCGGAAGGCGGGTGCCGTGCCCGCGGACTGGTCGCGCACGGTGACGCTGCGGGGCGGGGTCACCGACTCGGCCTCCCGGGTGCCCTTCCGGCGGTGGGCCGAGGTGGAACTGCACCACGTGGACCTGGGGATCGGATACGAGCTGGAGAACCTGCCGGAGGAGTTCACCGAGCGGGAGACCGCCTTCCTCGCCGCCCGGTTCACCGGCCACCCGGACGTGCCCCCCACCCGCCTGACGGACGGCACGCGCACGTGGCGCACGGGCCGCGAGGAGGACGGTTCCGGGGTGAGCGTCACCGGGCCCCCCGCCGATCTCCTCGGCTGGCTCGCCGGCCGGCGCGACGGCTCCGCGCTGACCGTGGACGGCGGCCCGCTGCCCGCGCTGCCGCCGTTGTAGCCCGGGGCGGGACGGCCGCGGGGGCGGTTACGGACCGCCTCCCGGCGCTAGGCTGGCCGGTATGACCTACAGCGGACAGGTGAGGGTCGGCGGCCCCGCCGACGTGCACGAGCTCAAGGACCTGATGATCACCAAGGTCGCGGTCGGTCCGATGAACAACAACGCCTATCTGCTGCGCTGCCGGGCCACCGACGAGCAGTTGCTGATCGACGCCGCCGCCGACGCGCACGCACTGCTCGGCACGATCGGTGACAGCGGTATCGCCTCCGTCGTCACCACCCACCGGCACGGCGACCACTGGCAGGCGCTCGCCGAGATCGTCGCGGCCACCGGCGCCCGCACCTACGCGGGCCGTCACGACGCCGAGGGCATCCCCGTGCCCACCGATGTGCCGGTGGCCGACGGCGACACGATCCGGGTGGGCCAGGTGGAACTCACCGCACGCCATCTGGTCGGGCACACGCCGGGTTCCATCGTCCTCGTCTACGACGACCCGCACGGGCACCCCCACGTGTTCACGGGGGACTGCCTCTTCCCCGGGGGCGTGGGCAACACCTTCAAGGATCCGGAGGCGTTCGCGAGCCTGATCCACGACGTCGAGACCAAGATCTTCGACGTTCTCCCCGACGAGACGTGGGTCTACCCGGGGCACGGCGACGACACCACGCTGGGCGCGGAACGTCCGCATCTGCCGGAGTGGCACGCGCGCGGGTGGTGATCCGCCCCGGTCCGCGCGCGGTGGCGCATGTGGTGCCGTGCGCGGACGGTGCGCCGCCCGGTACCCGTCAGGTGGCGGCCTGCCCCGTCCCGGCCAGTGCCGCGATCCGCTCCACTCCGAACACGTACCCCTGCGCACCGCACCCCGCGATCACACCGTCGGCGCGCTGCGAGACGTAGGAGTGGTGCCGGAACGGCTCGCGCTGGTGGATGTTGGAGATGTGGACCTCCACCACCGGCAGCCCGTCACAGGTGTTGAGCGCGTCCAGGATGGCGACGGACGTGTGCGAGTACGCGGCCGGGTTGATGACGATCCCGCAGTGGTTCAGGCGGGCCTCGTGGATCCAGTCGACCAGTTCGCCCTCGTGGTTGGACTGGCGGAAGTCCACCGTGCCGCCGTGTGCCGCCGCGGCCTTCGCGCACCGGGCCTCGATGTCGGCGAGGGTCTCGGAGCCGTAGATCTCGGGCTGGCGTCGGCCCAGCAGGTTCAGGTTGGGGCCGTTGAGGATCATGATCGGGGCGTTGGCCAGGGTGCGGGGCACGGTTCCTCCGGTCCGTTCGGGCGGCGGTCCGGACGTGACCGGCGCCGGGGTCCGGTTCTATCACGGTGCGACGGTCACCCGTCCGGCTCTACCCTGCCCGCATGACGACGATCATGTACCCGCCCAAGCCCTCGCCCGGAGACCGCATCGCGGTGATATCGCCCGGGGCGGGCCTGCCCGGACTGTTCCCGCGCCCCTACGAGCTGGGCCTGGAGCGGCTGCGCGAGGAGTACGGGCTGGAACCCGTCGAGTACCCGGCCACCCGGAAGATGGGCTCGTCCCCGCGGGAACGGGCCGACGACATCCACGCCGCCTTCGCCGACCCGGACGTCAAGGCCGTGATCGCGTCGATCGGCGGCGACGACCAGATCACCGTCCTGCCCTACCTGGACCGGGAGCTGCTGCGGGCGAACCCGAAGCCGTTCTTCGGGATGAGCGACAACACGAACCTGCTCGCCTACCTGCGCAACACCGGGATCGTCGCCTACCACGGCGCCGGTGTCATGTGCGAGCTGGGCCGTCCCGGCGCCATGCACCCGCAGACCGCGGACTCCCTGCGGGCCGCGCTGTTCACGTCCGGCCCGTACGAACTGCGGCCGGCCGAGCGCTGGAACGACGTGAACCGGGACTGGGCCGATCCCGCGACCTTCGAGAGCGAACCGCGGACCCGGCCCGGGTCGGGCTGGACCTGGGTCAACGCCGACCGGGTGGTCGAGGGGCGCAGCTGGGGCGGCTGCCTGGAGATCGTCTCCTGGCTGCTGATGGCCGACCGCGAGATCGCGCGCGACCCGGCCGAGTACGAGGGGGGCGTGCTGCTCCTGGAGACCTCGGAGGAGATGCCGCGCGCCGAGGAGGTCTTCCGGATCCTGCGCAACATGGGCGAGCGCGGCCTGCTCCGCCCCTTCTCCGCGCTGCTGATGGGCCGGCCGAAGACGTGGTCCTTCGAGCGGCCCAACAGCCCCGAGGAGGCCGCCCGCTACGCGGCGGAGCAGCGTGAGGCGGTGCGGCGTGCGATGCGGGCCTACGCTCCCGACACCACGATCGTCTTCGACGTGGACTTCGGCCACACGGATCCGCAGTTCGTCGTCCCGTACGGCGGGACCGTCCGGGTCGACGGGCCCTCCCGGCGCATCACCGTCACCTACTGATCCGCGTACGGGCTGTGCGCGTCCGCTACGGGGTGACCGCGAGCTCCAGGTAGGCCGCGAGCAGCACCAGGTGCACCCCGCCCTGCAGCGGTGTGGCCCGGCCGGGCACCACCGTCAGCGCGCTCACCACCACGGTCAGGGCGAGCAGCACCATATGGGTGCTGCCGAGGCCGAGGACGAGCGGACCGGTGAGCCAGACGGAGGCCAGTGCGACCGCCGGGATGGTCAGACCGATGCTGGCCATCGCCGAGCCGAGCGCGAGGTTCATGCTCGTCTGCACCTGGTTCCGGCGCGCGGCGCGCACGGCGGCGATGGTCTCGGGGAGGAGCACCAGCAACGCGATGATCACGCCGACGACCGAGTGGGGCAGATCGGCCGCCTCCACTCCGGACTCGATCGTGGGCGAGACCCCCTTGGCGAGGCCGACCACTCCGATCAGGGCGAGTCCCAGCAGCCCGAGACTGATCATGGCGGTGCGCCTCGACGGGGCCTCGGCGTGCTGTTCCTCCTCGTCGGCCACGCCGTCCTGCTTGGTGACGGGCAGGAAGTAGTCGCGGTGCCGGACGGTCTGGGTCGTGACGAACAGGCCGTAGAGGATCAGCGAGGAGACCGCCGCGAAGGAGAGCTGCACGGTGGAGAACTCCGGGCCGGGCTTGCTCGTCGTGAACGTCGGCAGCACAAGGCTGAGAGTGGCCAGTGTCGCGACCGTGGCGAGGGCCGCTCCGGTGCCCTCCGAGTTGAAGACGGCGGTGCCGTGCCGCAGTGAGCCGACCAGCAGGCTCAGTCCGAGGATTCCGTTGACCGTGATCATCACAGCGGCGAAGACGGTGTCCCTGGCGAGCGAAGCGCTGTTGTCCCCGCCGTCGAGCATGAGGGTGACGATCAGCGCCACCTCGATGACGGTGACGGCGACCGCGAGGACCAGGGAGCCGAAGGGTTCGCCGACCCGGTGGGCGACCACCTCGGCGTGGTGCACAGCCGCCAGTACGGCTCCGGCGAGAACCAGGGTGACCACCGCGACGAATCCGCCGGGCAGACTGCGTCCCCAGGTCAGGGCCAGCAGGACTACCGCCAGCAGCGGCACCAGGACGGTCCACCGTGCCGCGAGTCGCCTGGACAGAGCGATCATGCGGCAATCGTCCCAGGCGCAGAGGTGCGTCGCACCTCACTGGAGTCCGCCGGCCGACGGCGGACCGTGGTGGGGACGGTTGTTCTCACCCCCGAACTCCGTACCGGTCCTGACCGCCTCGGGGTCGTCATGGTCACGCATGGCCTCCTTGTACGAGTCGGATTCGGTGGGCTTCGGACGGCGGCACGGTCTGCCGCAGACGGTCCGGTACAAACGGACACCGGGAGCGGTGGTCGGCGATGTGCGCCTCCGCTCCCGGTGTCCGTTCCCCTGCGTACGTCATCGTCAGGCGTCGATGTTGTCCTTCGCGGGATGCTCGTCCCGGCCTTCGGCCGCGTCGGCCACCGCCTGCTTCCGGGAGGCCCGGAGGCTGGTGATCGTGGTGACGATCAGGACCGAGCAGATCACGCCGAGCGAGACCGGGATGCTGATCTCGGGGACGTGGACCCCGGACTCGTGCAGGGCGTGCAGCACCAGCTTCACGCCGATGAAGCCGAGGATGATCGACAGGCCGTAGGACAGGTGGACCAGCTTCTTCAGCAGGCCGCCGATGAGGAAGTACAGCTGCCGCAGACCCATCAGGGCGAACGCGTTGGCCGTGAACACGATGTACGGGTCCTGGGTCAGGCCGAAGATCGCCGGGATGGAGTCGAGCGCGAACAGGACGTCGGTGGTGCCGATCGCGAGCATCACGACCAGCATCGGGGTCATGATCCGCTTGCCGTTCTCCTCGATCCACAGCTTGGTGCCGTGGTACCGGTCGGCGACGCCGAACCGGCGTTCGGCGGCCTTGAGCAGCTTGTTCTCCTCGAACTCCTCGTCCTCCTCGTCGACGCGGGCCTCCTGGATGAGCTTCCAGGCGGTCCAGATCAGGAAGGCGCCGAAGAGGTAGAACACCCACGAGAAGCTGGCGAGGATCGCTGCGCCGGCGGCGATGAAGACGGCCCTGAGGACCAGGGCTATGAGGACACCGATGAGGAGCACCCGCTGCTGGTACTGCGAGGGCACCGCGAACTTCGCCATGATCAGGACGAAGACGAAGAGGTTGTCGACGCTCAGGGACTTCTCGGTGATGAAGCCCGCGAAGAACTCACCGGCGGGCTGGCCGCCGCCGAAGACGAGCAGCCCGAGCCCGAAGAGAGCCGCCAGCGCGATCCAGACGACCGTCCAGATGCCCGCTTCCTTGATCGACACGTCGTGCGGCTTGCGGCCGATGAAGAAATCGGCCCCGATGAGGACGGCAAGGCCCACGATGGTCAGGACCCACAGGCCCCCGGTCACTTCCACTATGCCTCCGGCAGTACGTCACACGGCAGATGTCAGCGTCGTCGCTGCCGGAGGTCTCTTCCACCCGGGCATCCGGTGCACGAAGCGCGTCGCGGACGCCACGGGCCGACGCCCCGGGATCTGGCCTGATCCGTATTGACGGGTACGCCGCAGCTGGCAGGGAGTACTCCCCTCCGTGGGAAAGACGGTACCCAATCACCAAGGAAAGGTAAAGGGCAAGGTAAAGGAAGTAACAAAAGGCCAGTTCAGCGTGGCTTTACCAGTGCTTGATGCAGGCCGCTCGGGACGGTCCTCGGCCTACCGTCCCCCTGGGCGGCGCGCTGCGGCCACGGCGGTGAGCACTCGCCCGAGCACCTGACTGCCGGGCGGGACGAGCGCGGGCTCGTACGTCCAGGCGTGCCCGACCCAGGGGTCGGACAGGTGGTCGTCGGCCACCGGGGTCAGGCGCAGCAGTGAACGCCACAGCGGGTCGAGCAGGGGGCCGTACTCCGCGGACTCCTCGCGGTCGGCGACCAGCATCAGGTGCACACCCGCGGCGGGGCCCTCGTCCGCGAGGTAGCGCAGCTGGGTCACGGCCCGGTCGTCGAAGCCGTGCGGGAAGTCGTTGACGATCAGGAGCTGCCGGGACGCGTCGAGGCCGGGCGGCAGCGCGTCGGCGGCCCCTCCGCGCAACGCCATCTGCACCAGGTCGACATGCTGGGTGAGCCGGGTCAGCACGTCCGCGGTCCCCGCGGCGCCCAGCGCGGGCGGCGCGGCCAGCACTCCGGCCCGTACCAGGGGGGCCAGGGGCCGGGACCCCGCACCGGCCGGGTCGATGACGTGCACGGTGAACCCGCCCGGCGGGTGGACGGCGAGCAGCCGGGCCGCGAGCGCGACCGCCGTCTCCAGGCCCAGGCGCCGCATCTCGTGGGAGTCGGTGAACGAACCGTCGAGCGTTCCGGAACGCCCGCTGTCGACCCACAGGCCCCGCTCCAGCGGCAGCCGGACGAGCATCGGGATGCGTATCCGGCCGGCCTCGGGCAGGTGGAGGTCGCCCAGGCGCACGGCCATCGGGGTCTCCTCCGGCGCCCGGTAGGCGTGCCAGACGGGGCTGTCCCAGCGCGCGCAGGCCGCCGGCAGGGCGGGCTCGACGACCTCGGCCTCCGCGGTGAGCTGGGCGAGGTCCCGGTCGAGGGCCTCCCCTGCCCGGGACACGAGCTGGTCGTGACGGGCACGGGCGGCCTCGCGCGCGGCGTCGCCCTGGCCGCCGAGCCGGTTGCGCGGGTCGGACAGTGCCCGGTCGAGTTCCTTCTCCCTGCGCGAGTCGGCGAAGTCGACGGCGCTGCGGTAGGCGGCGACGGCGCGGGCCAGGTCCTCGAACATGCCCCACACCTGGTTGTAGAGCCGTTCGTCCATGGTCCAGCCGGTGGCGTCGCCGGCGACGGGCCGTGCGGGCCGCCCCGGCGGGGCCGGGGAAGCGGCCGGTGCGGGCGTGGGCGGAGCGGTGTGCCGCCTGCGCGGGTGGCTGTAGTCGATCGGTCCCCCGGGGGCGGGCGGCACGGCGGTGCCCTCCTCCGCCGCCGGCCCGTCCTGGTAGGGCGGCGGCGTCCCGGGCTGTCCCGGAACACCGGGTGCCGGAACACCGGGTGCCGGTGTGCCGGCGACGCCGTGGGAGTCGTACGGGGAGGACGCCGGCGTGGGATCGGCGGTGCCGCGGGAAGCGGCTCCGGAGCGCTCCGGGCCGAGCGCCGGAGCGGGGGCCTGCCGGGGGCGGTCGCCGTCCGCCGTACGCGCCGGTGTCCGGACCGAGCGGGCACGGCCGCCTGCCACCGCCTCCCGGACGGCGTCGGCGAGCCGGTGGGCCTCGGTCAGGCCCTGGTCGGCGAAAAGCTCGGCGAGGCCGCCCGCGTAGCCCTGGCCGACGGCGCGCACCTTCCAGGCGTCCTGCCGGCGGTAGAGCTCCAGGGCGACGACGGCGGTCTCGTCCTCCAGTCCGGTGAGGGTGTAGCTGGCGATCTCGACGCCGCCGGGACCGGTGACGGCGACGAAGGGGGCGGCGACGGCGCCGAAGCGGGCGGGGCCCCGTTCCCCGTCACCGGGCAGGGCGAGCAGCACACCGACCTGGTGCACGGCGTCCGGCAGGGCCTCCAGGTCCACGGCGAGGCGGTGCTCGGCGGCCGCCTGGCGGGAGACCTCCAGTCCGGGCAGGGCGGGCGTGCCCGGGTGGGCCACCCGTCCGACGCCGTGGACCTTTCCGTTCTCGTCGCCGAGCGTGGCCGCCGCCACGAGCGGCGTGCCGGCCCGGACCCGGATCTCCAGACGGGTCTCGGGAAGCGGGTGGTTCTGTCCCCGCACCAGCTCGACCGTCATCGTCCCTCCCCCGTGTCGCTCATGTGCGCGTCGTGACGTGCGGCGCACCCGTGGCCCGTGTCCCGGTGGAACGGGCCACGGCCGCTGCCTGTCCTACAGGGCCGGAAGGATCGCCGGCATCAGGTCCTGGAAGGTGCGGCCCTTGGCCGGGGTGCCGAGGGCCGTCATCGACCAGCCCTGTCCCACCCTGTGCACCTTCGCCATGATCTGTGCCGTGAAGGCGCCACCGCCGGCCAGCGTGTAGCGGGCGAGCTCTTGGCCGTTGGTCTCGTCCACCAGACGACAGAAAGCGTTCTGCACCTCCTGGAACGTCTGGCCCGTGAAGGAGTTCACGGTGAAGACGATCTGATCGATGTGGACCGGGACGCGCTGCAGGTCGACGAGGATCGCCTCGTCGTCGCCGCCCTGGCCGACACCGCCGACCAGGTTGTCACCGGTGTGACGCACCGAGCCGTCGTCGCTCACCAGGTGACGGAAGAAGACGACGTCGACCGGCTGCTTGTCCGCGAACAGGACGGCGGAGGCGTCGAGGTCGATCTCCCGGGTGCGTGAGCCGAACAGGCCGCGACGGGGAGCCGCCTGCCAGCCGAGGCCCATGCGCACCGACGTCAGGCTGCCGCCGTCGCTCTTCTGCAGGCTGATGGCCTGACCCTTGGTCATGTTGACGGTCACGCGCTGATTCCCCTCTACGAACTGTCCCCTGTTGCCGCGGCGCCCGCGGTTGACCGAACCCTACGCAGCGGCACCGGCGGTGCCTTCCCCCGGTGCGCGCTTTGTGTCGGTCTTGCAACACAGCGCGTGCCGGGGCGCCGTCAGGCCAGTCCGGCCTCCTTCATCTGGCGCAGTTCCTTCTTCATCTCGGAGACCTCGTCGCGCAGCCGGGCGGCGATCTCGAACTGCAGGTCCGCGGCGGCCGCCCGCATGCGGGTGGTGAGTTCCTCGATCTGTTCGGCGAGCTCGGCCGCGGGGCGGTCGGTGGGCACCGTCTCCGCCTTCCTGCCCTTGGCCGCCTTGGCATCGGCCGCCGTCCTGCCGCCGAGTGCGGGCACGGGAGCCTTGGCGCCCTTGCCGTCCTTCGACTGGCGGTAGCCGGAGCCGAGGAGCTGTTCCGTGTCGACGTCCTCGCGGGCGATCTGCGCCACGATGTCGTTGATCTTCTTGCGGAGGGGCTGCGGATCGATGCCGTTCGCCGTGTTGTACGCGATCTGCTTCTCGCGGCGGCGGTTGGTCTCGTCGATGGCCTTCTCCATCGCCGGGGTGATCTTGTCGGCGTACATGTGGACCTGGCCGGAGACGTTGCGTGCGGCGCGGCCGATGGTCTGGATCAGGGAGGTGCCGGAGCGCAGGAAGCCCTCCTTGTCTGCGTCGAGGATCGCCACCAGGGAGACCTCGGGCAGGTCGAGGCCCTCGCGCAGCAGGTTGATGCCGACCAGCACGTCGTACTCGCCGGCGCGCAGCTCGCGCAGCAGTTCCACGCGGCGCAGCGTGTCGACGTCGCTGTGCAGGTAGCGGACCTGGATGCCGAGCTCCAGGAAGTAGTCGGTGAGGTCCTCGGCCATCTTCTTGGTGAGCGTGGTGACGAGGACGCGCTCGTCCTTCTCGGTGCGCTTGCGGATCTCGTGCACCAGGTCGTCGATCTGGCCCTCGGTGGGCTTGACGACGACCTCCGGGTCGACGAGGCCGGTGGGCCGGATGATCTGCTCGACGGCGCCGTCGGAACGCGACAGCTCGTAGGCGCCGGGGGTCGCCGAGAGGTAGACGGTCTGGTCGATGCGTTCCTGGAACTCCTCCCACTTCAGCGGCCGGTTGTCGAGTGCCGAGGGCAGCCGGAAGCCGTGGTCGACCAGGGTGCGCTTGCGGGAGGCGTCGCCCTCGTACATGGCGCCGATCTGCGGCACGGTGACATGCGACTCGTCGATGACCAGCAGGAAGTCCTCGGGGAAGTAGTCCAGGAGGGTGTTCGGCGGGGAGCCGGGCAGACGGCCGTCGAAGTGCATCGAGTAGTTCTCGACGCCGGAGCAGGTGCCGATCTGGCGGAGCATCTCCAGGTCGTACGTCGTGCGCATCCGCAGACGCTGGGCCTCCAGGAGTTTGCCCTGCTTCTCCAGCTCGGCCAGGCGCTCGGCCAGCTCCTTCTCGATGCCGTTGACCGCGCGCTCCATGCGCTCGGGGCCCGCGACGTAGTGGGAGGCCGGGAAGACGTACAACTGCTGGTCGTCGCTGATGATCTCGCCGGTGACCGGGTGGAGCGTGGACAGGGCCTCGATCTCGTCGCCGAACATCTCGATGCGGACGGCGAGCTCCTCGTAGACGGGGAAGATCTCGATGGTGTCGCCGCGCACCCGGAAGGTGCCGCGCGTGAAGGCCATGTCGTTGCGCGTGTACTGGATGTCCACGAAGCGGCGCAGGAGCTCGTCCCGGTCGTGCTCCTCGCCGACCCGGAGGGGGACCATGCGGTCGACGTACTCCTGCGGGGTGCCCAGGCCGTAGATGCAGGAGACGGAGGCGACGACGACCACGTCGCGCCGGGTGAGCAGCGAGTTGGTCGCGGAGTGGCGCAGGCGCTCCACCTCCTCGTTGATTGAGGAGTCCTTCTCGATGTAGGTGTCCGACTGCGGGACGTACGCCTCGGGCTGGTAGTAGTCGTAGTACGAGACGAAGTACTCGACGGCGTTGTTCGGCAGCAGTTCGCGGAACTCGTTCGCCAGCTGGGCGGCCAGTGTCTTGTTCGGTGCCATCACCAGGGTGGGGCGCTGGAGCTTCTCGATCATCCACGCGGTGGTGGCGGACTTGCCGGTACCGGTGGCGCCGAGCAGCACGACGTCCTTCTCGCCTGCTTCAATGCGCCGGGCGAGCTCGGCGATGGCCGCCGGCTGGTCACCGCTCGGCTGGTAGGGACTGACGACCTCGAAGGGCGCCACCGTGCGTTCGATCTGAGAAACGGGCCGCATGGGATCCACCGTACGACCCCGCACTGACAACCGGTCCGGATCAGCGGTTCTGCGGGGACCGGGGGTGCCGGCGGGCGAGGTGGCGGCGTGTGTGGTGCACGGGGTGGCGGACCGGACGGCGGGCCTTCCGCCGGAGTTCGGTGTGGGCCGGGACGCCCGGTTTGCGCTCGGCGGGGAACCCGGCCGGCCGGCCCGCGACCATCAGCGGGTCGAACAGCACCACGACGCCGGCGAGCAGGAGGAAGGCGAGCGGGCCGATCAGCATGGGGGCGAGGAGCTCGGCCGGTGAGCCGCCGGTGGAGGGCTCGGACGTGCCGTGCAGGTGGACGTCGAGGGCGGCCATGCCGGTGTAGTGCATGCCGGTGACCGCGAGGCCCATCACCAGGCTCGCGCCCACGCTCCAGAGGAAACCCCTGACCTGTCCGGCCGCCCACAGGGCCGCGGTGGCGGCTGCCATGGCGATGGCGACGGACACGGCCACGGTGAAGGTGTCGTACTCCAGCCGTCCGTCCAGCCGCATGCCGGCCATGCCCAGGTAGTGCATCGAGGCGATGCCCAGTCCGGTGATGGTGCCGCCGGTGAACAGGGCCGTTCCCCGTGCGCCGCGGTAGCCGACGATGAAGACGCCCACGCCCACCATGACGATCGCGATGGCCAGGCTCGCGAACGTCATCAGCCAGTCGTAGCGGATCGGCGTGTGCGCGATCGTGAAGCCCATCATCGCGACGAAGTGCATGGTCCAGATCCCGGAGCCGATCGCCGCCGAGCCGAGCGCGAGCCATCCGGGCCGCCACGACCGTGTGACCAGCAGGGCTCTGATGGTGCACCGCAGGCCGAGGGCTCCGCCCAGACAGGCCATGAGGTAGGCCACCACCGGTGTGACGAGTCCGTAGGTGAATCCGTCGACCGTGTTCTGCATGTGCGGCTGCCCTTCCGCCCTCTTTACGTCCCGGAGCGTTCTGAAATGTGCCCTTCCCGGAACCGTGCATACGACCAGGGCCGAGGCAGAGAGTATGACTCCCACCGGAATGGTCGAACGATTCTGCGGCAAAGAATCACGGTCTTGCCCCAGTTGTGCGGCCCCGGTGAGCGGAGTTGAGCAACTCCGTTCAGCCTGTGGCCATTCTGCACCCTGCTCTCGTTGACTCTCTGCTGTCACAGTAGTGCTGTCCGTGAACGCTCGACACGAGGAGCATGTATGCACGCGCGCGCAGTTGCCGTCCTGACCACCGCGCTGGCCGGAGTCGTCCTCCTGGCTCCCGGTTCGCACGCGGACGTCCTGGACAAGGGCGGCTCACCGACGGTCGTCGCCCACCGGGGTGCCTCCGCCTACGCGCCGGAGAACACGCTGGCAGCCGTCGACAAGGCCGCCGAGCTGGGCATCCGCTGGGTGGAGAACGATGTCCAGCGCACCAAGGACGGTGAGCTGGTGGTCCTCCACGACGAGAGCCTGCAGCGCACCACCGATGTCGAGGAGGTCTTCCCCGGCCGTGCGCCCTGGAAGGTGAAGGACTTCACGGCCGCCGAGATCGCGCGCCTGGACGCGGGGAGCTGGTTCGGTCCCCGGTACGCGGGCGCGCGTGTGCCGACGCTCGAGCAGTACGTGCAGCGGGTGGAGCGCCATCACCAGAAGCTGCTGCTGGAGCTCAAGAACCCGGCCCGGTATCCGGGGATCGAGCGGCAGACCCTGAAGGTTCTCGCCAATGAGGGCTGGCTCGACCGGCGGCACGTGTCCGGCCGGCTGGTCGTGCAGAGCTTCGACGCGGACAGCATCCGGCGGGTGCACGACCTCAAGCCGGCCGTCAAGACCGGGTTCCTCGGCACTCCGGCCGTGTCGGCCCTGCCCGAGTACGCGAAGTTCACCGACCAGATCAACCCCTCCCACAGCACCCTCTCGGCGGGCTACGTCTCCTCCGTCCGCAAGCACACCGGACCGCACGGCAGGCCTCTGGAGGTCTTCACCTGGACGGTCGACGACGCGGCCACGGCCCGGCGGGTCGCGGGGTACGACGTGGACGGCATCATCACCAACAAACCCGACGTGGTACGGGACGCCGTGCGCCGGACGGGGGCCCCGGCCGGCCGGTGACGTCGCGGCGACCGGGGCGGGGACGTGTGCGCTGCGCCGGGCGTTGTCAGTGGCGGGCCGTACGGTGGGCGGCATGGACAGCCATGGGCAGTACGAGGAGCAGGCCGTGTGGGCCGTCGTCCGCACCGGTGTCGGTCCGCTGCTGCTGGCCGCGACCGGCGAGGGCCTGGTCAATGTCGTGTTCCACGCCACGGACGCCGTGCGCGACAGCGCGCTCGGGCGGCTCGGGTCCCGGCTGGGCACCCGGCCCTTCGAGGCGCCCGGTTCCCCGGTGCTGGCCGAGGCGATACGTCAGATCGACGCGTACTTCACGGGCCGGCTGCACGACTTCGAGCTGCCGCTGGACTGGTCGCTGGTCTCGGGCTTCAACCGCCGGACACTGCGGGAGCTGGCGTCCGGCGTGCCCTACGGCTCGGTCGTCGGCTACGGCGACCTGGCCCGGCGGGTGGGCCGACCCGGGGCCGCGCAGGCGGTGGGCCTGGCGATGGGGGCCAATCCGCTGCCGGTCGTCGTGCCGTGCCACCGGGTCGTGGAGAGCGACGGCGGCATCGGCGGGTTCGGCGGCGGCGTGGACACCAAACGGCGGCTGCTCGCGCTGGAGGGCGTGCTGCCCGAGCCGCTGTTCTGACGGTCCTGTGCCCTCTGCGTGTGCGCTGCCGCGGACGCCGTGCACTGTATGTCGGCTCGTGCCGGAAGTGGACGGCCCTCCGGCACGACGGGCTTCCCGGACCACGCGGGTGAGGCTCGCACGCGGGCGGGAAGGCTCTGTCCACAGCGGGGAACAAAGCGGAACATCCCGTTTCCACAGGCCCGTACGCCGCCCGCGCGAAGCTGGCAGACTGGCGCGCCACGACGCGGGAAGCGCGGCGCGAGGAGATCCACGCGAGGAGGCCGGCATGTCGATGGCGGGGAATCTGCGGAAGGTGACGACTCCGGGCAGGGTCGGTGGCCTCCGCAGAGTCGCGCGGCTCGCCCGGCGGCGCCCGCGCGTCGACCTGAGCCATCCGGCCCGCTCGCCACTGGGGTCCTCGGTGGTGAACTGCGTGGCCTACCAAGGCGGTTACCGCACTCCCGTGAGCGGCGACCCGGCCGACGCCGTGCGGCGGATGCGCGAGCACGGAGACGGTTTCCTCTGGGTGGGTCTGCACGAGCCGACCGACCGGGAGTTCGCCGGCATCGCGGAGCTGTTCCATCTGCATCCGCTGGCGGTCGAGGACGCGATCGAGGCTCATCAGCGTCCGAAGGTGGAGCGGTACGACGACACGCTCTTCGCCGTGTTCAAGACGGTCTGCTACGTCGGGCACGAACGGCTCACGGCCACCAGCGAGGTGGTGGACACCGGGGAGATCATGGTGTTCACGGGCGAGGATTTCGTGATCACCGTGCGGCACGGACGGCACGGCTCGCTCGGTCCGCTGCGCGAAGGGCTGGAGGCCGAACCCCGGCAGCTCGCCAAGGGGCCGTCGGCTGTGCTGCACGCGATCGCGGACCAGGTGGTCGACGACTTCCTCACCGTCATCGAGGCGGTGCAGGAGGACATCGACCGGATCGAGACGGACGTGTTCGCGGAGAACGGGGCACGGGTCGACCCGGGGCGGATCTACCAGCTCAAGCGTGAACTCCTCGAGCTGAAGCGGGCCGTGGTGCCCCTCGGCCGTCCGCTGGAGGAGCTGGCCACCAGGCCGTCCCGGGCGGTGGCCCCGGAGATACAGGCATACTTCCGCGACGTGACCGACCATCTGCTGCGTGCCACGGAGCAGATCGCCGCGTTCGACGAACTGCTCAACTCCATCCTGCAGGCGCATCTCGCCCAGGTGACCGTCGCGCAGAACGAGGACATGCGGAAGATCACGGCCTGGGCCGCGATCGTCGCCGTCCCCACCATGATCTGCGGGATGTACGGCATGAACTTCGAGCACATGCCGGAGCTGCGCTGGCGGTACGGCTACGGGCTGTTCCTGGGCCTCGTATTCGCCGTCTGTCTGACGCTGTACCGGGGGTTCCGGCGCAACGGCTGGCTCTGACACCGTCCCGTGCGCACCGCCCGCGCACACCACCCGTGCGGGGCCCGCGCCCCGGCCGTGGGCGCCACGCGGTCAGCCGCTCCACGCCGGATGCCGCGGGTCGTCGGCGCGGACCAGGACGTCGGCGACGCCGACGGGATCGGCCTCCTCCTCGTAGCGGTCGTAGGCGGGGAGCGTCCACCGCTCGTCCTCGGGTGTGCGCCGGCGCAGGGCGCCCGGGGAGAGGACGAGGTGGACGCTCAGGTCCAGGGGGAACCAGTGGCGCAGCAGGAAGGGGCCGTGCAGCAGCAGCACGCCGCCCGGCGGAAGGTCCGTGTAGGGGCTGCGGGTGGCCCGGTCGGTCGCCGGGTCCCACAGATCGGGCAGCACCCGGCCGTTGCCGTCGGGGCCCAGGGGGTCGAGGACCTCTCGCCACAGGGCGCCGGTGTCGTGCCAGCCGTTGTAGTACGACTCGACGTCCTGACGTCCGTACTCCAGGCGGAGCGAGGCGGGGCGCAGGAAGCCTTCCAGCCCGACGACGAGGGAGGGGCGACCGCGCAGGCGCAGCGCCTCACCGACCCGCTCGGCGAGGTCGCCGGGGCGGGCGGCGGGAGCGCCGTCGAAGGCCGCGCGTGGCCAGCGGCTGCCGTCGGCCGGTTCCAGGTCGAGCAGACGCTCGGCGAGCCGGTCGCCGAGCCGGTCCCAGGTGATCGCTTCCAGTCGCACGCGCCCATGATGCGCCTGTTCGTGTCGTTCCCGGCACGGGCTGCCCGTACACGGCACGCGCCCGGAACGGGAAGTCGACGCAGCGGCAGGTGACCGGCTCGGTGCCGGAACGGTTCAAGAACAAGATTCAGCGCAGGATTCAGCAATGGGGCAGGTCTCAGGACAGGAGGAAGTCCGCCTCTCCCGCCTTCGCTCCCTCGATGAAGGCCGTCATCTCGGCGGAGGTGTAGATCAGCGCCGGTCCGTCGGGATCGGTGGACTGGCGTACGGCGATCCGGCCGTCGGCGAGCTTCATCGCCTCCAGGCAGTTGCCGCCGTTGCCGCCGCTCCACGGTTTGTGCCAGCCCTCGCTGCCCAGTTCGCGGGCGGGCATGCCGTTGTAGATGTGCTCGGCGCGGCCGCGTGGCGATGGCTGGGACGTGATGCGGTTCATTTCACAGCTCCTTGCGGAGATCCTGGAGGATCTCCTTCGTGCGATGTGCCGTGGCGGCCTGCGCCGCCATGCGGTCCATGACCTCGAGGTGGGTCGCCACCTCGGTGCGCGCGTCCAGATAGACGGCGCCGGTCAGGTACTCGCTGTAGACCATGTCCGGCAGCTCCGGCATGGCGAATCGGAACAGCACGAAGGGCCCGTACGTGCCGGGGTGCGGCCCGCTCGAGAACGGGGCCACCTGCAGTGTCACGTTGGGCAGCTCCATGGCGTCGAGCAGTCTGTCGATCTGGGCACGCATCACCTCGGGGCCGCCGACCGGCCGGCGCAGCGCGGTCTCCTCCATGACGACCCACAGCCGGGGCGCGTCCTCACGGGTGAGCAGTTCCTGACGCTGCATGCGCAGGGCGACGTGGCGCTCGATGTCGTCGGGCCGGGTCTGCCCGATGGCGCCGGAGCGGAGCACCCCGCGCGCATAGTCCTCGGTCTGCAGGAGGCCGGGTACGAAATGGGGCTCGTAGGAGCGGATGAGGGAGGCGGCCCCCTCCAGGCTGACGTACATGGAGAACCAGCCGGGCAGGATGTCGTGGAAGCGCTGCCACCATCCGGGGCGGTTGGCGTCCTCGGCCAGCCGGACGAAGGCGTCGGTCTCCTCGTCGTCGACGCCGTAGGCCTTCAGCAGGAGCTGGAGGTACGGGATCTTGAGGGCGACCTCGGCCATCTCCATACGGCGCACGGTGGCGGGGGCCACGCGCAGGACACGGGCGGCTTCCTCACGCTTGAGGCCGGCCCGTTCCCGCAGGTCCAGCAGGCGCCGGCCGAGTACGACCTGGCCGACGGTCGGCGCGGACCTCGGCTCGCTCACGGCCCACCTCCACGAAGAGTCCTGTGACAACGTGCGGACAGCCCGGCGGCGCCATTCGAAGATCTTCCCGAAGTCCGGCCAGACCTTCGGTGATCTGAAGTGGCGCCGCTCGACGTGCTGTTGCGAGCAGTGTGCCATGGCCGTCCGGAACGTCATGCAGCACTCTGCATTTTTCAGAGTGATACTTGCCAAGTGTTCGGGCCGGGGCGATAGTGGCAAGCGTGATTCCGTCCGCGCCCTTAGGAACAGACGCTGTCGCCGGCCTCCCGGGCCTCGGCGCCGCCGTGGCGACCCGCCCCGCGGGGGCCGATGCCGCCCAGCGCCGGTTCCGTTTCGAGCTGGCCGCACATCCGAGCTCTCCGGCGCAGGCCAGGCGCCTGACACGGGCCCGGCTGAACGGCTGGTCGGTGTGCGAGGACACCTGCGACACCGCCGCGCTGGTCGTCTCCGAACTGGTGACCAACGCGATCGTGCACACCGCGAGCACCCACATCGTGTGCGAGCTGCACGACGACGAGGACCTGGTGCGCATAGCCGTGCGCGACGAGGGATGCGCGCCCGGTCAGCCCCACGCGTCCCACGGGCAGCAGCCCGACGACGAGCACGGCAGGGGCCTGCTCCTCGTGGACGCCCTGTGCGAGGCCTGGGGCGCTCATGAGCAAGGGCCCGGGCTGCTGGTCTGGGCCGAGCTGCCGCGCACGGCCGCCACGGAAGTCCCGGCCGAGCACGGCCGGTCCGAGCCCGGGAACGACCTGGGCTGGGGTGCCCGCCCGAAGCCGGGATCCACCGGAGGTGCCGGCGACGACGGTGGGACCGGCGGCCGCCGCGAGATACGCCGCGGGACGGGGACCGCATGGCTGTGAAGGTTCCGCCCGGCAACCGCCCGCTCGGCCTGGACACCCTGGTCCGCCTCCAACGGGCCCTGCGTGCTCCCGGTGCCCCCCGGCGGCTGCCCGTTCCGGACGGCATGACGGCCCCGCTGGGCTGCGACGCGGTGGCGGTGCCCGCCCGTCTCGGCCCGCAGGTGATGCCCCGGCTGCCACGCGTGGGGTGCGTCTACGCCGACGCGGCGCACTGGTGGTGGATCGTCCCGTCCGACTCCGACTACGCCCTCGAGTGGCCGGCCCCCGCGCAATACGCCACCGGTGCGGTCCTGCCCGACGCCCCGGGTGTTCCCGGCCTGATACACCGGCCCGACGGCACCGTCCCGTACACGCCGCCCATCCCGCTCTACCTGGCTCTGTGCCGGCTGACGAACACGACGCCGACGTGGTCGCGGCCGGTGAGCGCGTAGCCGCTCCCCTCGGCGGGCGGGTCCTGCGCCCGGCCCCGCTCGCTCACGGACACGCCTGTACCGCTCAGGAGGCAGGCCGGTCCCGCCGCTCTTCCGGCCGGGCGCCGGTCACGCGGCCGTGTCCCGGACGCGCCCGCCGCCGCGGACGACGACGAGGAACGTGTCCGTGGCCAGGTCCATGACGACCTCGGCGGGCATGCCCTCCAGACGCCGTGCGTGCGCGAACTCCTCCGCCGGCCAGGATCCGCGCGGCCCGCCGGCGGGAAAGCGTTCGAGCACCGTTCGCCCGTCCACCCTGCACCTCCATGTAGCGCTGTACTCGTAGAGTCGAACGCCAACCATGGGGTGAACGGCTCGGGAAGCGACGGTACCGAGACCAAGTCGACACCCGTTCACCGCAAAGTGTGAGCGGTGTCGCAGCCGTTCGGTCCTTCTCGCCACGCTCCGTGTCAGTCCTCGTACTCGTCGTGGTAACGGATCGCCGCACTGCCCGCGGGCGCCCCGAGAGCCGACGCGCGTCCCGCCGGCCGCTCCCACTCCTCCCGCCGGCCGAGCGCGGTCAGGTCGAGGAGACTGGTGGTCGAGCCGAGCCCGTCGAGTCCGCGCTCGTACGTCGAGTAGGTGTGGAAGACCCGGTCGTGGTCGCGCAGGAAGCAGCTGAGGCCCGGCCGCTCGCCGAGCTCCCCCTCGTGCTCCAGAGTCACCTCGAAGTCGGTGTTGAAGTCGCTGACGTACGACGAGTACCAGGGCAGCGTCCAGCCCATCCGCGCCTTGAACGGCAGGATCTTCGGGTACGGCGCCCGGGACACCGCCGCGAAGGACGTGCCGCGTGCGTGCAGGTGCGCGAGGTGCCCGATCTGGTCGAGGAACGCGGAGCAGCTGCGGCAGCCGGCGTCCCATTCGGGGGCGAACATGAAGTGGTAGACGACGAGCTGGTCGCGTCCCTCGAAGAGGTCGAGCAGAGTGGCCTTCCCGTCGCCGCCCTCGAAGACGTACTCCTTGTCGACCTCGACCATGGGCAGTCCGCGCCGCTCGGCGTTGAGCGCGTCCCGGGCGCGGGTGGCCGCTTTCTCCTTGGCCAGCAAGGCCTCGCGCGCCGCGCGCCACTGCGCGCGCGTGACGATCTCGGGAAGCGACATGGGCTTCAGCTCCTCCTGTGCAACGGTCCGTAGGAGTGCTGACCCGAGGGGGGAGCGGAATTCATCGCGGCTCGGCAAGATTTTTTCCGGGCGATGGCCAGGACGGCGGTCCGTGCGCCCTGCGGGGTCACCGCCGAAGGGCCGTCACGTCCGGAGGAACGGTCCGCCGGGCGGCGATGGGCAGCGCGGGCAGGCGCAGCCCCGCGCGTTCGCACCGCTCGGCCAGCTCGTCCCGCAGCTCGGCGAGCCGCCCGGTGTGCCGGGGTGTGAGACGGCCGGCGTCGTCGAGATGCACGGCGCACGCGGTGGTCGTGTCGACGATCCGCTCCAGGACGGCGGCGACCTCGCCGGCGCCCGCGGAGTGCCGGGCGAGCGTGGGGAACTCGGCGGCGGAGAGGGCGGCGGCGGTGCGGGCCTCGGCGAGCGCGCGGTAGGCCTCCCGGCGCAGCGTCCACCGGTCGGCGCGGTCGCCGGATCCGTTCAGTACGTGGGTGAGATAGGCGTGCGCGGCGCCGCCCGCGGTCTCCAGCCGGGCGCGGACCGTGCCGCCGCGCTGGCGGCCCGGCATCGGCAGGTGTCCGACGACGAGCACGATCGCGCAGGCGAGCAGTGTCTCCGCGATGCGGCTGAGCGAGGCCTGGGGCTCGCCGCCGGCCATGACCAGGGCGAGGACGAGCACGGTGACGACGGCGGTCTGGGCGGCGAAGTGCCGGGCGGCCACGGGCACCAGGGCACCGCTGACGGCGACGAGCGCGACGAGACCTTCCGGCCGCGGCAGTACGGCGGCGAATGCGGCGAAGACGAGCGCCCCGAGGACGGTGCCGGCGGCCCGGCACAGCACCCGGGAGGCGAGCGGTCCGAGGTCGGGCTTGACCAGGAAGACGGCGGTGGCCGGCATCCAGTACCAGTGCTGGTGGGATCCGTACCACTGGCTGTGGTGCAGGGCCTGGGCGACGGCGGCGCTCGCCCCGAAGCAGAGGCCGGCCCGCATCCCGTACTCCCGGCCTCCGGCCCCCAGGGCGACGCGTGCCACGGAGGCCAGGGGCCGCCTGCGGGTGTGCAGGTCCCGGCCGCCGCCCCGGTCGAAGGCCTCGGCGGCGTGCAGCAGGGCGTCGTCGAGGGCGCGCAGGGCGGGGTCGGTGCGGGAGGGGGCGGGCAGCGGCCCGGCGGGGGTGTCGCCGCGGACGGCCGCGGCCAGTCGCCGGGGGCCTTCGGCCGCCCGGGCGGGCACGGGGTGCTCCGCCCAGGCGAGCGCGGTCGCGGCCTCGCCGAGGGGCAGCGCGGCGGCGTACCGGGCGTGCAGCCGCCGTTCGGCCGAGGAGGAGGCGTGGCGTCGCAGCCGGGGGCCGGCCAGCGCGTCCTGCGCGTGGTCGAGGGCGGCGGTGAGCGCGGCCCGGCGGGCGACGGCGTGCTCGCCGCCGGCCGCTTCCAGCAGCGCGGCGACGGCGTCGTACACGTCGGCGACGGCCGCCCGCTCCCCGTCGAAGCGGAAGGCGAGGCGGGTGTCGCCGGTGAGGGAACCGGGTGTGGGGAGGACCAGTCGCAGCGTGAGCAGCCATCCGGCGCCGGTGAGGAAGGCGAGGACGCTCTGCCAGGCCGGGTCGGGCAGCGGCATCCCGGCCCCCACGGCGGTGGTGACCAGCAGCTGGGTCCCGGCCCCGGACGCGACGGCCCCGGCGGCGCTGATGCCTCCGGCGACCAGCCCGAGCGCGGTCAGCACGAGGGTCAGCGGGACGGGTCCGAGGTGCTGCCCCGCCGAGGTGCCGGCCAGCAGCCCGGCCGCCCCGGCGAGCGCCGGTACGCCGATGCGGCGGACGGACGTACGGCGGCCGCCCGGCCGGTCGTTGATGCCGGCCAGCATGGCGGCGATGGCGGCGACGACGCCGAGGGAGGCACGCCCCGCGAGCAGGGCGGCGAGCAGCAGAGGTCCGCCGGCGAGCGCGCCCCGGGTGACCGCGCTCCAGGGCACGGGCCCGCGCTGGGCGCGCAGGGCGTGGGCGAGCCAGGGAGGAAGCGCGGGGGCGGTGGGGCGGGAGATACGGAGCACGGGGTGCGGGGCTCCTGTCGTCTGGTCGAGGGCGGGGATGAGCCTTCGGGCGACGGTGGCCGGGCCGGGGTGGGTGCCGTCCAGGGTACGGGTGGTTCTTGTGGTGGCGGCAACAGGCGTGTTTCGGGGAGGTGACGTCAGCTTTGTCGGGGTGACGTCAGCGACACGGCACCCCGGCGGTTGTTCTGGGTGCTCGGGGGGTGTCCGCCCGTGGCCGCCCTCCTGGCCCGGGGGCGGGCGGCCGGGTCTCGATAAGGAGGCCGCTCGCCCGTCGGCGCGGGTCCCTCCTCAGTCGCTCTTCGCACCGCTCCGGGCCGCTTGCACGGCCCGGCTCAGCAGCGTCCCGGCCCGGGCCACCGTCTGTCCCAGGATCTGTGGGTCCGGTGTCAGTTCCGTCATCAGCGCGTCGATGCCGTCGAGTCCCGCACGCTCGACGAGTCCCTTCTCGTTGGTGACCCACTCCCCCCGTGCCGCCAGCACCGCGTGGGCCGTCTGGGTCGCGGCGAGGGCGATCGCGCCGGCGACCTGGGTGAGGGCGCCCCTGGGGGCGTGGCCGGCCTCGGCGTAGGCGAGGGTGGCCGTGGCCGCGTCGTGCCAGCGGTCGGGGGCGGTGGCACGCAGGGCCTCGGGATAGGCGGGGCGGGGCAGGTCCCCGTGCAGCACCTTGTTGATCGCCAGTTCCGCGACCACCAGATAGGTGGGGATGCCGGCCAGGTGGAACATCAGCGGCTCGATGCCGAAGCGGCCCGCCTGTGCCTGGGCCGTCTCGTGCTCGACCACGTCGAGGTCGCGGTAGTGCAGGTCGACGCGGCGTCCGTCGATCGTCAGCCAGGCGCCGCCGTTGAAGACGCCGCCGCCCCAGGCGCCGATCCCGAAGACCTCCCCCGGCCAGCCGAGGGCGCGGAGACCGTCCGGGTCGAAGGTGCCCCGGTAGTAGACCGCCAGATCCCAGTCGCTGTCGGGCCGGTGAGTGCCCCGGGCCCGGGAGCCGCCGAGGGTGACCGCCCGGACGGCGGGCAGCGCGGCGAGCCGGGCGACGGTCGTGTCGAGGAAGGCCTGGTCCGTGAGGGAGGGCACTGCTGCGGGCTCCTGACGGTGGGGCGGGCGGTCGCCCGGAAGCCTAGGCGGCCGGGGCGGGAGGTGCGAGGGAAAATCGGGTGCGGCGGCGGGCGCGGAAGCGGACGATCAGGAGGTTGTCCGCCTGCCGTACCAGGAGTTCACGTGATCCAGCGCGTCACCGTGCCCGGTCTGTTCCCGCCGCCCGCCTACTCGCACGCCTCCGTCGTCGAGGCCGGGACGAAGCTCGCCTTCCTGGCCGGGTCCGTCCCGCTCGACGAGGAGGGGAAGCTGGTGGGTGAAGGCGATCCGGTCCGCCAGGCGGAGCGGGTGATCGCCAACCTCACCGAGCAGTTGCGTGCCGTCGGCAGCGGTCTGGAGCACGTCGTCTCCACCGACGTGCATGTCGTGAGCGACGAGAGCGCCGTCCTGGCCGCCGTCTGGGAGGTGGTCGAGGCGTCCGGTCTCAGTGCCGGACCGCACTCCTCGACGCTGATCGGGGTCAGCTGTCTCGGCTACACGGGCCAGCTGGTGGAGATCACGGCGACGGCCGTCGTACCGGAACCGGCACGGCCGTGACCGGCGCGGACACGTCGGCGCCGGTCCGGTTGCGGCGGGCGACGGATGCCGATGCCCGGGCCGCGGCCGACGTCTGGCTGCGCTCCTTCACCGCCGCCCTGCCGGCCGTGGTCCGGCCCCGCGCCGACGACGAGGTGCGCGACTACTTCCGGCACGTGCTGGTGCCCCGGTGCGAGACCTGGGTGGCCCAGGCCGCGGACGGCGGGGTCGTCGGGGTGATGGTGCTGGAGGACGACGAGCTCGCGCAGCTGTATCTCGCCCCCGAGTGGCGTGGGCGAGGGATCGGGGACCGGTTCGTCGCGCTGGCCAAGGAGCGCTGTCCGGGCGGGCTGTGGCTGTGGACGTTCCAGGTGAACACGCCCGCGCACCGCTTCTACGAACGGCACGGCTTCAGAGCCGTCGAGTGGACGGACGGCGCCCGGAACGAGGAGCGGGAACCCGACGTGCGGTACGTGTGGCAGCCGTAGGAGGACCGGTCGAGGCCCGGGCCCGTCCGTGGGCCCGGGGTCTCTGTGGAGCACCGGTGCCGGTTTGCCGTGCGGGTTTCCGGAGGTCTCCCGGTACACGTGGTTGTCGTCGCCGACGCCGAGCATGCCGTGGCCGTACGGTTCGGTCTCCGGATACAGGCCCATCGCGGCGCCGTACCGTCGTCCGCCCGGGCCGCTCACTCCTGATGTGCCGTGGGCAGTCCCGCCGTTCGGGCGGCCGTGCGCAGGACGTCCCGCAGCATCTCGGGGGTGAGCCGGCCGGTGAAGGTGTTGCGCTGGCTGACGTGGAAGCAGCCGAAGAGGTCCAGGCCGGGCCCGCCGGGGGCGGGCAGCGTCACATGGGCGCCGTGCGCGAAGGCGGGGCGGGGGCGGGGCACCGTCCACCCCGCCGCGGCGAACGCCGGCAACGCGGCCTGCCAGCCGAAGGCGCCGAGGACGACCACGGCGCGCAACGCCGGCCGCAGCAGCCCCAGCTCCTGGACGAGCCAGGGGCGGCAGGTGTCGCGCTCGGCGGGGGTGGGTTTGTTGGCGGGCGGGGCGCAGTGCACCGGTGAGGTGATGCGTACGCCGTACAGCTCCAGGCCGTCGTCGGCGCTGACCGCGGTGGGCTGCGACGCGAGGCCCACGTCGTACAGCGCCCGGTACAGCACGTCACCGGAGCGGTCGCCGGTGAACATCCGGCCGGTGCGGTTGCCGCCGTGGGCGGCGGGGGCGAGTCCGAGGATCAGCAGGCGCGCGTCCGGCGGTCCGAAGCCCGGCACCGGGCGGCCCCAGTACGTCCAGTCGGCGAACGCCGCCCGCTTGGTACGGGCCACCTCTTCCCGCCAGGCGACCAGCCGCGGACAGGCCCGGCACCCTGCGATCCGCGCGTCGAGTTCGAGGAGGCCGTCGGTGTCCATGTCTCCCACCGTAAGACCCTCGGCACCTCGGGGATCATCCGCCCGATATCCGGTCCCGGCGGGCCGGGACGTGCGGTTAAGGTCGGGGCATGGCTTCCGAGCATGACGAAGGCAGAGTCGGCGGCGGGGACGACGGCGGAGCCGGCGCCGCGCAGGACACCGCCGGGACGGAGACCGCCGGCCCCGTGGCGGACCCCGCGACGGCCGCCGCGGTCGCCGCCGCCGAGGCGGCCGGGCCGCAGAACGGCGAGAGTGTCCGCGTCGACAGCTGGATCTGGGCCGTCCGTCTGATCAAGACCCGTTCCCTTGGTGCGACCGCCTGCCGTGGCGGCCACGTCCGGGTGAACGGCGAGCGGGTCAAGCCCGCGTACTCCCTGCGCGTCGGCGACGAGGTACGGCTGCGGCACGAGGGCCGGGAACGCGTCGTCGTCGTGAAGCGGCTCATCCGCAAGCGGGTCGGTGCTCCCGTCGCCGTCCAGTGCTACATCGACAACTCCCCGCCGCCCCCGCCCCGCGAGGCCGTCGCACCGGCCGGCATCCGTGACCGCGGCGCCGGCCGCCCGACCAAGCGCGACCGGCGCGAGCTGGAACGCCTGCGCGGCCTGGAGGGCCCTGGCCGTCCGGCCGGCCGCTGAGACGCGGCACGTCCCCGGCTCCGGGACGCCCGGGGCCGGAGCACCGGGGCCAGGGACGTGCCCGGTCCACCGGCCTGTGCCGGCAGGTCAGGCACGCTTGCCGAGCAGCCGGAGCAGCTCCGCGTTGTGCTCCCGGCGGGCCCGGGCGACGAGCAGCAACGGCACCATCAGGATGAGCGGCGTCGCCGCGTTCTCGCCGTCGAAGTGGGTAAGCTGTACGACGAACGCGCCCGCCATCAGCGCGCTGAGCGCCGTCGCCGCCACCGACTGCAGCACCGGCACCAGCAGGGCGACCGCACCGGCCAGCTCCAGGACGCCTATGGCGTACATGCCGGCGTGGCCCCAGCCCAACTCGTCGAAGATCCCGGCAGCCGACGTGTGCCCGATCAGCTTGGGCAGCGCGCTCGCGACGGCGAAGAACAGGGCGACGACCACCTGCACCACGCGCAGGGCGGTCCTGGCACCACGCCCGCGGGCCGACGCGCCGGCGGCCGCCGAGGGGGCGGGGGCGGCGGGGTCGATGCGAGTCGTGGAGGTGGCGGTCTCGGGCATGGGATCTCCTGGGCTGGACGGTCCGTGCTGCTGTCGGGGGGTAGACCGCCCCGCGCCCCGGAACTCATCGGCCCACGGGAACCGCTCGCACCCATGTCCCGTCCTCGGTGAGATACCGGTCGACTCCCAGTCCCGCCTCCGCCAACGCCTCCTCGAACTGTTCCCTGGACAACGGCCGCGCCCGGAACGTCTGCGTCCAGACGGCGTCGGGGAACTCGTACTCCACGTGCACCGAGTTGACGCCGTCGCCGACCGGGTCGGCCGAGACGATCCGGACGGTGAAGCCGCCGGGATCGACGCGTTGCCGCGGCACGTCGGTGTGGTAGTCCTCGCCCTCCCGCTGGATCACCACGCAGCCGTCCTGCGCGACATGCCTGGCGCAGGTGCTCAGCAGCCCTCTTCTCACCTCCGTGTCCGCGGTGTGGACGAGGAAGGACGCCAGCAGCACCACGTCGAACGTCTCGTCCAGGTCCAGGTCTTCGATCGGGCCGCATATCGTCCGCGCCCCGCTCACGTGGGCCAGCATCTCGGCGGACTCGTCGACCGCCGTGACGGAGAAGCCCCGTTCCACCAGCGGCCGGGTCATCCGGCCCACCCCGCTGCCCAGCTCCAGGATGCGGGCGCCCGCGGGCACGGCCGCGGTGACGATGTCCGGCTCGGCTCCGACGGGCAGCCGCAGGTAGAGCTCGACCGCACAGCCGTCCGGGGTGATGGCTCCGGGCCCCGTCCCCTGGTGTCCTTCTCGCTTCTTCGGCTCCATGCCCGTCCAACGGGCGTCTCCCGCACAGCCGTTCCCCTCCCCGTCTGGTTCACCCGACCGAGTGAAAGGCCGACGGCTGCCGCGTCGGGGGCCCGTGACACCCGGCACGTCGTTCGCCCCGTCTTCGCGGGGGTACGCGTTCAACAGGAGTGGTCACGTCATGCGTACGGGCAGTGAACCGGCGACCGCCCGCAGTGCTCTGCGGGCGCGCTTCTGGCTGAGTCTGTGGGGAGTGGCGTGGGCGGTCTTCGGAACGGCCGCCTTCGCGCTCACCGGGCGGCCCGGCTGGGCCACGGCGTGCGGAGTGCTGTGGCTGGTCGCCACGGTCGATCTGACCGTGGTCCTGCGGCACCTCCGCCAGGGACCGCACTACCAGCCGGGCCCGGACGTCCCGCCGTACCGGCCGCCGGACACCCGCCCCCGGAACGGCCCTTCCGCTTCCCCTCCCCGTGGTCCGGGGAAGCCCGGCGATCCGTGATCCTCAGGAGCCGCGGGATCGCAGGTCCGGGCAGGTCCGGGCACCGCCGGGTACGGGACGCTGACGACCACGGGCCGGGGACAGCGGCAGCGGTGTCCCCGGGGATCAGCCGTCGAACCGCGCCTGCTGCAGATACTCGGGATTCGGGTCCAGGGCGGCGGCCAGGCGGAAGTGGCGTCGCGCCTGGTCGGGGCAGCCCCGGCGCTCGTAGGTGCGGGCCAGCGCGAAATGCGCGAACGCGTTGTCGGGCTCGCGCTCCAGGACGATCGTGAACTCCAGCTCGGCCGGTCTGAGCTGCGCCGCCGCGAAGAAGGCCCGGGCGCGCAGCAACCGCGCCGCGGTGTTCTCGGGGTGCGCCGCGATGACTGCGTCGAGAAGCTTCACCGCGCCCCGTGGGTCCCGCGCGGCGAGCAGTTGCTCGGCGGCACGGAAGTCGATGACGTCCGTCTCGGGAGTCCGTCCGGTCGGACCGCTGATCTCGGGCACGGCTGAGTCCTTCCCTCGCTGGCAGCACTCAACGCCCGCGCGGGCGGCGCTATTCCAGGGGGAGAGGGGCCCGGCCGTCCGGGCCGGACCGACTCAGCCGGCCCCGTGTGCCCGGCGGGTCAGCTCCGCCCACACCTCGTTCACGCGGCGCCGGAGCTCGTCCAGCGGTACGTCGTTGCCGATGACGATGTCGGCGATCTCCCGGCGTTGCTCCCGCGTCGCCTGGGCGGCCATGCGGGCGCGTGCGTCCTGCTCGGTCATGCCGCGCAACCGCATCAGCCGGTCGAGCTGGGTCGCGGGGTCGGCGTCGACGACGATCACCACGTCGTACAACGGCGCCAGGCCGTTCTCGGTGAGCAGCGGGACGTCGTGGACGACGACGGCGTCCTCGGCGGCGGCCTGCTCGAGTTCGCGGGAGCGGGCGCCGACCAAGGGGTGCACGATGGCGTTGAGCGCGGCCAGTTTCTGCGGATCGGCGAACACGATCGAGCCCAGTTTCGGCCGGTCGAGGCTGCCGTCGGCGGTGAGGATCTCCTCGCCGAACGCCTCCACGACCGCCGTGAGCCCCGGTGTCCCCGGCGCGACGACCTCGCGAGCGATGCGGTCCGCGTCGATCAGTACGGCGCCGCACTCGACGAGCAGCCGCGACACCTCGCTCTTGCCGGCGCCGATCCCGCCGGTCAGGCCCACTGTCAGCATGAGCGGAAGCTTAGGGCCTGCCGGTGACGGCACCTCGGACGGGGCGCCGCCGGACGTCAGCCCTCGCCCTCGCGCTCCGCCAGGAACCGCTCGAACTCGCGGCCGATCTCGTCCGCCGACGGGATCTCGACGGGCTCGGCGAGCATGTTGCCCCGGGACTCGGCGCCCGCGGCAGCGTCGTACTGGTGCTCCAGGCCCTGGACGAGGGCGGTGAGTTCCTCGTCGCCCTCCCGGACCTGCCGCTCGATCTCGGTCTGGGTGCGGTGGGCGTCGGTGCGCAGGGAGTGCGCGACGCCGGGCAGCACCAGTCCGGTCGCCGACGTGATGACCTCCAGGACCGTCAGCGCCGCGTCCGGGTAGGGGGAGCGGGCGACGTAGTGGGGCACGTGCGCGGCGACGCCCAGGACCTCGTGGCCGGCCTGCATGAGCCGGTACTCGACGAGCGCCTCGGCGCTGCCGGGGACCTGCGCCTCCTCGAAGGGGCTGCGGTGGCCCGGGACGAGGTCGGTGCGGTTGCCGTGCGGGGTGATGCCGACGGGGCGGGTGTGCGGGACGCCCATCGGGATGCCGTGGAAGTTCACCGCGAGGCGGACACCGAGCCGCTCGACGATCTGCGTCACGGCGGCGGCGAAGCGCTCCCACTCGACGTCCGGCTCGGGGCCGGACAGCAGCAGGAAGGGCGCTCCGGTGGCGTCCTGGACGAGGCGCACCTCGAGGGTGGGTTCCTCGTAGGCGGTCCAGGTGTCGCGCTTGAAGGTCAGCAGCGGGCGGCGGGCCCGGTAGTCCACGAGGCGGTCGTGGTCGAAGCGGGCGACGACCTGGTGGGGCAGCGAGTCGAGCACCTGCTCGACGATCTGGTCGCCGGTCTCGCCGGCGTCGATGTATCCGTCGAAGTGGTAGAGCATGACCAGTCCGGCCGACTCCTGGGCGAGTGCCATGTCGACGACGGCCAGGCCCTTCGGCTCCCACGTGTACAAATCCTGCGGATCAAGCACAGTGACCGCTCCCCTCCTGGTTGTCCGTACGTCATAACGCCCCTGCGGGGGCGGGCATTCCCGGAGCGGGGCACTGTGATCTTGACGGCGCGGGCGGTGTCGGGGCAACGCCGAGGGGCCGTACCCCGGAAGGTACGGCCCCTCAGTGTCAACGGTCAGGCCTCAGCGGCCCCGCGTTTCAGCTCTGGCCGCCGGCCAGCTTCTCGCGGAGCGCGGCGAGCGCCTCGTCCGACGCGAGGGCGCCGGAGGTGTCGCCACCCTCGGAGGAGTACGAGCCGCCGCCACCGGACGCGGCCGGGGCCGCGCTCGCGGTGTCGCCACCCTCGGCAGCGGCCTTCTCGTCCGCCTCGCGGGACTTGATGACCTGCGCCTGGTGCTGCTCGAAGCGGGCCTGCGCCTCGGCGTACTGGCGCTCCCACTCCTCGCGCTGCTTCTCGTAGCCCTCGAGCCAGTCGTTGGTCTCGGGGTCGAAGCCCTCGGGGTAGATGTAGTTGCCCTGGTCGTCGTAGGACGCGGCCATGCCGTACAGGGTCGGGTCGAACTCGACCGCCGACGGGTCGGCACCGAAGGCCTCGTTGGCCTGCTTCAGCGAGAGGCTGATGCGGCGGCGCTCGAGGTCGATGTCGATGACCTTGACGAAGATCTCGTCGTTGACCTGGACGACCTGCTCCGGGATCTCCACGTGGCGCTCGGCCAGCTCGGAGATGTGGACCAGACCCTCGATGCCCTCGTCCACGCGGACGAACGCACCGAACGGAACCAGCTTCGTGACCTTGCCGGGCACGACCTGGCCGATCTGGTGGGTGCGGGCGAACTGCTGCCACGGGTCTTCCTGGGTCGCCTTCAGCGACAGGGAGACACGCTCGCGGTCCATGTCGACGTCGAGGACCTCGACGGTGACCTCCTGGCCCACCTCGACGACCTCGGACGGGTGGTCGATGTGCTTCCAGGACAGCTCGGAGACGTGGACCAGACCGTCGACGCCACCCAGGTCCACGAAGGCACCGAAGTTGACGATCGAGGAGACGACGCCGGAACGGACCTGACCCTTCTGGAGGGTGGTGAGGAACGTCTGGCGGACCTCGGACTGGGTCTGCTCCAGCCAGGCACGGCGGGACAGGACCACGTTGTTGCGGTTCTTGTCCAGCTCGATGATCTTGGCCTCGAGCTCCTTGCCGACGTACGGCTGGAGGTCGCGGACACGGCGCATCTCGACCAGGGAGGCCGGGAGGAAGCCGCGGAGGCCGATGTCGAGGATGAGACCACCCTTGACGACCTCGATGACGGTACCGGTGACGATCCCGTCCTCTTCCTTGATCTTCTCGATGGTGCCCCAGGCACGCTCGTACTGGGCGCGCTTCTTCGAGAGGATCAGGCGGCCTTCCTTGTCCTCCTTCTGGAGGACGAGGGCCTCGATCTCGTCACCGACGGCGACGACCTCGTTGGGGTCGACGTCGTGCTTGATCGAGAGCTCGCGGCTCGGGATAACGCCTTCGGTCTTGTAACCGATGTCGAGCAGGACCTCGTCCCGGTCGACCTTCACGATGACGCCGTCGACGATGTCGCCGTCGTTGAAGTACTTGATCGTCTCGTCGATCGCGGCGAGGAAAGCTTCCTCGTTACCGATGTCGTTGACCGCAACCTGCGGGGTGGTGGCGGTGGTCTCGGTGCTGCTCGTCATGTGGGAAAGGGCTCCGGTACGGACATTGAGTCGTAGGTACTGCTTACGCCGGGAGCCCGTTTCGCTCTGCAGAAGCCGGACAGCCAAGTAAGCGTCACCGAAAACACTGGCGACGCCTCGAGAACCGAGGGGACATACAACAGATGCGAGCGCGACCTGCTACGTCTGAGGTGCGCAGGCCCGCAGCGCAACTTGTAGCATACGGGGACGGCCGGGCCCGGTCAATGCGCGAAGCCGCACACCCGGGGCGGATCGTCACATATCCGGCACAAGAGCCGTCCCCCGAGGCCACGCGGAGCCCGTGCCGCCCCGCGTGCGACGCCCGGGGCGGGCCGCCCGGAAGAGCCGCAGACTAGTACGAGGGAGCCGGTCATCCAAGAGCCCGTAGTGTCCGCAGCGGAAGAGACCGAGCCCGAGGCCACCCGGCGTGCCGCCGGTGTCACGGAGAGCGTCCGCGCCAACCGTGGCTGGTGGGACCGGAACGCGGACGAGTACCAGACCGAGCACGGCACCTTCCTCGGCGACGACCGCTTCGTGTGGTGCCCCGAGGGCCTGGACGAGGTGGAGGCCGAGCTGCTCGGTCCGACGGAGGAGCTGAAGGGCAAGGACGTCCTGGAGATCGGTGCCGGCGCCGCGCAGTGCGCCCGCTGGCTGGCCGGCCAGGGCGCGCGTCCGGTGGCTCTGGACCTGTCCCACCGCCAGCTCCAGCACGCGTTGCGCATCGGTTCAGCCTTCCCGCTGGTCTGCGCCGACGCGGCCGTGCTGCCCTTCGCGGACGGTTCCTTCGACCTGGCCTGCTCGGCGTACGGGGCGCTGCCGTTCGTCGCCGACCCGCGGCTGGTGCTGCGGGAGGTGCGCCGGGTGCTGCGGCCCGGGGGCCGTTTCGTCTTCTCCGTGACACATCCGCTGCGCTGGGCGTTCCCGGACGAGCCGGGACCCGAGGGGCTGTCGGTGTCCGCCTCCTACTTCGACCGCACGCCGTACGTGGAGCAGGACGACGAGGGTGTCGCGGTGTACGTCGAGCACCACCGGACGCTCGGCGACCGGGTCAGGGACGTCGTCTCGTCGGGGTTCCGGCTGGTGGACCTGGTGGAGCCGGAGTGGCCCGACTGGAACACCTCGGAGTGGGGCGGCTGGTCGCCGCTGCGCGGGCATCTCATCCCCGGGACGGCGATCTTCGTGTGCGAGCGCGACTGACCGACTGCCGCGGGGCGCACGCGTGGCGGGCGTTCCGCCGGGCGCACGCGCGTGAAGCGCGGTTCCGCCGCCGTACGACACTGGGGGCGTGATCCGTTACGACGCTCTGGAAGCCCTGCCCGTACGCGGTGCGCTGCCCGCGCTGCACGACGCCCTGGAGGGGCACGGCACCGCGGTGCTGGTCGCGCCGCCCGGCACCGGCAAGACGACGCTGGTGCCGCTCGCGCTGGCCGGGCTGCTGGGCGAGGGGCCGGCGCGACGGGTGGTCGTGGCCGAGCCGCGGCGGATCGCGGCGCGGGCGGCGGCCCGGCGGATGGCGTGGCTGCTCGGTGAGCGGCCCGGCGCGAGCGTCGGGTTCACCGTGCGCGGTGAGCGGGTGGCCGGGCAGGACACGCGCGTGGAGGTCGTCACGACCGGGGTGCTGCTGCAGCGGCTGCAGCGGGACCAGGAGCTGACGGGTGTCGACGCGGTGGTGCTGGACGAGTGCCACGAGCGGCATCTGGACGCGGACACGACGGCAGCGTTCCTGTGGGACGTGCGGACGGCGCTGCGGCCGGAGCTGCGGCTGGTGGCCGCCTCGGCGACGACCGACGCGGAGGGCTGGTCCCGGCTGCTCGGCGACGCGCCGGTCGTCGAGGCGCAGGGCGTGTCGTACCCCGTGGAGGTGGTGTGGGCGCCGCCGGCCCGGCCGGTGCGGCCGCCGCACGGGACGTGGGTGGATCCGGTGCTGCTCGCGCATGCGGCGTCGGTGGTGCGGCGGGCGCTGGCGGAGCGGGACGGGGACGTGCTGTGTTTCCTGCCGGGCGTCGGGGAGATCGCCCGGGTGGCGGGGCAGCTGTCCGGGCTCGGCGACGTCGAGGTGCTGCAGGTGCACGGGCGGGCGCCGGCGGCCGTGCAGGACGCGGTGCTGTCGCCCGGGACGCGGCGCCGGGTGGTGCTGGCGACCTCGGTGGCGGAGTCGTCGCTGACGGTGCCGGGTGTGCGGGTCGTCGTGGACGCGGGGCTGGCGCGCGAACCCCGGGTGGACCACGCGCGCGGGCTGAGCGCGCTGACCACGGTGCGTGCCTCGCGGGCGGCGGCGCGGCAGCGGGCCGGGCGCGCGGGACGTGAGGCTCCGGGCACGGTCTACCGCTGCTGGTCGGAGGCGGAGGACGCGCGGCTGCCGGCCTTCCCGTCACCGGAGATCAAGGTGGCCGATCTGACGGCGTTCGCGCTGCAGGCGGCGTGCTGGGGCGATCCGGACGCCTCCGGACTGGCGCTGCTGGATCCGCCGCCGGGCGGGGCGATGGCGGCGGCGCGGTCGGTGCTGACGGCCGTGGGCGCGGTGGACGCGGACGGGCGGGCCACGGAGCGGGGCGTACGGCTGTCGCGGCTGGGTGTGCATCCCCGGCTGGGGCGTGCGCTGCTCGACGCGGGCGCCTCGATGGCGTCGGACGCCTCGGAGGCGGTGGCGGAGGTGGTCGCGCTGCTGGGCGAGGAGCCGCCGCGGGAGTACGGGGACGATCTGGCGTCCGCGCTGCGCGCCGCCCGGCGCGGGGGCGACGCGTACGGGGCACGGTGGCGGTCCGAGGCACGGCGGCTGCGGGCCGCGGCGACGGCCCCCGGCGGACGGGGCGCCGGGGGTACGGAGGGCGCTGTGCCACGGTCTGGGGATACCGGCGGCACGGAGGGTGCCGGGGCGCGGCCGGACGGTTCCGGTGGTGCGGAAGGTGCCGGGGCGCGGCCGGGTGGTCCCGGTGGGCGGGCGGAAGCGGCCGGGGCGGGCGTCCACCTGCCCGGTGGGCGGGTGGCGGAAGTCGCCGGGGACACGCTGACCGGGCTGGTGGCGGCGCTGGCGTTCCCCGAGCGGGTGGCCAGGAAGGACGGGGGGTCGTACCTGATGGCCTCCGGTACGCGGGCGGAGCTGTCGGAGGGGTCCGCGCTGCGCGGGGCGCCGTGGATCGCCGTCGCCGTGGCCGACCGGCCGGTGGGCAGGGGGCACGCGCGCGTGCGGCTCGGTGCGGGCATCGACGAGGCGACGGCCCGGCTCGCGGCGGGCGCGCTGCTCACGGAGCGGGACGAGGTGCGCTGGGCCGACGGCGACGTGGTGGCCCGGCGGGTGGAACGGCTGGGGGCCGTCGAGCTGTCGGTGGGGCCGCCGGCCGACGCCGCTCCCGGCCTCGTGCGGGAGGCGCTGCTGGAGGGGCTGCGGCAGGAGGGGTTCGGGCTGCTGCGCTGGTCGGACGATGCCCGGGTGCTGCGGCAGCGGCTCGCGTTCCTGCGGCTGCGCCTCGGTGATCCGTGGCCGGACGTCTCGGACGAGGCGCTGCACGCGCGCGTGGACGAGTGGCTGGAGCCGGAGCTCGGCCGGGCCCGGCGGCGGGCCGACCTGGCGCGGATCGACGCCGGGCAGGCGCTGGCGCGGCTGCTGCCCTGGGCTTCGGGCGAGGCGGCGCGGCTGGACGAACTGGCGCCGGAGCGGATCACCGTGCCCAGCGGCTCCAGGATCCGTGTCGACTACGGCGATCCCGCCCGGCCCGTGCTCGCGGTGAAGCTGCAGGAGATGTTCGGGCTCCAGCGGTCGCCCGAGATCGCCGGGGTGCCGCTCCTGGTCCATCTCCTGTCCCCCGCCGGCCGTCCGGCCGCGGTCACGGCCGACCTGGCCTCCTTCTGGAAGGACGGCTACAAGGGCGTACGGGCGGAGCTGCGCGGCCGGTATCCGAAGCATCCGTGGCCCGAGGACCCGGCCTCGGCGGAGCCGACGCGGCACACCAAGGCCCGGTTCGGGCGGGAGTCCGCGTCCGGGGCGTGAACGGTTTCCGCCGGACCGCGCCAGGGCGGCGCGGTCCGGCGGGTGCTCATGCCGTGGGCTCGGCGGAGGGGCTCGGCGAGGCGTCGGAGGGCGCGCCGGTGGACGGGCTCGGCGAGGGTTCCGCCGCCGCCACCTCGAGCGGGATCTCGAGCGTGGCACCGCCCGCGGTGGTCAGACGCAGGACGAACGTGCCGGTGGTGTCGTCGGCGTACAGCTTCGGCAGCGTGAGCAGGCCGTCGGCGTCGGTCCTCAGGCCGCTCAGGATGCGGACGGCCTTGCCGTCGGCGTCCTTGAAGTAGGGGCCCTTGCCGCTCCCGGCCGGACCGGCGAGCGCGGCGGTGACGGCGACCCTGTCCGCGGCGGCGCCCTTGTACGTGGCCTTCACCCCGATGCGGCCGGCGAACTCGCCGCCCGGGACGCAGGTGAGCGCGCCGCCGCCGGTGCGGGTGAGGGCGTCGGCGACACGCTCGGTGACGGTGGCCCGGTAGTCGAGGGCGGTGCCCGGCCGGCCGACGACGACGGCCCGGACGGTGAACGTGCCGGTCTTCTCCCCCGCGCGCAGCGCGGGCGCCGTGGCGACGCCGGTGCCGTCGGTGAGGACGGTGGCGACCTTGTCGCCGCCGGCGAAGGTGGCGTCCGTGTCGCCGGTGATCGTGAAGCGGACGCGGACCTTGGCGACGGCCTCGCCGTCCTCGGTCTCGGCCCGGGCGCTGATCCTCTTGGTGAAGGTGTCGCCCGCCCTGGCGGTGAGGCCGGGGGCGCCGGCGTTCTCCAGGTGGTCCACCGTGTCGGTGGGGGTGGGAGACGGTGACGGCGACGGTGTCCCCGGGCGGGGCGGCGGCTCGGGGCTCGGGGAGCCGGTGGCGGGCGGTGCCGGCTCGGTGGGGGTGGTGGGTGTGCCGGGGCTCGGTGACGTCGTGCCGGGGGCCGTGGGTCCGGTGGACGGGCTGCCGGTGCCGGCCCCGGGCCTCGGGGTCGGGCGGGACCGGGCGGGGTCGTCGCTGCGGCCCACCGGCAGCGAGCCGGTGCCGTCCGGGACCTCGTGCGTGCCCTTGCGGTAGTACTCCAGCCAGGACAGCACCGTGCGCAGGTAGTCCTGCGAGTTGTTGTAGCTGAGGATCGCGCGGTGGAGGTCGGCCTGGACGGACAGGTCCCAGCCGTTGCGGCACAGGTAGTGGCCGGCGGCGAGGGCGGCGTCGTAGATGTTGTTGGGGTCCTTCTTGCCGTCGCCGTTGCCGTCGCGGGCCGCCCAGGCCCAGGTGGACGGGATGAACTGCATGGGGCCGACGGCGTTGTCGTAGCTGCTGTTGCCGTCGTGGACGCCGCCGTCGGTGTCCCTGATGAGCGCGAAACCGTTGCCGTCGAGCTGCGGTCCGATGATCCGGCCGATGGTGGTGCCGTTCGCGTCGACACGGCCGCCGCGGGCCTGGCCGGACTCCACCTTGCCGATGGCGGCGAGGAGCTGCCACGGGAGGTTGCAGCCAGGCTTGGCCTCGCGCAGCGCCGACTCGGCCTTCTTGTAGGCGTCGAGGACGGTGGCGGGGATGCCCGCCTCGGCGGGGCCCCGGGAGACGGGGGTGCCGACGACGGGGGTGTTCGTGGGTGCGGGGCTCGGGCTGTTGAGCGGCGGAAGGTCCGTGTAGTACGGCGAGTTGCCGGTGGCGCTGTCGCCGGCGGGTGCGGTGGGCGACGGCGTGCTGTCGGCGGTGGTCCGCCTGCCGTCGTCGCCGACCGTCACCTCGGGAGCCTTGGACGCGGACAGTGCCGCGACCGCGACCGCGGCAACGGTGGTGGTGACCGCCGCCTTGCGGAGCCTTCTGTCGAACTGAGCCGCCATGGAGTGACCCCTCCCGTGGACGCCCGCGCGTCCGTCTCCGTCGTCCGTCTCCGCCTGTCCTCGGCCGCAGTGCCCGCGCGCTGCACCCGCCCCGGTGCGACGGCCGGCCCGGGCCGGAGACCGCACCGCAACTTTCCGAGCACGATGTTCGTCTGTTCGACCAGTGCGGTGCCGCAGGTGACCCTACGGCAACTTGCTTTGCACGGGCACCCATTCGTGCCCGATATTCACCAGTTGGCCATATGAGGAGCCGGGTTGCCTTTCACTCTCAGTCATGCGGCGGCCGTGCTGCCCGCCGTGCGCGGCGACGGGTCCGGGCGGGGGCGGCTGGTGCCGGCCGTGCTGGCCGCGGGGTCCTTCTCACCCGACATGACCTACTACGCGGCGAGTTTCCTGTCCGGGGCGATGGAGTTCGGGGATGTGACGCATTCCCTGCCGGGCGTTCTCACGGTCGACGTTCTCATCGCCGGGGCGCTGGTGGGACTGTGGCTGCTGCTGCGGGAGCCGCTGGTGGCGCTGCTGCCCCGGGCCCGGCAGGGGCGCTTCGCCGCCCTGGTGCGCTGCGGGGCGGAACGCGCGCGGCCGCGGCCGTCCGTGCTGATGTGGTGGTACGTGTCGGCGGTGCTGGGGGCGCTGACCCATGTGGTGTGGGACGAGTTCACCCATCTCGACCGGTGGGGGATGCGGGTGTTCCCCGTGCTGGGCCGGGAGATCGCCGGCTCGCCGCTGTACTGGTACCTGCAGTACGGCGGTTCCGCGGTGGCCGCGGTCGTGCTCACCGTGTTCGTGGTGCGGGCACTGCACCGGCAGTCCCCGGCCGAGCCGCGGGGTGTCCCGGTGCTGTCGGTGCGGGACCGGTGCTGGGCCGGGGTGGTGCTCGGCGGCTGCGCGGTGGCCGGGGCGGTGCAGCGGGCGACCCGTTGGTGGGACTACTGGGGGGCCGTCGCGAAGCCCTGGGAACTCGTCCCGTCGGTGTGCTTCGGGGCGGGCGCCGGGCTCGTCCCCGGCCTGTTGCTGTACGCGGTCGCGGTCAGGGTGTGGCGTCCGGTTCCGGCCCCCGCAGACCCGGTGGCCGTCGGTGCGGAGCCGGGGCACCGGGTCGCGCGTTGAGGGTGTCGGGGGACGCGACGAACACGGTGAAGGTGTGCGCGGGGCGCGAACGCGGCAGCAGGGTGAGGGCGAGCGCCAGGTAGCCGCGGGCCAGGTCGGACCACAGGCGCCAGGCGGGTGTCTCCCGCGGGGGCGCGGCGGCGGGTTCACGGCGGGTGAGTCTGCGGCGGAGATCCGCGGTCGTGCGGCGTGCGGCCGCCGCGAGTGTGGTGGGGGTGCGGCCGGTACTTGCGTCCCGGGCGAAGACCGGGACCTGGAGGAGTGGCACGCGGGCGGGTCGGTCTGTGCTTGCCCGTGCCGGTGTCGTCCGGTGGAGGAGCATGCGTATACCCATGCCCCGCATCCTCACGGCGGGCGGGGACGGGGGCTTTCCTGCGGGGGCCACCTGAGTGACGGCCCGCCGGGGCACGGCACCCTCGCTCCGCCGGCCCTGCGAGGGCGGCGGGGCGGGCCTTCCGGCACGGCCCGCACCGGGTGACGGGCCGCCCTTCCGGGCCCCGGCCCACCGGCACCGCGGCACTCGGCGGCGGGGGCGTCCTCACGGAACCTCCGGGTGCCGGACGGGGCCGCGCGACCCGGCGGTGCGGCCCGGGTACCCCGGGCTGCGAGGCGGCCGGGGAGGCCGGGGAGGCCGGTTCACAGGGGGCGGGAGCCCGGCCGTGAAGACGGGAACCGGACCGCGAGGCGGGAGACCGGGCGCAAGGCCGGGGCACGGAGCCGGGGCCAGGACCGGGGGCGCGAAGGGGCGTGGCGCTTGCTGGGCCTGCCTTGCTCCGCGGCATGGACTGCGTCCCCCGCCCCGCCGCGCAGGAGGCTCATGCGCCTCCCGCGCGGCCGCCGGAGGCTAGTGCGCCGCCGACTCCCAGTCCGGGCCGGAGCCCACCGAGACGCCCAGGGGGACCCGCAGCTCGACGGCGTTCGCCATTTCGCGGCGGACCAGCTCCTCCGCCGCCGCCCGCTCGCCGGGGGCGATCTCCAGGACGATCTCGTCGTGGACCTGGAGCAGCATCCGGGAGTCGAGGCCCGCCTCGCGCAGCGCCCTGTCGACGTTGAGCATGGCGATCTTGACGATGTCGGCCGCCGTGCCCTGGATCGGGGCGTTCAGGGCCATCCGCTCGGCCGCCTCGCGGCGCTGACGGTTGTCGCTGTTGAGGTCGGGCAGGTAGCGGCGGCGGCCGAAGAGCGTCGCCGTGTAGCCGGTGGCCCTGGCCTCGTCGACGACCCGGCGCAGATAGTCCCGCACGCCGCCGAACCGGTCGAAGTAGGCGTCCATCAGCCCCCGGGCCTCGGCCGCCTCGATGTTGAGCTGCTGGGAGAGGCCGAAGGCGGACAGGCCGTACGCGAGACCGTAGGACATGGCCTTGATCTTGCGGCGCATCTCCGCGTCCACCGCGGACTGCTCCACGGAGAAGACCTGCGCGGCGGCGGTGGTGTGCAGGTCCTCGCCGGAGGTGAACGCCTCGATCAGGCCCGCGTCCTCGGACAGGTGGGCCATCACCCGCAGCTCGATCTGGCTGTAGTCCGCCGTCATCAGGGACTCGAAGCCCTCGCCGACGACGAAGCCGCGGCGGATCGCCCGGCCCTCGTCGGTGCGGACCGGGATGTTCTGCAGATTCGGGTCGGTCGAGGAGAGACGGCCCGTCGCGGCGACGGTCTGGTTGAACGTGGTGTGGATACGGCCGTCCGCGGCGATCGTCTTGATCAGGCCCTCGACGGTGACGCGCAGCTTGGCCTGCTCGCGGTGGCGGAGCATGATGACCGGCAGTTCGTTGTCCGTCTGCGTGGCCAGCCACGCCAGGGCGTCGGCGTCCGTGGTGTAGCCGGTCTTGGTCTTCTTCGTCTTGGGCAGGTTCAGCTCGCCGAAGAGGACTTCCTGGAGCTGCTTGGGCGAACCGAGGTTGAACTCGCGTCCCGCCGCGTCGTGGGCCTCCTTCACGGCCTGCTGGACCGCGCCCGCGAACATCTGCTCCATGGCCCGCAGATGCTCCCGGTCGGCCGCGATGCCGTGCCGCTCCATGCGGGCCAGCAGGGCGGACGTGGGCAGCTCCATGTCGCGCAGCAGGTCCGCCGCGCCGACGTCCTCGAGGCGCTCCTCGAAGACCTCGCCGAGGTCGAGGATCGCGCGGGCCTGCACCATCAGCGCCTCGGCCGCCGCGGCCTCGTCCGCGCCGAAGGCCAGCTGCCCGTCGGCCGCCGCGGCGGGGGCCAGCTCACGGTGCAGGTACTCCAGGGACAGCGCCTCCAGGTCGAAGGAGCGGCGGCCCGGCTTGACCAGATAGGCGGCGAGCGCGGTGTCCATGGTGACCCCGGCGACGCTCCAGCCGTGCTCGGCGAAGACGCGCATGGCGCCCTTGGCGTTGTGGAACACCTTCGGCCGGTCCGGGTCGGAGAGCCAGTCCGCGAACGCCCTCTCGTCGGCCTCGTCGGTCTGCGTCGGGTCGAACCAGGCGGCCTTCCCGTCGGACGCGGCGAGCGCGACCTCGGCGACCGACCCGGTGCCCAGCGCCCAGCTGCCGACCGTGGCGACACCGAGGGGCCGGGTGCCGTGCTCGGCGAGCCAGCCGGCCAGCTCGCCCGTGCCCAGCACCGTGCCGTCCAGCTCCACGCCGTCCGCCACGACCGGCGCCGCCTCGGCCTCCTCGGCCCCCGGGTCGACGGCGAACAGCCGCTCACGCAGGGACGGGTTGCGGATCTCCAGGGTGTCCAGGATCATCACGACGCCCTTGCGGTCGTACGCGGACCGCTCCAGGTCGGTGACCGCCCTCGGCAGCTCGACCTGCCGCTCCAGCTCGGTGAGCCGGCGGTTGAGCTTCACGGACTCCAGGTGGTCACGCAGATTCTGCCCGGCCTTGCCCTTGACCTCGTCGACGCGCTCGACCAGCTCCGCGAACGACCCGAACTGGTTGATCCACTTCGCGGCCGTCTTCTCGCCGACGCCCGGGATGCCCGGCAGGTTGTCCGACGGGTCGCCGCGCAGCGCGGCGAAGTCGGGGTACTGGGCGGGCGTCAGACCGTACTTCTCGACGACCTTCTCCGGCGTGAACCGGGTCAGCTCGGAGACGCCCTTGGTCGGATACAGCACCGTCGTGTGCTCGCTGACCAGCTGGAAGGAGTCCCGGTCACCGGTGACGATCAGCACCTCGAAGCCCTCGGCCTCGGCCTGGGTGGCGAGCGTGGCGATGACGTCGTCCGCCTCGAAGCCCTCGACGGCGAAGCGGGGCACGTGCATCGCGTCGAGCAGCTCGCCGATCAGCTCGACCTGCCCCTTGAACTCGTCCGGGGTCTTGGACCGGTTCGCCTTGTACTCGGCGAACTCCTCCGAGCGCCAGGTCTTGCGGGAGACGTCGAACGCCACCGCGAAGTGCGTGGGCGCCTCGTCGCGCAGGGTGTTGGCCAGCATCGACGCGAAGCCGTAGATCGCGTTGGTCGGCTGGCCCGTCGCGGTCGTGAAATTCTCCACGGGCAGCGCGAAGAACGCGCGGTACGCCAGCGAGTGCCCGTCCATGAGCATCAGGCGCGGGCGGCTGCCACCGGTGGGGGTCTCGGTCTTCTTCGATGCTGTGTCTGCCACATCCCCGATCCTGCCACGCCCCACTGACACCCGGTCCCGCCCGTGGCCGTGCCGCCGGCGTCCGCCGTCACGGGAAGCGGGCGCGACGCGGCCGGTCACGCCCGGCGGCAGGCGACCGGACACCGCCGCGGCCACCGCTCCCGTCCCCGGTTCCGCCCGGGCACCGTCACTGTCACAGGGGCGTGCGAGGATCGGAGACGTACTTCACACGTGTACGCGAAGGAGCGCGCGATGGCGACGAAGCCGCCCAAGGGTGATCCGGTTCAGGACGCGCCGCAGGTCACCGGGGCCCAGCATGCGGCGGCGGGCATCCCGGCCATCGGCCACACCCTGCGTGTCGCGCAGCGGCAGATGGGGGTGCGGCGGACCGCGCTGACGCTGTTGAGCGTCAACCAGAAGGACGGCTTCGACTGCCCGGGCTGCGCGTGGCCGGAGGGCGAGCACCGGCACCGGGCGGAGTTCTGCGAGAACGGCGCGAAGGCCGTGGCCGAGGAGGCCACCCTGCGCCGGGTCACCCCCGAGTTCTTCGCCGCGCACTCCGTCGCCGACCTCGCGACCCGCAGCGGCTACTGGCTGGGCCAGCAAGGGCGGCTCACGCACCCGGTGTACCTCCCGGAGGGTGGCGACCACTACGAGCCGGTCACCTGGGAACGCGCCTTCGACATCATCGCCGAGGAGATCGCCGCCCTGGACTCACCCGACGAGGCGGTCTTCTACACCTCCGGGCGCACCAGCAACGAGGCGGCGTTCCTCTACCAGCTCTTCGCCCGTGAACTGGGCACCAACAACCTGCCGGACTGCTCCAACATGTGCCACGAATCGTCCGGTTCGGCCCTGACGGAGACCATCGGCGTCGGCAAGGGCAGCGTCCTGCTGGAGGACCTGTACAAGGCCGACCTGATCATCGTGGCCGGCCAGAACCCGGGCACCAACCACCCGCGCATGCTCACCGCCCTGGAGAAGGCCAAGGCGAACGGCGCGAAGATCATCAGCGTCAACCCGCTGCCCGAGGCCGGCCTGGAGCGCTTCAAGAACCCGCAGACACCGAAGGGACTCACCACCGGGACCGCCCTGACCGACCTGTTCCTGCAGATCCGCCTCGGCGGCGACCAGGCCCTGTTCCGGCTCCTCAACAAGCTGATCCTGGAGACCGAAGGCGCGGTCGACGAGGCGTTCGTCCGGGAACACACGCACGGCTTCGAGGAGTTCGCCGAGGCCGCGCGCGCCGCCGACTGGGACGAGACGCTGACGGCGACCGGTCTCACCCGCGCGGAGATCGAGGAGGCACTGCGCATGGTCCTCGCCTCGGAGCGCACCATCGTGTGCTGGGCGATGGGCCTGACCCAGCACAAGCACGCGGTGCCCACCATCCGCGAGGTCGTCAACTTCCTCCTCCTGCGCGGCAACATCGGCCGCCCGGGCGCCGGCGTCTGCCCGGTGCGCGGCCACTCCAACGTGCAGGGCGACCGCACGATGGGAATCTTCGAGCGCCCCGCGCCCGCCTTCCTGGACGCCCTGGAGAAGGAGTTCGGCTTCGCCCCGCCCCGCGAGCACGGCTACGACGTCGTACGGGCCATCCGCGCACTGCGCGACGGCGAGGCGAAGGTCTTCTTCGCCATGGGCGGCAATTTCGTCTCCGCCTCCCCCGACACGCAGGTCACCGAGGCGGCGATGCGCCGCGCCCGTCTCACCGTGCACGTGTCGACGAAGCTGAACCGCTCGCACGCCGTCACGGGCGCGCGGGCCCTGATCCTGCCGACACTGGGCCGCACCGAGCGTGATCTCCAGAGCGGCGGCGAGCAGTTCGTCACCGTCGAGGACTCGATGGGCATGGTGCACGCCTCGCGGGGCCGGCTCGAGCCCGCGAGCCGGCACCTGCTGTCCGAGCCGGCCATCGTGTGCCGGCTGGCGCGCCGGGTGCTGGGCGAGAACAGCAAGGTGCCGTGGGAGGAGTTCGAGAAGGACTACGCGACGATCCGCGACCGCATCGCGCGCGTGATCCCCGGGTTCGAGGACTTCAACGCGCGCGTGGCCCGCCCCGGCGGCTTCGCCCTCCCCCACGCCCCGCGCGACGAACGCCGCTTCCCGACGGTCACCGGCAAGGCCAACTTCACCGCCGCGCCCGTCGAGTACCCCAAGCTGCCCGAGGGCCGGCTGCTGCTGCAGACACTGCGCTCGCACGACCAGTACAACACCACGGTCTACGGCCTGGACGACCGCTACCGGGGCATCAGGAACGGCCGCCGGGTCGTCCTGGTCAACCCGGAGGACGCCGAGCGGCTGGACGTGCGGGACGGCTCCTACGTCGACCTCGTCAGCGAGTGGACGGACGGGGTGGAGCGCCGGGCGCCCGGTTTCCGCGTCGTGCACTACCCGACGGCCCGGGGCTGCGCCGCCGCCTACTACCCGGAGACCAACGTCCTGGTGCCGCTGGACGCCACGGCGGACACCAGCAACACCCCGGCCAGCAAATCGGTCGTCGTCCGTCTGGAACAATCGGCGACCGACTGAGCGTTTGCTCAGCCGAGTCGACAGGCGGATCAGACCGACGGATCGCAATGAACGGAGCCGGATCCATGGGCGAGCAGCAGCAGGTGCAGTTCCCGCAGGAAGTCATCGACGAGTACGCCGCGCTGGGTGTCGATCTTCCCGCGCTGTTCTCGGCGGGGCATCTGGGGACGCGGATGGGCGTCCAGATCGTGGAGGCGGCGCCCGAACGGGTCGTGGGCACCATGCCGGTGGAGGGCAACACCCAGCCGTACGGGCTGCTGCACGGCGGTGCCTCCGCGGTGCTGGCCGAGACCCTGGGGTCGGTCGGGGCGATGCTGCACGGCGGCAGCTCCAAGATCGCCGTCGGCGTCGACCTGAACTGCACCCACCACCGCGGGGTCCGCTCAGGCCTGGTCACCGGTGTCGCCACGCCCGTGCACCGGGGCCGGACGACGGCGACGTACGAGATCGTGATCAGCGACGAGCAGGACCGGCGGGTGTGCACCGCCCGGCTGACCTGCCTGCTGCGGGAGGCGAACCCCGGCGACGCCGCCCCGGCGGGCACGCCCGCCTGAACACGGCGCACCGCACCACGGGCCCGAGAACCGCAGGGGCCGGACCTTCGCGGACCGGCCCCTGCGGCCAGGCACCGCACGGCCGGCGCCCCAGTGCTCTTGCGTCTCGCGGTCCGACGTCTCGTGGCCCGACGCCTCACGGCCCGACGCCCCACGGGTCGGCCCTCCGCGGCCCGGCATCGCGCGGCCGACGCCCTGCGTCCGCGGCCCGGCTCTCCGTATCCCCCAAGAAGCGTCCCCGGAGAGCGCCGGCCCGGGGCCCTCACCGTTCCGTCCGGCCGTCCCGGCGTCCCGGTGCTGTCAGCCCCATTGTTCCCGTCGCCCCGGCGCCTTAGCGTCGGGGCATGGAACGGGGACGCACCCCTCGGTCCGCGGACGCCGCGCGCGGACCGCGACACGCACTCCCACCGATACCGCCGGCGGCCGGCCGTCTCGTCCGCGTCCGGCACACCGGGCTCGGACGAGACGGCGGCCCGGGGCAAGGACCGCGGCGATGAGCGGCACCGGCCCCGTCGAGCCGGGCGAGGGCACGCACGCCTGGGAGACGCCGGGCACCTCCCGCCGCCCCGCCCGGCCGCGCGGCCCCCTCCGCCGGCGCTACGACCGCCACCGCCGCGCCGCCCACGCGGCCCTCGCCGCGCTCGTCCTCCTGGCCGGCAGCGGCTACCTGTACCTGAACCGGCCGCAGCGGCAGCCACCCGCGCCGCCGCCCTACCCGTCCCAGGCCGTCGACCTCGTCTACCTCGACCCGGTGCCCTCCCCCGGCGACGCCACCACCGGCGGTTTCAGCTTCGCCGTGCTGCTGAGCGTGCGGTCCGGGCCGCCCGTCACGGTGACGCGGGTGACCCAGCCCTACGCCGGCCTTTCGGCGTCCGCGACCCCCGCGCCGCCTTTCGAGACAGAACCGCTTTCCGCCCGCAAGATCATCATCACGCTCCGGGTGACGGAATGCGAAAAAGCACCACGGAACCCCGGACTCCCTTTCCTGGACGTAACACTGCGTAATACCCGCGCAATGCAGGTCCACAGTTTCATCCTGGGACCACGCTATGCACAGCACCTCTCCGAGGCCCTGCGAACCGCCTGCGGCCACATTCACCGGTAATCAGCAAAACGCCCCACACACCTGAACTCCCCCTCCGCTCCTGCGGGTTCTCACCATGCGGACAGGGCGAATCGGCCTGAATTCCTCCCTTCTCCTCCACCTGTACCGCTCTCCATTACCGCGTGTCATAACAAGAGAGTCACAGCCTGAGTCAGACCCTCCTCCCCGTTCCCCGCACACGCTTAGAGTCACGGCCAGTCACCGCGCCGTCGGATTGTCACTTCGGCCCAGCGCTCGACTACGCCGTCTCCACGGGGAAACGGCTGCGCCAGGGAAAGGACTGATCGTGCGTCAACGTTCGCTCATCGCCATCACCGCCGCTCTGACGGCAGGAGCGCTCACCCTCACCGCCTGCGGCTCGCGCGACGACGACGGCGGCTCCGACTCCGGCAACGGCGGCAGTGGCGGCAACACCACCGTCGTCATCGGCGTCGACGCCCCGCTGACCGGCGACCTGTCCGCGCTCGGCCTCGGCATCAAGAACTCGGCGGACCTCGCCGCCAAGACCGCCAACAAGCAGAAGTACGTCGACGGCATCACCTTCAAGATCGAAGCACTCGACGACCAGGGCCAGCCCTCCGTGGGCCAGCAGAACGCCTCCCAGTTCGTCGCCGACGACAAGGTCCTCGGTGTCGTCGGCCCCCTGAACTCCTCGGTCGGCGAGGCCATGCAGAAGGTCTTCGACACCGCCAAGCTCGTCGAGGTCTCCCCCGCCAACACCGGCCCCTCCCTCACCCAGGGCCCGGACTGGCGCACCAAGAAGGTCCGCCAGTACAAGTCGTACTTCCGCACCGCGACCACGGACGCCATCCAGGGCCCGTTCGCCGCCCAGTACGTCTACAACGACGCCAAGAAGAAGAAGGTCTTCGTCATCGACGACAAGAAGACCTACGGTGCCGGCCTCGCCGCCACCTTCACCGAGGAGTTCAAGAAACTCGGCGGCCAGGTCGTCGGCACCGAACACATCAACCCGGACACCAAGGACTTCTCCTCGGTCGCCACCAAGGTCAAGACCTCCGGCGCCGACGTCGTCTACTACGGCGGCGAGTACCCGCAGGCCGGACCGCTCAGCAAGCAGATCAAGGAAGCCGGCGCCAAGATCCCGCTCGTCGGCGGCGACGGCATCAAGGACCCCACCTTCATCAAGCTCGCGGGCGCCGCCGCCAACGGCGACCTCTCCACCTCCGTCGGCGCACCCGTCGAGGACCTCGACTCCGCCAAGAAGTTCGTCGCCGACTACAAGGCGGAGGGCTACAAGGAGGACTACGCGGCCTACGGCGGCTACTCCTACGACTCCGCCTGGGCCATCATCGAGGCCGTCAAGAAGGTCGTCGACGACAACGACGGAAAGCTCCCCTCCGACGCCCGCGCCAAGGTCACCGAAGCCATGCAGAACGTCTCCTTCGACGGCGTGACCGGCAAGGTCTCCTTCGACGAGTTCGGTGACGCCACCAACAAGCAGCTCACCGTGTACTCCGTCGAGAACGGGGACTTCAAGCCCGTCAAGTCCGGTACCTACACCGGCTGACCCTGCCGCACCACAGCCCACGAGCCGCGCGGGGCGCTGTTCCACAGGCGCCCCGCGCGCACTCGCATCCGGCCACATCCGTCGAACGCTCTGAAAGTCTCGGAGGACATGCGGTGAACGAACTGCCGCAGCAGCTGGTCAACGGCCTGCTACTGGGATCCATGTACGGGCTCGTCGCCATCGGCTACACCATGGTCTACGGCATCGTCCAGCTCATCAACTTCGCCCACGGCGAGATCTTCATGACCGGCGCCTTCGGCGCACTCACGGTCTACGTCTACATCCTGCCCGACGGCACCTCCCTGTTGATCGCCCTGCCCCTGATGCTGCTCGGCGCCGTGATCGTCGCCGTCACCGTCGCCGTCGGAGCGGAACGATTCGCCTACCGGCCACTGCGCGGCGCCCCACGACTCGCCCCCCTCATCACCGCCATCGGCCTCTCCCTCGCCCTCCAGCAGGCGGTGTGGGCCTGGTACCCCGACGCCAAATCCGCGCGCACCTTCCCCCAGATCGACGGCGGCCCCTTCCACATCGGCAACGTCACCATCCAGACCGGCGACATCTTCCTGCTCGTCGCCGCCCCCGTCAGCATGGCCGTCCTCGCCTACTTCGTGATGCGCACCCGCACCGGACGCGGCATGCAGGCCACCGCCCAGGACCCCGACACCGCCAAACTGATGGGCGTCAACACCGACCGCATCATCGTGATCGCCTTCGCCCTCGGCGCCGCCTTCGCCGCCGTCGGAGGCGTCGCCTACGGCCTCAAGTACGGCCAGATCGAATTCAAGATGGGCTTCATCCTCGGTCTGAAAGCCTTCACCGCAGCCGTCCTCGGCGGCATCGGCAACATCTACGGCGCCATGATCGGCGGCATCGTCCTCGGCGTCGCCGAAACCCTCGCCGCCGCCTACATCGCCGACATCCCCGGCCTCGACCAGTTCGGCAGTCAGTCCTGGGCCGACGTCTGGGCCTTCATCCTCCTCATCCTCGTGCTGCTGTTCAGGCCACAGGGCCTGCTCGGCGAACGCGTTGCGGACAGGGCGTGACACCGATGACCACACAGACCACCGCCTCGAAGACCACCGGCACCACCACCGCGGACGACACCACCGGCCTCATCGGCATACCCCCGCACATCGGACGGGCCCTCGCCACCGGCGGCGGCGCCCTCACCATCGCCTCCACCTTCCTCGCCTGGACCTGGACCGCAGCCTTCCCCGGCGACCTCACCGTCTACGGCTACCCCGGCGGCCTCCAGGTCCTCGTCCTGATCGCCGGCGCCCTCACCACCCTCCTCGGCCTCGCCACCTACGGCATCAAAGGCCTCCGCTGGCTGACACCCGCCGGCGGCGACGCCGCCCTCAAATTCGCCGCCCTCGCCGCCTTCGCCACCACCTGGTACACCCTCATCGCCATCAGCACCCAGCTCGGCGGCCTCGTCAACCTGGAACCCGGCGGCTACATCGCCGCCGCCACCACCCTCATCGCCCTCCTGGGCTCCCTAGCCCTCCCCTTCCCACGCCCCGAACCCGACCCCCACGACCCCGACGACACCGGCTGGGAAAAGTTCCGGCACACCGCCTCACAGAACTGGCAGACCGTCAAGGCCGCCTTCGCCACCGGCACCCCCCGCCCCCCGCGCCCCCTGCCCTCCTACGCCGAGATCCTCATCATCGTCGGCATCCTCGCCCTCGCCCTGCTCGTCTTCACCTACGGCATCGGCACCGAGTACGACGAACTCTTCGTCGGCTTCCTCATCGTCGCCGGCTTCGGCTTCGCCGCCCTCCACCGCACCGGCCTCATCGCCCAGGCCACCCACCTCACCGCCCGCCACCAGACCATCACCATCTGGGGCGCCTTCATCGCGGCCGCCTGCTTCCCCTTCACCCAGTCCGACGACCGGTACGCCACCCTCGGCGTCTACATCCTCATCTTCGCCACCGTCGCCCTCGGCCTGAACATCGTCGTCGGCCTCGCCGGCCTCCTCGACCTCGGCTACGTCGCCTTCCTCGGCGTCGGCGCCTACGCCGCCTCCATGGTCTCCGGCTCCCCCAGCTCCCCCTTCGACCTCCACCTGCCCTTCTGGGCCGCCGTCCTCGTCGGCGCCGCCGCCTCCCTGGTCTTCGGCGTCCTCATCGGCGCCCCCACCCTGCGACTGCGCGGCGACTACCTCGCCATCGTCACCCTCGGCTTCGGCGAGATCTTCCGGATCACCGTCAACAACCTCGACGGCACCTCCGGCCCCGACGTCACCAACGGATCCAACGGCATCTCCGCCATCCCCGACCTCAAGATCCTCGGCTTCGACCTCGGCACCCAGCACGACATCGCCGGCTTCACCATCGGCCGGTTCGCCAACTACTTCCTCCTGATGCTCCTCATCACCGCCGTCGTCGTCCTCGTCTTCCGACGCAGCGGCGACTCCCGCATCGGCCGCGCCTGGGTCGCCATCCGCGAGGACGAGACCGCCGCCCTCGCCATGGGCATCAACGGCTTCCGCGTCAAACTCATCGCCTTCGCCGTCGGCGCCGCCCTCGCCGGACTCGCCGGCACCGTCCAGGCACACGTCACCTACACCGTCACCCCCGAGCAGTACCTCTTCGCCGGCACCACACCACCCAACTCCGCCTTCCTCCTCGCCGCGGTCGTCCTCGGCGGCATGGGCACCATCGCCGGCCCCCTCATCGGCGCAGCCCTCCTCTTCCTCATCCCCAACAAACTCCAGTTCCTCGACGACTACCAGCTCTTCGCCTTCGGAATCGCCCTCGTCCTGCTCATGCGCTTCCGCCCCGAAGGCCTGGTCGCCAACAGGCGCAACAAACTGGAATTCCACGAAGAGGCCGACGTACCCGCAACCCTGAGCAAGACAGGGGCCTGACCCATGACCACCGACACCACCACCAAGGACACCGCCCCGGGCACCCCCGCCCCCGGCATCCCCGTCCTCGACGCACGCGGCGTCACCATGCGCTTCGGCGGACTCACCGCCGTACGCGGCGTCGACCTCACCGTCAACAGCGGCGAGATCGTCGGCCTCATCGGCCCCAACGGCGCCGGCAAAACCACCTTCTTCAACTGCCTCACCGGCCTCTACATCCCCACCGAAGGCGAAGTCCGCTACAAGGACAAAGTCCTGCCCCCCAAATCCTTCAAAGTCACCGCCGCCGGCATCGCCCGCACCTTCCAGAACATCCGCCTCTTCGCCAACATGACCGTCCTCGAGAACGTCCTCGTCGGCCGTCACACCCGCACCAAAGAAGGCTTCTGGTCCGCCGTCCTGCGCGGCCCCGGCTTCCACAGAGCAGAAGCCGCATCCCGCCAACGCGCCACCGAACTCCTCGAATTCGTCGGCCTCGCCGACAAGGCCGACCACCTCGCCCGCAACCTCCCCTACGGCGAACAGCGCAAACTGGAGATCGCCCGCGCCCTCGCCAGCGAACCCGGCCTCCTCCTCCTCGACGAACCCACCGCCGGCATGAACCCCCAGGAGACCCGGGCCACCGAAGAACTCGTCTTCGCCATCCGCGACATGGGCATCGCCGTCCTCGTCATCGAGCACGACATGCGCTTCATCTTCAACCTCTGCGACCGCGTCGCCGTCCTCGTCCAGGGCGAAAAACTCGTCGAAGGCGACAGCGCCACCGTCCAGGCCGACGAACGCGTCGTCGCCGCCTACCTCGGCGAACCCCTCGACAACGACCCCGGCGCCGCCGAAGCCGCCGAAGTCGAAGCCGCCGAAGCCGCCCAGGCCGACACCACCACGAACACCGCGGCCGGCAAGGAGAACGACCGATGACCGCACTCCTCGAGGTCGAGGACCTCCGCGTCGCCTACGGCAAGATCGAAGCCGTCAAAGGCATCACCTTCAAAGTCGACGCCGGCGAAGTCGTCACCCTCATCGGCACCAACGGCGCCGGCAAGACCACCACCCTGCGCACCCTCTCCGGCCTCCTCAAACCCGTCGGCGGCCAGATCAGGTTCGGCGGCAGATCCCTCAAGAAGACCCCCGCCCACCAGATCGTCTCCCTCGGCCTCGCCCACTCCCCCGAAGGCCGGCACATCTTCCCCCGCATGACCATCGAGGACAACCTCCGCCTCGGCGCCTTCCTCCGCAACGACAAGGCGGGCATCGAGAAGGACATCCAGCGCGCCTACGACCTCTTCCCCATCCTCGGGGAACGCCGCAAGCAGGCTGCCGGCACCCTCTCCGGCGGCGAACAGCAGATGCTCGCCATGGGCCGCGCCCTCATGTCCCAGCCCAAACTCCTCATGCTCGACGAACCCTCCATGGGCCTCTCGCCGATCATGATGCAGAAGATCATGGCCACGATCGCCGAACTCAAATCCCAGGGCACCACCATCCTGCTCGTCGAGCAGAACGCCCAGGCCGCCCTCTCCCTCGCCGACCACGGCCACGTCATGGAAACCGGCAACATCGTCCTGTCCGGCACCGGACAGAAACTCCTCCACGACGAATCCGTCCGCAAGGCGTACCTCGGCGAGGACTGAACCGAAAACACCACCCACAAGGGCCGCCGTCTCACCCGGACGGCGGCCCCTGCCGTTCCAGATCCACCGCACGCCGCACCAGATCCTCCGCCTCCGCGTCCCAGTCGGGACCGAAACACCGCAGGTCCGCGGCGGCCTCGCGCAACAACTCCGGATCCCCCGGACACTGGAGACAGGCGAGACGGTAGGCGAGGGCACGAGCCCACGGCGGCAACGCCGACCAGTCCTCGGCGAGGACCGCACGCAGCATCCCCCTGAGATCACCGGCACCCGCGAAGGTGACCGCCTCCACGAACACCCGTACGGCGTCCCGCACCTCCCCGCTCTCCGCACCGGCCGCATCCAGGACCCGACCCAGCTCCCGGCCCGCAGCAACCAGGCCGGCACCGTCCGGCACACCACCCGACGTCATGATCCCCAACCCTCCCGACAGGACGACAAGGCCCGCGCCCCCTGCCGCACAGGGAACACGGGCCTCACCGAACAACCCGGGCGTCAGCCCTTCGACGCCTTCTTCTCCTCGGCGTCCTGAAGCACCGCCTCCGCCACCTGCTGCATCGACATCCGCCGGTCCATCGACGTCTTCTGGATCCACCGGAACGCCGCCGGCTCCGTCAGCCCGTACTGCGTCTGCAGCACCGACTTCGCCCTGTCCACCAGCTTCCGCGTCTCCAGCCGCTGCGAGAGATCAGCGACCTCCTTCTCCAGCGCCTTCAGCTCCGTGAACCGCGAGACGGCCATCTCGATCGCCGGGACGACGTCACTCTTGCTGAACGGCTTCACCAGATACGCCATCGCACCGGCGTCCCGCGCCCGCTCCACCAGGTCACGCTGCGAGAACGCCGTCAGCATCAGCACCGGCGCGATGCTCTCCGCCGCGATCTTCTCCGCCGCGGAGATGCCGTCCAGCTTCGGCATCTTCACATCGAGGATCACGAGGTCGGGCCTGTGCTCCCGCGCCAGCTCCACGGCCTGCTCCCCGTCACCGGCCTCGCCGACGACGGAGTACCCCTCCTCCTCCAGCATCTCTTTGAGATCCAGCCGGATGAGCGCCTCGTCCTCGGCGATGACGACACGGGTCGTCAGCGGAGGAACGTGCGACTTCTCGTCTTCGGGCACGTCAGCGGGCTGGGGCGACTCGGGGGCGGTCACGTGGGCGCTCCTTGTTCCGGGGCAGGCGGTACTGCTTCCAGCAGGGTACCTAGCTGCGGCTGCACACAAGGAACCGGTACACTCCGATCAGCCTTGTGGCCGGGTTGATGGAAGGGTAGACATGATCGCCTCAAAAGCGATTGCCTGAAAGGGCGTGCGGGTTCGAATCCCGCACCCGGCACCTCTGAAGCGGAGGTTCACGTTCTTGTGAGCCTCCGCTTTTTGCTGCACAAGGCCGCAGTCGGTGCCTCAACGTCCCGCGAGGAACCGTGGGCCGGTGGCGCAGCGAGGACCGCAAGGCACGCGGCGTCGCATACGAGCAACCGACCGACTGTCCCCGGTGCACGGGCCGCGAGTTCGACAAGGTCGCGTACTTCTGCTTGCTCGGCCTCCACCCGGGCGACGGCCGCATCGTCTCGAAGTCCGGCCGGCATCATCTGTCGATTCCGACGGTTGCCGCATCACCAACTGGACCACGAAGACCGTCGGTGGGGTGCGCAAGCGCTATGAATACCCGCGTCACTTCTTCAGCAACAAGTCCGACGACATCCGGAAGCTCTTCACCGACGCTCTCGGCAAGGTGGGCGTCGAAGGGACGACCCTCGCGCGCGGGAGCGATCCCTTCAGCATCTCCGTCGCCCGCAAGGCCTTCGTCGCCCTCATGGACGCCCACGTCGGGCCGAAGTACTGACGGGCGGCCTACTTGGGGCTGTCGTCCTCGCCGATGTGGTGGACCCTGACCAGGTTGGTCGTGCCGGACACCCCCGGTGGCGAGCCGGCCGTGATGATCACCACGTCGCCCTTCTCGCAGCGGCCGTAGCGCAGGAGGAGTTCGTCGACCTGGTCGACCATCGCGTCGGTGGAGTCCACGTGGGGGCCGAGGAAGGTCTCGACGCCCCAGGTCAGGTTGAGCTGGGAGCGGGTGGCCGGTTCGGGGGTGAAGGCCAGCAGGGGGATGGGTGAGCGGTAGCGGGAGAGGCGGCGGGCGGTGTCGCCGGACTGGGTGAAGGCGACGAGGAACCTGGCGCCGAGGAAGTCGCCGATCTCGGCGGCGGCGCGGGCGACGGCGCCGCCCTGGGTGCGGGGTTTGTTGCGTTCGGTGAGCGGGGGCAGGCCCTTGGCGAGGATGTCTTCCTCGGCGGCTTCGATGATGCGGGCCATGGTCCGGGCGGTCTCGACGGGGTGTTTGCCGACGCTGGTCTCGCCGGAGAGCATGACGGCGTCGGTGCCGTCGATGACGGCGTTGGCGACGTCGGAGGCCTCGGCGCGGGTGGGGCGGGCGTTGTCGATCATGGAGTCGAGCATCTGGGTGGCGACGATGACCGGCTTGGCGTTGCGTCTGGCGAGTTTGATGGCGCGCTTCTGGACGATGGGGACTTGTTCGAGGGGCATTTCGACGCCGAGGTCGCCTCGGGCGACCATGATGCCGTCGAAGGCGGCGACGATGTCGTCGATGTTCTCGACGGCCTGGGGTTTTTCGATCTTGGCGATGACGGGGAGGCGGCGGCCTTCTTCGTCCATGATGCGGTGGACGTCGGTGATGTCGCGTCCGCTGCGGACGAAGGAGAGGGCGATGACGTCGAAGCCGGTGCGCAGGGCCCAGCGGAGGTCGTCCTCGTCCTTCTTGGAGAGGGCGGGGACGGAGACTGCGGCGCCGGGGAGGTTGAGGCCTTTGTGGTCGGAGACGATGCCTCCTTCGATGACGGTGGTGTGGACGCGGGGGCCGTCGATGTGGGTGACTTCGAGGCAGACTCTGCCGTCGTCGACGAGGATGCGTTCGCCGGGGGTGACGTCGGTGGCGAGGCCGGCGTAGGTGGTGCCGCAGGTGTGGCGGTTTCCGGCGGCGCCTTCTTCGACGGTGATGGTGAAGGTGTCGCCGCGTTCGAGGAGGACGGGGCCTTCGGTGAAGTGGCCGAGTCTGATCTTGGGGCCTTGGAGGTCGGCGAGGGTGCCGACGCTGTGGCCGGTTTCGTCGGAGGCTTTGCGGACGCGGTGGTATCGCTCTTCGTGTTCGGTGTGGGTGCCGTGGCTGAAGTTGAAGCGGGCGATGTCCATTCCGGCGTCGACCAGGCCTTTGATCCGGTCGTAGGAGTCGGTGGCGGGTCCAAGGGTGCAGACGATCTTTGCTCGGCGCATGGTTCGAGCCTATGACTTACCGATCGGTAGCGAATTGGGCTCGCGTGGCGTCTCAACAACCTTTGGGTGAAGGGTGGTTGACGGGTGTTGACGCGCGTTCCGGGGTGCTCCGTGGTGCGTCGGGGTGCTCTGATGAGCGTGCCGGGGCGGGTCCTATGCGTGTTGTCCGGTGGTGTGCCGTCGTGCGGCGGGAGGCTTGGCGGGGGTGAGGCCGAAGGTGGTGAAGGCGGTGCGGGCGGGCAGGGGGTAGGGGTTTCGTCCGGTGAGGTCGTTGAGGATGGTGGCGCTGCGCCAGGCGGCGAGGCCGAGGTCGGGTGCGCCGACGCCGTGGGTGTGGGTCTCGGCGTTCTGGACGTAGACGGAGCCGGTGATGGTGGGGTCGAGGCGGAGGCGGAAGTGTTCGTCGACGTGGGGGCGGTCGCGGTTGTCGCGGTGCAGGTGGGGGTGGAGGGGGGCGAGGAGGTGGTCGAGGGGGCGTTCGCGGTAGCCGGTGGCGAGGACGACGGCGTCGGTGGTGAGGCGGGTGCGGGTGTTCTGCCGGGTGTGTTCGAGGTGGAGTTCGATCCGGGTGCCGGCGATGCGTCCGGCGGTGCGGACGCGGACGGCGGGGGTGAGGACGGTGTCGGGCCAGCCGTGGAGGGTGCGGCGGTAGAGCTCGTCGTGGATGGCGGCGCTGGTGTCGGCGTCGATGCCTTTGTGGAGTTGCCATTGGGCGGCGACGAGGCGGTCGCGGACGGGTTCGGGGAGGGCGTGGAAGTAGCGGGTGTGGTCGGGGGTGAAGTGTTCGAGGCCGAGTTTGGAGTACTCCATGGGGGCGAAGGCCTCGGTGCGGCCGATCCAGTGGAGGCGTTCGTGGCCGGCGGGGCGGTGGCGGAGCAGGTCGAGGAAGATCTCGGCGCCGGACTGGCCGGTGCCGATGACGGTGACGTGTCCGGCGGTGAGGAGGGTGTCGCGGTGGTGGAGGTAGTCGGCCGAGTGGATGACGGGGGCGGTGGGGTCGGCGGTGAGGGGTTGGAGGGGGGCGGGGATGTGGGGTTCGGTGCCGATGCCGAGGACGATGTTGCGGGTGTGGGTGCGGCCGAGGGCCTGGGGTTCTCCGTCGGTGTCGAGGTGGGTGTAGTCGACTTCGAAGAGGTGGGTGTCGGGGTTCCAGCGGACGGTGTCGACCTGGTGGTGGAAGCGGAGGGTGGGGAGGTGGTCGGCGACCCAGCGGCAGTAGGCGTCGTATTCGGCGCGTTCGATGTGGAAGCGTTCGGTGAAGTAGAAGGGGAAGAGGCGGTCGCGGGTTCTGAGGTGGTTGAGGTAGGTCCAGGGGCTGGTGGGGTCGGCGAGGGTGACGAGGTCGGCGAGGAAGGGGACTTGGATGCGGGTGCCGTCGATGAGCTGGCCGGGGTGCCAGTGGAAGGCGGGTTTCTGGTCGTAGAAGACGGTGTGGAGGGTGGGGAGGGGGTCGGCGAGGGCGGCCAGGGAGAGGTTGAAGGGGCCGATGCCGATGCCGACGAGGTCGTGGGGGGTTTCGGGGGTGTGGGGGTGGTGGCCCATGGGGGTGTTCTCCGGGCGTGGGGGCGTCGGGGGTTCCAGGGTGTACGGGGTGGTGTGTCCGTGCCCGGGTAGTCCGGCGATCAGAACCCGAAAGGGGGTATGCGCGGCCGGCCCCCGGGGGTTCCGGGGGCCGGCCGTGTGCGGGGTGGGGGTCAGGCGGTCTGTGTGCGTCGTACGCGCAGGGCGCGGGTGAGGTCGTCGAGCTGGTCGACGAGTTTGCGGCGCAGGGCGGGGGTGGGGTCGGTGGTGGCGAGGCATTCCCGGCCGAGGTGCAGGGTGGTGTCGTCGACGGCGTGGGCGGGGAAGGCCCAGCGGCCGGTGGCTTCGGCGATGGCGGGGCCGCGGCGGGTGGCGACGGCGACGGCTTCGGGGTAGTAGCGGGGGATGTAGTCGGCGACGAGGTCGGCCTGTTCGGGTTGCCAGAAACCTTGGGCGGTGGCGGTGAACAGGTAGTTGGAGAGGTCGTCGGTGGTGAACATGGCGGCCCAGGCGGCGCTTTTGGCTTCGGGGTCGGGGAGGGCTGCGCGGCAGCGTGCGGCGCCTTCCTGGCCGGTGGCGCTGGGGTCGCGTTCGAGTTCGGTGGCGATGGTCCTTTCGTCGGTGGCCCCGAGGACGGCGAGGCGGGTGAGGATGCGCCAGCGCAGTTCGGGGTCGAGTTCGGGGCCGCCGGGGACGGTGCCGTCGGCGAGCCAGGCGGCGATGGTGTCGGGGTGGGCGGCGGTGTCGATGCGGTGGCGTACGGCGATGAGGCGCAGGCCGGGGTGGTCGCCGTCCTCGGTGCGGCGGATGAGGTCGCGGCAGAGTTCGGTGATGGTGGTGAGGGCGGCGGGGCGTTTGTCGGGGGTGGTGTAGCGGTCGGCGATGTGGGTGGTGGCGAAGGTGAGGGCGCCGTCGACGAGGGCGAGGTCGGTTTCGTGCGGGAGGTGGGTGCGGGCGATGTCCAGGTAGGCGGCGGGGGGGAGTTGGCCGTCGCGGACGGCATCGCGGAGGGCGTTCCAGACGACGGCGCGGGTCAGGGGGTCGGGCAGGCCGGACAGGCTGGTGCGGAGGGTGTGGAAGGAGTCGGTGTCGAAGCGGATCTTGGTGTAGGTGAGGTCGCCGTCGTTGAGGACGGTGAGTGCGGGGGCGGGGCCGGTGGGGGTGATGGTGAGGTCGCCGGTGGTGGGGATGTCGGCTTCCAGGCGGTCGCGCAGGAGGAGGCGGCGGTTGTCGTGGGGGTCGGTGTCGTAGAGGCCGATGTTGATGCGGTGAGGGCGGGTGTCGTTCTCGGGGTGGGGGGTGTCGGTGTGTTCCGTGCCGTTCCGGGGCTCGGCGGGGTCGGGTGCGGGCTGGGTTGTGGTGCTGCCGCGGTGTGCGATGCGGAGGTGCCAGGTGCCGTTCTCGGTACGTGGTTCGGGTACGAGGGTGTCGACGCCGGTGGTGCGGAGCCAGGCGTCGGCCCAGGCGTGGACGTCGCGTTCGGTGGCGGAGGCGAGGGAGTCGATGAAGTCGGCGAGGGTGGCGTTGGCGAACTTGTGCCGTGCGAAGTGGGTGTTGATGCCGGTGAGGAAGTCTTTCTCGCCGAGCCAGGTGACGAGTTGCCGCAGGGCGGAGGCGCCCTTGGCGTAGGAGATGCCGTCGAAGTTGAGGAGGGCGGAGGCGGTGTCCTCGACGTTCTCGGGGGCGACGGGGTGGGTGGAGGGGCGTTGGTCGGCGTCGTAGCCCCAGGGTTTGCGGACGATGCCGAAGTCGGTCCAGGTGCCGGTGAAGCGGGTGGCTTCGGCGGTGGTCTGGTAGCCCATGTACTCGGCGAAGGACTCGTTGAGCCAGATGTCGTCCCACCAGCGGAGGGTGACGAGGTCGCCGAACCACATGTGGGCCATTTCGTGGGCGATGACCATGGCGCGGGTCTGGCGCTGGGTGTCGGTGACGGCGGAGCGGTAGACGAATTCGTCGCGGAAGGTGACGAGTCCGGGGTTCTCCATGGCGCCGGCGTTGAATTCGGGGACGAAGGCCTGGTCGTAGGAGTCGAAGGGGTAGGGTTCGTCGAATTTCTCGTGGTAGCGGTCGAAGCAGGCGCGGGTGATGTCGAGGATCTCGTCGGCGTCGGCGTCGAGGTGGGGGGCGAGGGAGCGGCGGCAGTGGAGGCCGAAGGGGAGGCCGCGGTGTTCGGTGCGTACGGAGTGCCAGGGGCCGGCGGCGACGGCGACGAGGTAGGTGGGGATGCGGGGGGTGGTGGCGGCTTTCCAGTGGCCGTCGCCGGTGTGTTCGGTGATGCCGTTGGCGAGGACGGTCCAGCCTTGGGGGGCGGTGACGGTGAGGTCGAAGGCGGCTTTGAGGTCGGGTTGGTCGAAGGCGGCGAAGACGCGTTGGACGTCGTCGAGGAAGAGCTGGGTGTAGACGTAGGTCTCGTTGTCGGTGGGGTCGGTGAAGCGGTGCATGCCTTCGCCGGTGCGGGAGTAGTGCATGGCGGCGTCGACGTGGAGTTGGTGTTCGCCGGGGGTGAGGCCGTGGAGGGGGAGGCGGTTTCCGTCGAGGGCGGCCGGGTCCAGGGGGTGTCCGTCGAGGGTGACGGAGCGCAGGTGGGCGGGCTTGACCTCGACGAAGGTGTCCGTGGTGTCCGTCTCGGCGTGGACGGTGAACCGGATGACGGTGCGGGAGTCGAAGGTGTCGTCGTCGCCGGTGAGATCGAGGTCGATCGTGTAGTGGTGGACGTCGAGGAGCCGGGCACGGGTCTGCGCTTCGTCGCGCGTCAGTACGGACATGCAGGACATGCTGCCTGATGGGGTGGGCGGGGCACAGGGGCGGTTCGGTACGCGGTGTATGTCCGGTCGGTGCCGTGTGGTGGTGTGGTGGTGCGCCGGGGCCGCTGTGCCGGTTGTGGGGTGTTCGGGGGTGGGCCGGGTGGGTTCTGCGGCCCGGCGCGTTCGGGGAGGGGGCGTTCCGGGTCAGGTGGTTGCGTTGTCGGTGTGCTCGGCGATGCGTTCGTGGTGGTGGATGACCTCGGCGATGATGAAGCCGAGGAATTTCTCGGCGAAGGCGGGGTCGAGTCGGGCGGTTTCGGCGAGGGCGCGCAGCCGGGCGATCTGCTGGGCCTCGCGGGCGGGGTCGGCGGGCGGCAGGTGGTGGCGGGCTTTGAGGTGGCCGACCTGCTGGGTGCATTTGAAGCGTTCGGCGAGCATGTGGATGACGGCCGCGTCGATGTTGTCGATGCTGTCCCGCAGTCGGGTCAGTTCCTGGGTGACGGCGGGGTCGGTGGTTTCGGTGCCGGTGTTGCTGGTGGTCATGGGCGATCACCCTACGGGCGGTGGGCCGGGTGGTGCAGGCCGTCTCAGGCCGTGGGCGGCGTGGTGGCCGTGGGCGGCGTGGTGACGGGTGCGGCTCGTACAGTGGGGGCAGGGTCGGGCGTCTTGAGGGGTGGGGCGTGGCGAACGGTGGGCCGGTGGAGCACGGGTTTCCGCACCTGGAGACGGTCCGGGCGGCGGTGACGGCGTTGTACCGGCGTCTGTCGTGCGACACGGTGCGGTCGTTCTCGGTGAGTGTGGCTCCGGCGGATGTGGCGTTCCGGGACACGGAGGATCTGCATCTGGGGGCGCAGCGGGTGGCGCGGGAGCTGGTGCGTCACTACCGTCTGCCGGATGCGCGGATGGTGGTGTCGTTCCGGGAGATGGCGCATGCGGCGAGTGTGGAGCTGGCGGCGGGGCCGGAGTACTTCGTCGAGCTGAACGATCGTTTCCGTACGCATCGCCGGGACATCGGGGCGGCGCTGGCCCATGAGGTGATGCATGTGTATCTGCATCGTCTGGGGCTGTCGTTCCCGGGGACGCGGGACAACGAGATCCTCACGGACACGGCGGCGGCGTATCTGGGTGCGGGGTGGCTGCTGCTGGACGCGTTCCGTGAGGACGCGGTCTCCTCCCAGAAGCTGGGGTATCTGACGCCGGAGGAGTTCGGGTATGTGCTCGCCAAGCGGGCGCTGCTGTTCGGTGAGGATCCGGCGGTGTGGTTCACCAGTCCGCAGGCCGGTTTGGCGTATGCCGAGGGGCTGGCGCTGGCGCGGCGGGACGGGCGGCGGCCGCCGTTGGCGGCGGCCGGGTGGGTGGGGCGGCGTCGGTACGTCCGGGAACGGCGGTCGGCGTCGGATCCGCGTGCGGCCGCGGTGTCGGGTGCGCCGTACGCGTTTTTGCCGGATGCGCGCGGGCTGCTGCGGGTGTCGTTCGCGTGTCCGGTGTGTCATGAGCGGATCGCGGTGCCGGTGCGGGGGCGGGTGCGGGCGCGGTGCGGGCTGTGCCGGACGGTGCTGGAGTGTGACACGTAGGGGTGGGGGTGCGGTACGTGGGGGTGGGGTGCGGACCCCGCCTCTCAGGGGGTTCACAATGTTTCGATATTTTGTTCGCCGCCGTCCCCACCGGCTCACCGTCCGTCCGCCCCGAGGAGCCGGCCGTGGATTCCGAGTCCACAGCACCGTCTGTTGTCGCCGTCCGGCGGTGGTGTGCCGTGTCCGCTGTACCCGTTTCGCCCGTCCGGAGTGTGTGCGGTCGCGGGGACGGTTGCCGGCGGGCGGGGTGATGACCGTGGCGTACGCGCCCCGCGGCGGGTGCTGGTGCGGGCGGGTGTGTGCGTGGGTGTGGTGCTGCTGGCGGTGTCGGCGGCGGTCAAGGTGTCGGAACTGTCAGGTGGAGGTATTCCCCAGTGAAACGTGCCGGTGTGCTGCTTCTCGCGGCCGTCCCCGTGGTGGCCACGGGGGTGTACTTCATCATGCCGACGGATTCGGCGGACGCGCCGGTCTCCGGTCCGGCGGCCGCGGCCCAGTCGGCCCGTGCGGACGCCAAGGACCGGGCGGAGCGGGAGCGGGAGGCGGACGACGCGGTGATCGCCGGTCTGCCGCCGGGGCTGGCCGCCCCGGCGAAGAAGGAGCTGGCGCAGCAGTTGGTGTCGAGTGCGGAGAACTCGACCACGGACTGGCGCAGCGCCTACGGCAGTATCGAGGACCACGGGCAGGGGGACGGGTACACGGCGGGCATCATCGGTTTCTGCACCGGCACCCATGATCTGCTCGTCCTGGTGGAGCGCTACACCGAGAAGCATCCGGGCAACGGGCTGGCGAAGTACCTGCCGGCGCTGCGCGAGGTCGACGGCACCGATTCCCACGAGGGTCTGGACCCCGGTTTCACGGCCGCCTGGGAGGCGGAGGCGAGGCTCCCGGCGTTCCGCAGGGCACAGGAGGAGGAGCGTGACCGCGTCTACTTCCAGCCGGCGGTGCGTCTGGCCAAGCTGGACGGGCTCGGCACGCTGGGGCAGTTCGTGTATTTCGACGCGATGGTCTTCCACGGTCCCGACAGTGACGCGAACGGTTTCTACAGCCTGCGCGAGCGGGCGATGAAGAAGGCGAGGACGCCGGCCGAGGGCGGGGCCGAGAAGGCGTTCCTGTCGGCGTTCCTGGACGTGCGCCGGGAGGCGATGCTGGCCAAGCGGCCGGGCATGGACACCTCGCGCATCGACACGGCCCAGCGCCGGTTCCTGGAGGCCGGGAACATGGATCTGCGGACGCCGCTGGTGTGGGAGATGTACGGGGACACGTACAAGGTGCCGTGAGCATGCGACGGCGCCTGCCCATGTGTCCGGTCGGGGACGGGGCAGGCGCCGTCTGTGTTCCGCACGCCTTTGTGCGGGACGTTCTGTGTGCCGCTCGTCAGACCGTGAGGGCGCGGTCGGTCGGGCGGATCGGGGCCGGCAGGTCGCTGGCTCCGGTCAGGTGGCGGTCCGCGCCGCGGGCGGCGGAGCGGCCTTCGGCGATCGCCCAGACGATGAGCGACTGGCCGCGGCCGGCGTCACCGGCGACGAAGACACCCGGCACGTTGGTCTGGAAGTCGGCGTCCCGGGCGATGTTACCCCGTTCGTCGAGTTCGAGGCCGAACTGGTCGACGAGGCCGTTCTCGCGGTCGGTGCCGGTGAAGCCCATGGCGAGGGTGACCAGCTGGGCGGGGATCTTGCGTTCGGTGCCCGGCCTGGGGGTGAGCCTGCCGTCGGTGAACTCGACCTCGGTCATGTGGAGCCACTGGACGTTGCCGTCCTCGTCGCCCTCGAAGTGGGTGGTGGAGACGGAGTAGACCCGCTCGCCGCCCTCCTCGTGGGCGCTGGTGACCTTGTAGAGCATGGGGAAGGTCGGCCAGGGCTGGGAGACCGGGTCCCGCTCGTCGTTCGGGCGGGGCATGATCTCCAGCTGGGTGACGGAGGCGGCGCCCTGGCGGTGGGCGGTGCCCACGCAGTCGGCGCCGGTGTCGCCGCCGCCGATGACGACGACGTGCTTGCCCTCGGCCGTGATCGGCGGGGTGACGTAGTCGCCTTCCTGGACCTTGTTGGCCAGGGGCAGGTACTCCATGGCCTGGTGGATGCCCTTGAGTTCCCGGCCGGGGACCGGCAGGTCGCGGGCGGTGGTGGCGCCGACGGCCAGCACGATCGCGTCGTACCGCTTCTTCAGGTCGCCGGCCTTGATGTCGCGGCCGATCTCGACGCCGGTGCGGAAGCGGGTGCCCTCGGCGCGCATCTGCTCGATGCGGCGGTTGATGTGCCGCTTCTCCATCTTGAACTCGGGGATGCCGTACCGCAGGAGGCCGCCGATGCGGTCGGCGCGCTCGTAGACGGCGACGGTGTGGCCGGCCCGGGTGAGCTGCTGGGCGGCGGCGAGGCCGGCGGGGCCGGAGCCGACGACGGCGACGGTCTTGCCGGACAGGCGCTCGGGGATCTGCGGGGCGACGTCCCCGGTCTCCCACGCCTTGTCGATGATGGAGACCTCGACGTTCTTGATGGTGACCGGCGGCTGGTTGATGCCGAGCACGCACGCCGACTCGCAGGGGGCCGGGCACAGGCGGCCGGTGAACTCCGGGAAGTTGTTGGTGGCGTGCAGGCGTTCCTGCGCGGCCCGCCAGTCCTCGCGGTAGGCGTAGTCGTTCCACTCGGGGATCAGGTTGCCGAGGGGGCAGCCGTTGTGGCAGAAGGGGATGCCGCAGTCCATGCACCGGCCGGCCTGCTTGCTGATGATCGGCAGCAGGGAGCCGGGGACGTAGACCTCGTTCCAGTCCTTGACGCGCTCCTCGACGGGCCGGGTCTGGGCGACCTCGCGGCCGTGGTTCAGGAAGCCCTTGGGATCAGCCATTGGTCGCCGCCTCCATCATCTTCTCGGTGATCTCGGTCTCGGGGAGACCGGCTCGCTCGGCGGCGTCCTTGGCGGCGAGCACTGCCTTGTACGTACGGGGGATGATCTTGCTGAAGCGTTCCGCGGCGGCCGGCCAGTCGGCGAGCAGCTTCTCGGCGACCGTGGAGCCGGTCTCCTCGGCGTGGCGGCGCACCACGTCGTGCAGCCACGCCTTGTCGGCGTCGTCCGGGGTCTCGACGGCGTCGAGGTTGCCGGCGTTGACGTTGTCCCGGTCGAGGTCGATGACGTAGGCGATGCCGCCGGACATGCCGGCCGCGAAGTTGCGGCCGGTCTCGCCGAGGACGACGGCGTGGCCGCCGGTCATGTACTCGCAGCCGTGGTCGCCGACGCCCTCGGAGACGACGAGCGCGCCGGAGTTGCGGACGCAGAAGCGTTCGCCGACCTTGCCGCGCAGGAACATCTCGCCGCCGGTGGCGCCGTAGCCGATGGTGTTGCCGGCGATGACGCTGTACTCGGCGAGGTGGTCGGCGCCCCGGTCGGGGCGGACGACGATCCGGCCGCCGGACAGGCCCTTGCCGACGTAGTCGTTGGCGTCGCCCTCCAGGCGCAGGGTGACGCCGCGGGGGACGAAGGCGCCGAAGGACTGGCCGGCGGAGCCGGTGAAGGTGATGTCGATGGTGTCGTCGGGCAGGCCCGCGCCGCCGAACTTCTTGGTGACCTCGTGGCCGAGCATGGTGCCGACGGTGCGGTTGATGTTGCGGATGGCGACCTGGGCGCGCACCGGCGCGGCGTCGGTGGCGTCCGTGGCGGCCAGTGCGTCCGCCGCGAGCTTGATCAGCTGGTTGTCGAGGGCCTTCTCCAGGCCGTGGTCCTGGACGGTCACCTGGTGGCGCACGGCGCCCTCGGGCAGCTCGGGCACGTGGAAGAGGGGGGCGAGGTCGAGGCCCTGGGCCTTCCAGTGGTTCACGGCGCGGGTGACGTCGAGGGCCTCGGCGTGGCCGACGGCCTCCTCGATGGAGCGGAAGCCCAGCTCGGCGAGGATCTCGCGGACCTCCTCGGCGATGAACGTGAAGAAGTTGACGAGGTACTCGGCCTTGCCGGAGAACCTCTCGCGCAGCACCGGATTCTGGGTGGCGATGCCGACGGGGCAGGTGTCCAGGTGGCAGACGCGCATCATGACGCAGCCGGAGACGACGAGCGGCGCGGTCGCGAAGCCGAACTCCTCGGCGCCGAGCAGTGCGGCGATGACGACGTCGCGGCCGGTCTTGAGCTGGCCGTCGGTCTGGACGACGATGCGGTCGCGCAGTCCGTTGAGCAGCAGGGTCTGCTGGGTCTCGGCGAGGCCGAGCTCCCAGGGGCCGCCGGCGTGCTTGAGCGACGTGAGCGGGGAGGCGCCCGTGCCGCCGTCGTGGCCGGAGATGAGGACGACGTCCGCGTGGGCCTTGGAGACGCCCGCCGCGACGGTGCCGACGCCGACCTCGGAGACCAGTTTGACGTGGATCCGCGCCTGGGGGTTGGCGTTCTTCAGGTCGTGGATGAGCTGGGCGAGGTCCTCGATGGAGTAGATGTCGTGGTGCGGCGGCGGGGAGATGAGTCCCACGCCCGGCGTCGAGTGCCGGGTCTTCGCCACCCAGGGGTAGACCTTGTGGCCGGGGAGCTGGCCGCCCTCACCGGGCTTGGCGCCCTGGGCCATCTTGATCTGGATGTCGTCCGCGTTGACCAGGTACTCGGAGGTCACGCCGAAGCGGCCCGACGCCACCTGCTTGATCGACGACCGGCGGGCCGGGTCGTACAGGCGCTCCGGGTCCTCGCCGCCCTCACCGGTGTTGGACTTGCCGCCCAGCTGGTTCATGGCGATGGCGAGGGTCTCGTGCGCCTCCTGGGAGATGGAGCCGTACGACATGGCGCCGGTGGAGAAGCGCTTGACGATCTCGGAGACGGGCTCGACCTCGTCGATCGGGACCGGCTGCCGGTCGCTCTTGAAGCCGAACAGGCCGCGCAGCGTCATCAGCCGCTCGGACTGCTCGTTGACGCGCTCGGTGTACTTCTTGAAGACGTCGTACCTGCCGGCGCGGGTGGAGTGCTGGAGGCGGAAGACCGTCTCGGGGTCGAACAGGTGCGGTTCGCCCTCGCGGCGCCACTGGTACTCGCCGCCGATCTCCAGCGCGCGGTGCGCGGGCGCGATGCCGCTGGCCGGGTAGGCCTTGGCGTGGCGGGCGGCGACCTCCTCCGCGATCACGTCGATGCCGACGCCGCCGATCTTGGTGGCGGTGCCGTTGAAGTACGTGGCGACGAAGTCCTCGTCGAGGCCGACGGCCTCGAAGACCTGGGCGCCGCGGTAGGAGGCGACGGTGGAGATGCCCATCTTGGACATGACCTTCAGGACGCCCTTGCCGAGGGCGTGGATCAGGTTGCGGATGGCCTTCTCGGGCTCGATGCCGGGCAGGAAGGTGCCCGCGCGGACCAGGTCCTCGACGGACTCCATGGCCAGGTACGGGTTGACGGCGGCGGCGCCGTAGCCGATGAGCAGGGCGACGTGGTGGACCTCGCGGACGTCGCCGGCCTCGACCAGCAGGCCCACCTGGGTGCGCTGCTTGGTGCGGATGAGGTGGTGGTGGACGGCCGCGGTGAGCAGCAGCGACGGGATCGGCGCGTGCTCGGCGTCCGAGTGCCGGTCGGAGAGGACGATCAGCCGGGCGCCGTTCTCGATGGCGGCGTCGGTCTCGGCGCAGATCTCCTCGATGCGCGCGGCGAGCGCGTCGCCGCCGCCGTGGACCCGGTAGAGGCCGGAGAGGGTGGCGGCCTTGAAGCCGGGCATGTCGCCGTCGGCGTTGATGTGGATGAGCTTGGCCAGCTCGTCGTTGTCGATGACCGGGAAGGGCAGCAGGACGCTGCGGCAGGAGGCGGCGCTCGGGTCCAGCAGGTTGCCCTGGGGGCCCAGCGAGGAGCGCAGGGAGGTGACCAGTTCCTCGCGGATCGCGTCCAGCGGCGGGTTGGTGACCTGGGCGAAGAGCTGGGTGAAGTAGTCGAAGAGCAGCCGGGGCCGCTCGGAGAGCGCGGCGATGGGCGAGTCGGTGCCCATGGAGCCGATGGGCTCGGCGCCGGACTTGGCCATCGGCGCGAGGATGACGCGCAGCTCCTCCTCGGTGTAGCCGAAGGTCTGCTGGCGGCGGGTGACCGAGGCGTGGGTGTGCACGATGTGCTCGCGCTCGGGCAGGTCGGACAGCTCGATCTCGCCGGCCTCGAGCCATTCGGCGTACGGCTTCTGGGCCGCGAGTTCGGCCTTGATCTCGTCGTCCTCGATGATGCGGTGCTCGGCGGTGTCCACGAGGAACATCCGGCCGGGCTGCAGGCGGCCCTTGCGGACGACCTTCGCCGGGTCGATGTCGAGGACGCCGACCTCGGAGCCGAGGACGACGAGGCCGTCGTCGGTGACCCAGTAGCGGCCGGGGCGCAGGCCGTTGCGGTCGAGGACGGCGCCGACCTGGGTGCCGTCGGTGAAGGTGACGCAGGCGGGGCCGTCCCAGGGCTCCATCATCGTGGAGTGGAACTGGTAGAAGGCGCGCCGGGCCGGGTCCATGGAGCCGTGGTTCTCCCACGCCTCGGGGATCATCATCAGCACGGAGTGCGGCAGCGAGCGCCCGCCCAGGTGCAGCAGCTCCAGGACCTCGTCGAAGGAGGCGGAGTCGGAGGCGTCGGGCGTGCAGATCGGGAAGAGCCGGTCGATCCGCTCCTGGTCGCCGAAGAGGTCGGAGGCGAGCTGGGACTCGCGGGCGGCCATCCAGTTGCGGTTGCCCTTGACCGTGTTGATCTCGCCGTTGTGGGCGACGAAGCGGTACGGGTGGGCGAGCGGCCAGCTCGGGAAGGTGTTGGTGGAGAACCGGGAGTGCACGAGCGCGATCGCGGAGGCGAAGCGGCGGTCGGACAGGTCCGGGAAGAAGGGTTCGAGCTGGCCGGTGGTCAGCATGCCCTTGTAGACGATGGTGCGCGCGGACAGCGACGGGAAGTAGACGCCCGCCTCGCGCTCGGCACGCTTGCGCAGCACGAAGGCGCGGCGGTCGAGGTCGATGCCCCGCGAGGCGTTGTCGGTCACGAAGATCTGGCGGAAGACCGGCATGGTGGAGCGGGCGGTGGCGCCGAGCAGCTGCGGGGCGACCGGGACCTCGCGCCAGCCGAGGACGGTGAGGCTCTCCTCGGCGGCGATCGTCTCGATGCGTGAGACGGCGTCCTCGGTGCCGTCGACCGGCAGGAAGGCGATGCCGACGGCGTACGCCCCGGCCTCGGGCAGTTCGCATCCGGCCACCTCGCGGAAGAAGGCGTCGGGCACCTGGGAGAGGATGCCGGCGCCGTCGCCCGAGTCGGGCTCGGAGCCGGTGGCCCCGCGGTGTTCCAGGTTGCGGAGCACGGTGAGGGCCTGGTCGACCAGGGTGTGGGACGCCTCGCCCGTGAGGGCGGCGACGAAGCCGACGCCGCAGGCGTCGTGCTCGTTGCGGGGGTCGTACATACCCTGCGCAGCAGGGCGAGCATCCATGAAGGACCGGTTGTGGCCGTTCACGGAGTGCTGGGACGGCTGGCGCGGCGTACGCATCGGCTCTCCCGTCGTCGTCAGGTGGTATGTGGCAAGTACCGAGGGACGACGTTGGCCCTCTGCGTGAGTGCAAAAGTTGATGCAGGTTACATGATGGAGCGGTTCTCGGGAAGCGGGATTTTCCGTTCCAGCATGCGGACGCCGGACGGTCGCGGCGGGGACGCCGCGTCCTGCGGCGGAGGCTGTGGGGGACCGGGCGGACAGATCGATGTCCGTCGGTCCGGGGGCGGAGGGGCTTCTTCGCCCGCTCCGGGCGCGCCGCGGGCGTCGTTGCCCACAGCGCTTACGGCTCATGCCCGGTGGTCACGCGCTCGAAACCAGCGAGTAACGACTACTTATGCGGTCCGACGCATAAGTTCGAGCCGGGTCATCCTACGGCCGTTCCGAACAGACTGCCCAGGGCGTACGTCACACCGGCCGCCGCGCCGCCGAGGAGGAGCTGCCGCAGTCCGCTGTACCACCAGCTGCGCGCCGTCACCCTGGCCACCACCGCGCCGCACAGGAACAGGCCGGCGAGCGCCACCAGGACGGCGGGCCACAGCGCGCTCGCGCCGAGCAGGAAGGGCAGGACGGGCAGCAGGGCGCCGAGGGCGAAGGAGCCGAAGGACGACACGGCCGCGACCAGCGGGGAGGGCAGGTCGCCGGGGTCGATGCCCAGTTCCTCGCGGGCGTGTATCTCCAGGGCCTGCTCGGGGTCGCGGGACAGCTGCCGGGCGACCTCGCGGGCGAGCTCCGGCTCGACGCCCCGGGCCTGGTAGAGGGCGGCCAGCTCGGCCTCCTCGTCCTTGGGATGCTTCTTCAGCTCCCGGCGCTCCACGTCCAGCTCGGCCTCGACGAGCTCGCGCTGCGAGGCGACGGAGGTGTACTCGCCGGCGGCCATGGAGAAGGCGCCGGCGGCCAGGCCCGCGAGGCCGCTGAGCACGACGGTCTGCTGGCCGGCCGCGCCGCCGGCGACGCCGGTCATCAGGGCGAGGTTGGAGACGAGGCCGTCCATGGCGCCGAAGACGGCGGGGCGCAGCCAGCCGCCGTTCACGTCCCGGTGCGTGTGGTTGTCGCGGTGCGCGTCGTGCAGTGCCGCCTCGGTCTCGATGATGGCCACGAGGGTCCCCCAGAGCTTACTTTGGACAAATTCCAGCTTTTGACAGCGACAAATGTACGCCGGTCATTTCCGCCTCGCCAGCAAGGAAAGGCTGCGCTTACCTGCGGCTTTACCATGAAACGCTCATCCGTGATCATGGCTGCACATATGTCGACCGGGTGACGCTTCCTCCGGCGAGGCTGCGCGGCGTCCCGCACCGGGGACAGTTCCGCAAAGGGCCGTGCGCCTCTTCGGGCGCCGCAGAAGAGGAGAGGCCGCATGGCATCCACCGCCTGCATTCCCTCGGTCCCCGCCCCGGGGGACGCCGCCCGGCTCCGTGAACGGGCGCGCGGCGCGCTGCTCGGTCTGGCCGTCGGGGACGCCCTCGGAGCCCCGGCCGAGAACATGAAGCCCTCCGAGATCCGCGCCCGCTGGGGCCGCATCACGGGGTACGTGGCCGAGCGGCCGTCGGGCACGGACGACACGGAGTACGCGATCTTCTCCGGCCTGCTGCTCGCCCGGCACGGGTCCGCGCTCACCCCGGCCCATGTGGAGGCCGCCTGGCACGAGTGGATCGCGGACCGGGAGGACGGCCCCTTCCGGGGCGCGGGCTTCAGTGAGCGCGGCACCCTGGAGAACCTGCGCCGGGGCCTGGCCGCCCCCGTCTCCGCCCAGCACCGGCACGCCTGGAGCGACGGGCTGGCGATGCGGGCCGCGCCCCACGGCGTGTTCGCGGCCGGACGTCCCGCCGAGGCGGCCCGGCTGGTGGCGATCGACGGCTCGGTCAGCCACGACGGCGAGGGCATCCACGGCGGCCGGGCGGTCGCCGCGGGGGTTGCTGCGGCGATGACGGGAGCGCCGGTGGCCGCCGTCGTGGCCTCCGCCCTGGCCGTCGTCCCGGACGACTCCTGGACGGCGCGCTGTCTGCGCCGCGCGATGACGGCGGCGCACCTCGGCGAACGCGCGGTCCGCTCCGCCGTGGTGATCGGCGGCTACCCCTGGACCGACCTGGCCCCCGAGGCGGTCGCCCTCGCCTTCGGGGCGTACGCGGCGGCCGACGGCGACTTCACCGACGCCGTGCTGACGGCCGTGAACATGGGCCGCGACGCCGACACCACGGCCGCGGTGGCCGGCGCCCTGGCCGGGGCGGCCCAGGGCGTCGGCGCCATCCCCGCCGAGTGGGCGGCGGCCATCGGGCCGGCCCGCGGCAGCTGCCTGCCGGCGATGGCCGGACACCACGTCCTGGAAGTGGCGGACCTGCTTGTGGAGGCCGGGACGACACCCGACACCGGGGACAGGACGGCACCAGGCCTCACGGCACCGGACCTCACCGCACCCGGCCTCACCGCACCGGCCGCGCCGGCCGACGCCGTCCCCGGAGAACCGGCCGGCACCGCCCGCGTCCTGCCCGGCGGCCAGGCCCCGGTGGTGGCGTCGTGAGCCGGGGACGTTCCGCCGGGGAGGAGCCCGCCACCACCGCCTACGTCGCCCCGCCCGGCGCGGCGGAGGCGGCCGTGGCCGGGAGCGGTCACCGGACCGGGGCCGAACCGGGCGGGCAGGCGGCCGGGACCCCGCGGGCCGGACGGATCGAGGGACTGCTGCTGGGGCTCGCCGCCGGGGACGCCGCCGGCTGGCCCGCCGCCCGGCACCGGGCCGCCCGGATGCCCGAGTGGACCCGGCGCCTCACCCGCGAGCTGGACACCTTCGCCGAGCAGAACGCCACCACCACCCTCCCCGTCCCCATCGCCCTGAACCAGTCCCCGGGGCCCCTGCGCCTCGGCCCGTCGGACGACGCCGAGTGGGCGGCGTTCGCGGCGGAGGCCCTGCTGCGCGCCGGGGACGACAGCGCGCTCGGCGACCTGAGCCGGGAGCACCGGATCCGCGCCGCGATCGACCTCACCTGGAACGCCGTCGCCGGCGAGGTCGCCGCCGCCGCGGACCGCGCCCCCGAGGCCGAGTCGGCGGTGCTGCCGCTGCGCGCCCGCATCTCGGTACGGGCGGGGCTCGGCAACCTCGCCACCGGCCTGCGCCCGCCCGCCACCGGCCACGACAACCCGCACTACTTCGACGACGCCGCCTGCGTGCGGGCCTGCGTCCTGGCCGTCGCCCACCCCGGCGCCCCGCGGTCCGCCGCCGGCCTCGCCGAGTTCGACGCCCGCTACACCCAGGACGGCGACGGCGTGCACGGCGCCCGCGCCATGGCGGCGGCACTGGCCTGCGCCCTCGGCGGCGACGACGTGGAGACCTGCGTGACGGCCGCGCTCGCCGAGCTGCCCGAGGAGACCGAGATCGGCCGCAACACCCTGCGGGCGCTCGCCCTGGCGGCCGAGACGGAGAGCGTGTTCGCCCTGGTCCCGCTGCTGGAGCACCAGATCGTCGACCACGTCTACAGCTACGGCGTCGCCGCCGCCGAGACCGTCCCGGTCGCCCTCGCCCTGGCCCGCGCCGCCCGGGGCCGGATCGCCGAGGCCGTCCCGGCGGCGGCCTGCCTGTCCCGCCTCGCCGACTCCGCCCCGGCGCTGACGGGCGCCCTCACCGGCGCCCTGGGCGGCCGCGCGTCGGTCCCCGCCGCCTGGCGCGAGGCCTGCCGCACGCTCACCGGCTGCGTGCTGCCCCGGCTCACCGGCACGGACCTGGTGGAACTCGCCGGGCTCCTGCAGGCCGCACAGCCGTCCCGACCCGAAGGAGGACGCACCCCATGACAGCCCGCACCCCACACAACGGCACGGCGAGCCTGGAGGAACGCGTCACCGGCGCCCTCGTCGGCGCGGCCGTCGGCGACGCGCTCGGCGGTCCCGTCGAGGGCTACTCCCCCGAACAGATCCTGCAGCGCCACGGCGGCCGGATCCACGGCATCGTCGGCCCCTGGAACGGCGACGACTGGCGCACCGCCCGCCCCATCGCCCCGTACCACAAGGGCGACGGACACGTCACCGACGACACTCTGATGACCCACGCGCTGGTCCGGGTCTACGGCACCGTCCGCGACCACCTCGACGCCTACGCGGTCGCCGAGCACCTGGTCCCGGACCTGATGACGAACCCGCGCTGGATCCCGGAGCTGGAGGCGGAGGCGCTCCCCCTCCAGCGGATCTTCCTGGCGGAGAAGTGGCTGGTGGCACGGATCCACTACGGCCACGTCGACCCGCGCGAGGCCGGCACCGGCAACATCGTCAACTGCGGCGCGGCCATGTACACGGCCCCGGTCGGCCTGGTCAACGCGGCGAACCCGGCGGGCGCGTACACCGAGGCGCTGGACGTGGCGGGCGCCCACCAGTGGTCGTACGGCCGGGAGGCGGCCGGGGTCTTCGCGGCGGCGGTCGCGGCGGCCTGCGCGCCCGGCGCCACCCCGGAGTCGGTGCTGTCGGCCTGCCTGTCCCTGGCGAAGGACGGCACCCGGGCGGCGATCGAGGCGGTCGCCGGCGTCGCCTCGCGCCACTCGGACTTCGAGTCGGCGCTCGCTCCGCTGCGGGAGGCCGTCGCCCCCTACGACACGGTCGGCCCCGACTACCGCGCCCCCTCGCTGGGCGCCCGCCGCCCCTCCCGGCTGCACGCGATCGAGGAGCTCCCCGTCGCCCTGGGCATGCTGCTGGTGGCGGGCGGGGACTACCGGCACGCGGTCCTCGGGGCGGTGAACTACGGCCGCGACTGCGACTCCATCGCCACGATGGCGGGCGCGCTGGCCGGGGCGCTGGGCTCACCGGTCCCGGAGGAGTGGGCGAAGCAGGTCGCCGAGGCGAGCCGCCTGGACCTGTGGGAGCCGGCGGCGACGCTCACCGGGGTGGCCCGGGAGGTGTTCGCGCGGGACGTGCGACGGCGCCGCGCGCACGAGCGGGCGTTCGCCGCGCTCGGGGGTGCGGAATGCTCCGGCTGACCTGGGTGCAGCCCGAGGACCTGATCGGGCACGAACTGCGCCAGGCCGCGCTGGACGGCCGCGACGCGTCGGCGGTCGCCGCCCGCTGGCGCGCGGCGGGCGGCCACGAGGCGCCCGCCCGGGCGGGCGCCTCCCCCGGAGGGACCTCCCCGTACCTGCGGGCGCTGGCGGAGGAGCTGCTGGACGAACTGGCCGCTCTGCCGGACCCGTCGGCGGCGGCGGAGCCGACGGAACTGGACGACATCAGGGCGCGGTGCCCGCACTGGCCCCCGCCGCGCCCCGTCACACCCCCGGCCGTGTCCGCCGGCCGTCTGGAGGCCGCCTGGCTGGGCCGGGCGGCCGGCTGCCTCCTCGGCAAGCCCGTCGAGAAACTCCCCCTGCACGCCGTCCGCCTCCTCGCCCGGGCCGCCGGCAACTGGCCCCCCACCACGTACTTCACGGCCCGGGGCATCCCCGGGGAGCTCCTCGCCGCCCACCCCTGGAACCGCCGCTCGGCGGCCACCTCCCTGGCCGAGAACATCGACGGCATGCCGGAGGACGACGACCTGAACTACCCGCTGCTCAACCTCCTGCTGCTCCGGCGTCACGGCCGGGCCTTCACCACCGCCGACGTCGCCCGTCTCTGGCTCGACGAACTCCCCGCCGGGCGCGCCTTCACCGCCGAGCGCGTCGCCTACCGCAACCTCCTCACCGGCCTGGAACCCCCGCACACCGCCCGCCACCGCAACCCCTTCCGGGAGTGGATCGGCGCCCTGATCCGCGCCGACGTGCACGGCTGGACCAACCCGGGCGACCCGGCCGCCGCCGCCGAACAGGCGCACCGCGACGCGACGCTCAGCCACACCGGCAGCGGCGTCCACGCGGCGATGTTCGCGGCGGCCGTCATCGCCGACGCCGCCGGCGGCACCCGTGACGTCCACGCCTGCCTGCGCACCGGCCTCACGGTCGTCCCGTCCGGATCACGCCTCGAGAGGGCCGTCCGGCAGGGCATCCGGCTCGCCGAGACGCACGACGACTTCGACGCCGTCGTGGACGCGCTCCACGCCGTCCACTCCCCCGCCCACCACTGGGTGCACGCCGTGCCCAACACCGCCCTGATCGCCGCCGCCCTCACCCACGCGGACGGCGACTTCACCGGCTCGGTCGCCCGGGCCGTGTCGGGAGGCTGGGACACCGACTCCAACGGCGCCACCGCCGGCAGCGTCGCCGGCCTGCTCGCCGGTCACCCTGCCGCCCTGCCCGAGCACTGGACGGCCCCGCTGAAGAACCGCCTGGCCACCTCCGTCGGCGACTTCGACGGCATCGGCTTCGACACCCTCGCCCACCTCACCCACACGGAGGCCACCCGCTCATGCCCCGGCCCGTCGTGACACCCCCCGCCCCCGCGCCCGTCCCGGCCCCCCTGGCCGGGCTGCGCGTCCTCGATCTCGCCACCCTCTTCGCGGGCCCGCTCGCCGCCACCCTGCTCGGCGACTTCGGCGCCGACGTCGTCAAGGTCGAGCACCCCACCCGCCCCGACCCCTCCCGGGGCCACGGACCGTCGAAGGACGGCGTGGGTCTGTGGTGGAAGATGCTGGGCCGCAACAAACGCACGATCACCCTCGACCTGTCGAAGCCCGCCGGCCGCACCACCCTGCTCCGGCTGGTCTCGACCGCGGACGTCGTCATCGAGAACTTCCGCCCGGGCACCCTGGAGAAGTGGGACCTGGGCTGGGACGAGCTGTCGGCCGTCAACCCGCGGCTGGTCCTCACCCGGGTCACCGGCTTCGGGCAGACCGGCCCGTACGCGCGCCGCCCCGGCTTCGGCACGCTCGCCGAGGCGATGAGCGGCTTCGCCGCGATGACCGGCGAACCGGACGCGCCGCCGACGCTGCCGCCCTTCGGGCTCGCCGACTCGATCGCCGCGCTGGCGACGGCGTTCGCCGTGACGACGGCCCTGTCCGCCCGCGACCTCACCGGCGAGGGGCAGGTCGTCGACATGGCGATCATCGAGCCGATCCTGACCGTGCTGGGCCCGCAGCCGATCTGGTACGACCAGCTCGGCCACGTCCAGCCGCGCACCGGCAACCGCTCCCAGAACAACGCCCCGCGCAACACCTACCGCACCGCCGACGGCACCTGGGTCGCCGTCTCCACCTCCGCCCAGTCGGTCGCCGAGCGGGTGATGCGCCTGGTGGGCCGCCCGGAGCTGATCGACGAGCCGTGGTTCGCGTCGGGCGCCGACCGGGCCCGGCACACCGACGTGCTGGACGCGGCGGTCGGCGACTGGATCGCCCGGCACACCCGCGCCGAGGTGCTCGCCGCCTTCGAGGAGGCGGAGGCCGCCGTCGCCCCCGTCCAGGACGTGCGGGACGTGATGGACGACCCGCAGTACCGGGCCCTCGGCACCATCACCACCGTCGACGATCCGGAGCTGGGCCCGCTGCGCATGCAGAACGTCCTCTTCCGGCTCTCCGCCACCCCCGGCGCGATCCGCTGGGCGGGCCGCCCGCACGGCGCGGACACCGAGGAGGTGCTGGCCGAGCTGGGCCTGACCCCGGCGGACGTGAAGGAGCTGCGCGAGGCGGGAGTCGTATGACGGCGCCCCCGCTGACCTGGCTGTACGCGCCCGGGGACCGGCCCCGGGTGGTGGCCGGGGCGCTGGCGGCCGGGGCCGACGTCGTCGTGATCGACCTGGAGGACGCGGTCGCCCCGGACCGCAAGGAGTACGCCCGTGCCTGCACCGCGGAGCTGCTGGCCGACCCGCAGCCGGTGCCGGTGCACGTGCGGGTGAACGCCCTGGACGGGCCGCTGGCCGCGGCGGACCTGGCGGCGCTGGCCGCGCTGCCGGGACTGTCCGGGCTGCGGCTGCCCAAGGTGACCTCCCCCGCGCAGATCACCGCCGTCGCCGGGGCCGGCGGCGGGCCGCCCCTGTACGCGCTGCTGGAGACGGCCCTGGGCGTGGAGCGGGCGTACGCGGTCGCCGTCGCCCATCCGTCGCTGCGGGGCATCGCGCTCGGGGAGGCCGACCTCCGCGCCGACCTGGGGGTGCGGGGGGACGCGGGTCTGGACTGGTCGCGTGCGCGGGTGGTGGTGGCGGCGCGGGCGGCGGGGCTGGCGCCGCCCGCGCAGGCGGTGCATCCGGACACCCGGGACCTGGAGGGCCTGGCGGCGTCCTGCGCCCACGGCCGTGCCCTGGGTTTCCTCGGGCGGGCCGCGATCCACCCCCGTCAGCTGCCGGTCATCGAGCGGGCCTATCTGCCGACCGAGCGGGAGCTGGAGGAGGCGGAGACGGTCCTCGAGGCGGCCGCCGCGCGGCCCGGCGCCCAGGCGCTGCCGGACGGGCGGTTCGTCGACGCGGCGGTGGTGGCGACGGCCCGGCGCACCCTGTCGCTGGCCCGGCGGCCGGTCCTGTCCTGAGACGTGCCGAGGGCGCCCGGGGGTCCCCGGGCGCCCTCGGCACGGACACGGCGGCCGCGGCGCGGTGTCCGGTCAGGCCTTCTCGGCCGACCCTGCCCCGTCCTTCACGGTGTCGTTCCGGGTCCCCTTGCCGTCCTTGCCGTCCTTGGAAGCCTCGGTGCCGCCGGTGTCCTCGGTGTCCTCGGAAGCACCGTCGCCGGTCTCCGCGCCGGGTTCCACCACGGCCTCCCGGCCGGGCCGGGTCCTCGCCGAGACCACCATGTACACCACGGCGAGCAGGAACACGAAGAGCGCGGTCCAGTTGTTCAGCCTGAGGCCCAGGATGTGGTGGGCGTCGTCGACGCGCATGTACTCGATCCAGAAGCGGCCCGCGCAGTACGCGGCGACGTACAGGGCGAAGGCCCGTCCGTGGCCGAGCGTGAAGCGGCGGTCGGCCCAGATGACGAGCAGGGCGACGCCGATGCACCACAGCGACTCGTACAGGAAGGTCGGGTGGTAGGTGCCGGGCACCCGTCCGTCGGCCGACGAGGTGATCTCCACGGCCCAGGGCAGGTCGGTGGCCCTGCCGTACAGCTCCTGGTTGAACCAGTTGCCCCAGCGGCCGAGAGCCTGGGCGAGGGCGATGCCGGGGGCGACGGCGTCGGCGTAGGCCGGGAGCGGGATGCCGCGGCGCCGGGCGCCGATCCAGGCTCCGACCGCGCCGAAGGCGATGGCGCCCCAGATGCCGAGACCGCCCTCCCAGATCTTGAAGGCGTCGACCCAGTCACGGCCCTCGCTGAAGTACAGCTGGTAGTCCGTGATCACGTGGTAGAGCCGGCCGCCGATCAGGCCGAAGGGAACGGCCCAGACCGCGATGTCGGCCACCGTGCCGGCCCGCCCGCCGCGGGCGATCCAGCGCCTGTTGCCGAGCCAGACGGCAACGAAGACGCCGATGATGATGCAGAACGCGTAGCCGCGCAGCGGGACGGGACCGAGGTGCAGCACCCCGCGCGACGGGCTGGGAATGAAGGCAAGTTCCATGGCAGGTCCGACGCTACCGTGTGGGACGGGGCCCGCGGCGGGCAGCCCGGCTACGTCTCCGTAACGGGCGGCGGAAGGGGGCGCTCCGTGAACGCCCCGCCGCCGCCCCGTTCAGCCGCCCTGCTTGTCGGCGTCCTGCACCATCTTCTTCAGCTTGGCCGGGGTCATGCTCCGGTCCTGGTAGATGTTCTTGCCGTCCAGCAGGACCGTCGGCGTGCCGCTGAAGCCGCCGGCGCGGAAGGCCTTGTCGGACTTCTCCACCCAGCTGTCGTGCGTGCCGTTCCTGACGCACTCCTGGAAGGCGGGTGTGTCGAGGCCGTCGACCTTGCCGGCCAGGTCGATCAGCCTGTCCTCGTCGGCGTACGCGTCGTCGGCCTCGGCGGGCTGGTCGGTGAACAGCACGTCGTGGTAGGCCGGGAACTTCCCGGCGTCCTGGGCGCAGGCGGCGGCGTTGGCGGCCTTGCGGGAGCCGGTGCCGCCCATGTTGCCGTCGATGATCGTCGCCAGGTGGTACTCGACCTTGAGCTGTCCGGCGGCGGTGAGCTCGTGGATCGTGTCGCGGTAGGCCAGCTCGAAGGACTTGCAGGCCGGGCAGCGGAAGTCCTCCCAGACGGTGAGCGTCGACCCGGCGCTCTCCTTGCCGACCGGGATGGCGAGGCCGTCCTTGCCCTGGGCGCCCGAGGGCGCCACGACCGGGCCCGCGGACTCGCTGCCGTCGTCCTTGCCGGCGTTCGCGGCGACCACGCCGATCACCGCCGCGAGGCCCAGGACGCAGACCGTGCTCGCGCCGACGATCAGCGCGCGGCGGCGCTTGTCCCGGGACTTCTGCTTCTCGCGCTCGGCCGCCAGCTTCTGCCGGGCGGTGCGCTTTCCCTCTCGGTTCTTCTCGCTCACACCCCGCAGAACGAACCGGGGAGGCGCTCAGCGCCTCCCCGGTCCCAGGTCCACCCGTACGAGGGACCCCAGTCATGTGTCCGCGGTCACACCTGTCCGCGGACGCCCTTCGCCAGGTCGGCGGCGAGCGCGCGGACGCCCTCCAGGCCGGCCGCCTCGTCGGGGGCGTCCAGCATCCGCTTGACGAAGGCGGAGCCCACGATCACGCCGTCGGCGAAGCCGGCGACCTCGGCGGCCTGCGCGGCGTTGGAGACGCCGAGCCCGACGCAGACCGGGGTGTCCGTGGTGGCGCGGGTGCGCCGGACCAGGTCCTCGGCCTGTGCGCCGACCGACTCGCGGGTGCCGGTGACGCCCATGAGGGAGGCGGCGTAGACGAAGCCGCTGCCGGCCGCGGTGATCTCGGCGAGCCGCTCGTCCCTGCTGCTGGGGGCGACGACGAAGACGGTGGCGAGGCCGTGCTTGTCCGCGTGCTCCCGCCACAGCGCCGACTCCTGCACGGGCAGGTCGGGCAGGATGCAGCCGGCGCCGCCCGCCTCGGCGAGCTCGGCGGTGAACCGCTCGACGCCGTAGCGGTCGATGGGGTTCCAGTAGGTCATGACGAGGATCGGCCTGCCGGTGGCCTCGTGCGCCTCGCGGACCGTGCGCATCACGTCGGCGATCCGCACGCCGCCGCGCAGGGCGATGTCGTCGGCGGTCTGGATGACCGGGCCGTCCAGGACGGGGTCGCTGTGCGGCAGGCCGACCTCGACGACGTCGGCGCCGCCCTCGACGGCGGCCTTGACCGCCTCGATGCCGCCGTCCACGGTCGGGAAGCCGGCCGGGAGGTAGGCGATGAGGGCGGCGCGGCCCTCGGCCTTCGCCGCGGCGAGGGTGTCGTTCAGCAGCTGCACGTTTCCGCTCACTTGGCGTCCCCCTCGATCTCGGCGGTGCCGGAGACGTCCTCGGCGACCTCGGCGTCGGTGTCGTACAGCCCGAAGTAGCGGGCGGCGGTGTCCATGTCCTTGTCGCCGCGGCCGGACAGGTTGACGACGATCAGCCCGTCCGGGCCCAGTTCCCTGCCGACCTCGATGGCGCCGGCCAGCGCGTGGGCGGACTCGATGGCCGGGATGATGCCCTCGGTGCGCGACAGCAGGCGCAGGGCCTGCATGGCGGCGTCGTCGGTGACCGCGCGGTACTCGCCGCGGCCGGAGTCCTTGAGGTAGGCGTGCTCCGGGCCGATGCCGGGGTAGTCCAGGCCGGCCGAGATGGAGTACGGCTCGGTGATCTGGCCCTCGTCGTCCTGGAGGACGTAGGAGCGGGAGCCGTGCAGGATGCCGGGCTCGCCGGCGGTCAGGGTGGCCGCGTGCTCGCCGGTCTCCACGCCGTGTCCGGCGGGCTCGCAGCCGATGAGGCGGACGCCGGTGTCGGGGATGAAGGCGTGGAAGAGGCCGATGGCGTTGGAGCCGCCGCCGACGCAGGCGATCGCGGCGTCGGGGAGGCGTCCGGCCCGCTCCAGGATCTGGCGGCGGGCCTCGACGCCGATGACGCGGTGGAAGTCGCGGACCATCGCCGGGAAGGGGTGGGGGCCCGCGACGGTGCCGAAGAGGTAGTGGGTGCGGTCGACGTTGGCGACCCAGTCGCGGAAGGCCTCGTTGATGGCGTCCTTCAGCGTGCGGCTGCCGGACTTCACGGCGACGACCTCGGCGCCGAGCATGCGCATCCGGGCCACGTTGAGGGCCTGGCGCCGGGTGTCGATCTCGCCCATGTAGATGGTGCAGTCGAGGCCGAACAGGGCGCAGGCGGTGGCGGTGGCCACGCCGTGCTGGCCGGCGCCGGTCTCGGCGATGACGCGGGTCTTGCCCATGCGCTTGGTGAGCAGGGCCTGGCCGAGCACGTTGTTGATCTTGTGCGAGCCGGTGTGGTTCAGGTCCTCGCGCTTGAGGAAGATCCGGGCTCCGCCGGCTTCGGCGGCGAAACGGGGGACCTCGGTGAGGGACGAGGGGCGGCCGGTGTAGTGGACGAGCAGATCGTCGAGCTCACGGGCGAACTCCGGGTCGGACTTGGCCTTTTCGTACTCGACGGCGACCTGGTCGACGGCTGCGACGAGGGCCTCCGGGATGAACTTGCCGCCGAACGCGCCGAAGTAGCCCTCGGGGCTGGGGACCTGTCCCTCGGGGTCGGGGATGAAGAAGTCGCTGGGCATGCGTGTACCTCACGGTGAGTCTCTGGTGGGACGTGATCGCCGTGGGGCGGGGGTGTCAGACCTCTGCGGGCCGGCCGTGACCGGTCGCGCCCGCGCGACGGCAGCCGCGGATCGGGTACAGCCCCGCGCCCCTCGCGGGGCTCTGCCATCGCATGCCGTTGACCTGCCCCGGCTCGTCACCGATGACGTACCGCACCCGGCGGCCGTGCACCCGGCGTGCGGGGGCACGGCAGCCCCGGGGCCGGCAGCCGCGCGCGAGGCGGGCGTACGGGTCCCGGGTTGCCTGGGTGAGCGGGGAAGTCATCGGGGACAGCCTACCGAGGTCAGCCGCGTCCGTGCCGCAGTGCCGGGTGCTCGCCCGCGGCCACCAGGTCGGCGACGGCCGTCTTCGGGTCGCGGCCGGTGACCAGGGACTCGCCGACCAGGACGGCGTCGGCGCCCTCGTTGGCGTAGGCGATGAGGTCGTGCGGGCCGCGGACGCCGGACTCGGCGACCTTGACGATGTGCGCGGGGATCTCCGGGGCGACCCGCTCGAACGTGCCGCGGTCGACCTCCAGGGTCTTCAGGTTGCGCGCGTTGACGCCGATGATCCTGGCGCCGGCGTCCACCGCGCGCTCGACCTCGTCCTCGTCGTGCACCTCGACGAGCGGGGTGAGCCCGATGGACTCGGCGCGCTCGATCAGCGACTCGAGGGCGGGCTGGTCGAGGGCCGCCACGATCAGCAGGGCGAGGTCGGCGCCGTGCGCCCGGGCCTCCCACAGCTGGTACGAGGTGACGATGAAGTCCTTGCGCAGCACGGGGATGTCGACGCGCGCGCGGACCGAGTCCAGGTCGGCCAGCGAGCCGCCGAAGCGTCGCTGCTCGGTGAGGACGGAGATGACGGCCGCGCCGCCGGCCTCGTAGTCCGCGGCGAGTCCGGCCGGGTCGGCGATGGCGGCCAGCGCGCCCTTGGACGGGCTGGAGCGCTTGACCTCGCAGATGACCTTGACGCCGTCGCCGCGCAGGGCGCTGACGCCGTCCTGGGCGGGACGGGCCCTGGCCGCACGCTCCTTGAGCTCGTCGAGGCTGACGCGTGCCTGCCGTTCCGCGAGGTCGGCACGGACTCCGTCGATGATCTCGTCGAGCACGCTCACGCGAGCGGCCCCCTTTCAGACGGCGAAACCTGTGGTCACTCCGATGGTATCCGCAGGGGAGAGCATGCCTCGCATCCGGTGGACGACGGTCCCAGTACCTGGACGGGCGGGATGCGGTCAGGGACGGAGCCAGCCGCCGAACGGCAGGTTCCGGACCACGGTGAAGACCAGCAGCACGGTGCCCAGGGTCCACAGGTGCACCGGTCCCAGGTCGACCCTGAGGGGCCGGCCGCGTGCCGCGCGGATCACCCACACGGTCCACAGGGCGGCGAGGCCCAGGTAGCCGAGGACGGCCGGGGCGTTGGCCTGCAGGGCGGTCAGGAGGTCCCCGTGGACGAAGGCGTGGGCGCTGCGCAGGCCGCCGCAGCCGGGGCAGTAGAGGCCGGTGAGGCGCAGCAGCGGGCAGACGGGGTAGTGGCCGGGTTCGTTGGGGTCGACGCTGCCCACGTAGGCGAAGGCGGCGGCGACGGCGGCCAGCACTCCGGCCGGTACGGCCAGGCGGGCGGCGACGGCCGTCGCGTTCGACGGAGGGTCGGCCCTGCCGCCTGTCGGTTTGCGGGTGTCGGCGTCCACGTCCCGCATTCTGCCCCGCACCGTCCGCACGCGCACGTGAGGGGCGGCCCCGGCACCCAGGTGCCGGTCCACCCCTCAGGAAGTACCGAGAACGGCGTCGGTCAGCCCTTGGCGCCGGCCGGCTCGCGCTTCTCGGCGACCTGGTGCACCGGGTGGTTCTGCTTCGGCTGGCCGAGGCCCATCATGCGCATGATGCCGCCCACGGCGCCGCCGAGGAGCACGACCGCCATGCCGGCCCAGAAACCCACCGGCTGGGCCGCCACCATGAAGAGGCCCGCGATGCAGAAACCGATGAAGGCGATGATGACACCGGTCCAGGCGGCCGGGGTGTGACCGTGGCTGCTGCCCGCCATTGCTTGCTCCTCGTTGCTGTGTACGTGTCTGAGCAGGGTGCTCGTGCCCATTGTCCCGCACGGGCGCGCGCGCCGTGAGCGGGGGTGCGCGTCCGCGCGCGGGGGCGGCGCCGGTCGCACGGGCGTGCGTGGCGGGTCCACGGGTGCCCATGCGTGCGCGGCCGAACCGCGCGGGTGGCCGGGATCAGGCGCCGGTCGGGTCCTCGCCGCGGTCGAGGGCCTTCCAGAGGTCCTCGGGGCGGTCCGGGTCGGTCGTCTGCGGTCTGCGGCGCGGGCGGGGCGTCCCGTCGCGTTCGTAGCGGCCGGACATGGCGGGCCACAGGCGGCCGTAGCGCAGGGCGAGGAGTCCGGCCAGCAGGAGGAGGACGCCGCCCGCGGCGGCGACGTAGGGCCAGGCCGTGTGGGAGAGGGCGTCCACGGTGGCCGAGGTGTCGCCGGCGGCCTCGGCGGCCTTCTCGTCGAGCGCGGAGCTGTCGGACGCGCCGGCCAGGGCCGCGGCGACGGTGCCCGCGCCGCTGAGCGCGAGCAGGGCGGCGACGGCGAGGCGGCCCGCGCGGCGGACGGCGAAGACGGCGACGAGCGCGGCGAGGCCGACTATGGCGAGCGCCGCGGGGACGCCCGTGACGTCGCTGCCCTTGACGGTCAGGGGGAAGTCGCCGCCCGCCACCGTCGCGGTGCCCCGGGACCACTCCTGGCGGGTGGCGAGCAGGGCGACGGCCGCGCCGAGCGCGCCGCACAGCAGGGCGGCGGCGAGGCTGCGGCGGCCGGCCCGGGCGGGGCCGGCGGCGGGGGCACGGGGGGAGGGAACAGCTGTCACGTGTTCCACTATCGCCCGAACCCCGGGCGAACCGTCACCCGGGGTTCGGAATCGGCGGCGTGAGAATGGCCCTATCGCCCCAGCCGGTTGGCCGTGTGCACCGCGCGGAGCACCGCCGCCGCCTTGTTGCGGCACTCGGTGTCCTCGGCGGCCGGGTCGGAGTCGGCGACGACGCCGGCGCCGGCCTGGACATAGGCGGTGCCGTCGCGCAGGAGGGCGGTGCGGATGGCGATGGCGGTGTCGGAGTCGCCGGCGAAGTCGAGGTAGCCGACGCAGCCGCCGTACAGGCCGCGGCGGGAGGGTTCGAGCTCGTCGATGATCTGCAGGGCGCGCGGCTTGGGGGCGCCGGAGAGGGTGCCGGCCGGGAAGCAGGCGGTGAGCACGTCGAAGGCGGTGCGGCCGGGGGCGACCCGTCCGGTGACCGTCGAGACGATGTGCATGACGTGCGAGTACCGCTCGACGGACATGAAGTCGACGACCTCGACCGAGCCGGGTTCGCAGACGCGTCCGAGGTCGTTGCGGCCGAGGTCGACGAGCATGAGGTGCTCGGCGCGCTCCTTGGGGTCGGCGAGCAGTTCCTCGGCGAGGGCCTGGTCCTCCTGCGGGGTGGTGCCGCGGGGGCGGGTACCGGCAATGGGGTGGACCATGGCCCGCCCGTCCTCGACCTTGACCAGCGCCTCGGGGGACGAGCCGACGACGTCGAAGCCGTCGAGGCGGAGCAGGTACATGTACGGGGAGGGGTTGGTGGCCCGCAGGACCCGGTAGACGTCCAGGGCGCTCGCGGTGCAGGGCGTCTCGAAGCGCTGGGAGGGGACGACCTGGAAGGCCTCGCCGGCGCGGATGCGCTCCTTGATGTCCTCGACCGCCTCCTGGAAGTCGGGGCCGCCCCACAGCGCGGTGTACTCGGGCAGCTCGGAGGGCGGCAGCGCGGCCGGGGGCTGGGCGACCGCGCGGGTGAGGTCGGCCTCCATGGCGTCCAGGCGGGCGACCGCGTCGGCGTAGGCCTCGTCGACGCCGGTCTCCAGGTCGTTGTGGTTGATCGCGTTGGCGATCAGCAGGACCGAGCCCTCCCAGTGGTCCATGACGGCGAGGTCGCTGGTGAGCAGCATGGTCAGCTCGGGCAGCCTCAGGTCGTCGCGCTCGCCGGGGCCGACCTTCTCCAGGCGGCGCACGATGTCGTAGCCGAGGTAGCCGACCATGCCGCCGGTGAAGGGGGGCAGGCCCAGGTCGTGGGCGAGGTCGCGCGGGGTGTGCAGGGCCTCGACGGTGGCGCGCAGGGCGGCGAGCGGGTCGCCGCCGGTGGGGACGCCGACGGGCGGGGTGCCCTGCCAGTGGGCCTGCCCGTCCTTCTCGGTGAGGGTGGCGGCGCTGCGGACGCCGACGAAGGAGTACCGGGACCAGGAGCGGCCGTTCTCCGCGGACTCCAGCAGGAAGGTGCCGGGGCGTTCGGCGGCGAGCTTGCGGTACAGGGCGACCGGGGTGTCGCCGTCGGCGAGGAGCTTGCGGCTGACCGGGATCACGCGGCGGTCGGCGGCCAGCTTGCGGAAGGTGTCGAGGTCCATGACGTCCGTGTCGTCCATGTCGGCAGACCCTACTGATCCGCGCCGGACGCACCGGCGACCGAACCGTCGGCGCCGTCCGCCGCGTCCGTGCCGTCGGCGAGGAGCACGTCGGCGTCGAAGCAGGTGCGGGCGCCGGTGTGGCAGGCGGCGCCGACCTGGTCGACCTTGACCAGGACGGTGTCGGCGTCGCAGTCCAGGGCGACGGACTTCACGTGCTGGACGTGCCCGGAGGTGTCGCCCTTGACCCAGTACTCCCGGCGGCTGCGCGACCAGTAGGTGCAGCGGCCCGTGGTCAGCGTGCGGTGCAGCGCCTCGTCGTCCATCCAGCCGAGCATCAGCACCTCCCCGGTGTCGTACTGCTGGGCGATGGCGGGCAGGAGGCCGTCGGCGCTGCGCTTGAGGCGGTCGGCGATCTCCGGGGCGAGCGGGCTGGGCCGCCGGGGGGAGCTGCTGGTCATGGGGCCCATTGTGCCGCGCGGGACCGACACGCTCCCGCGCCGTCCACTGGGCGGACCCGGCGGGCGGCCGTAGGCTGGCAGGCATGTCGACATTCGCGAAGCGTGAACGACTTCTGCTCGCCGACCTGTTGGAGACGGCGGGCCCGGACGCCCCCACTCTGTGCGAGGGCTGGCGGACCCGGGACCTGGCGGCGCACGTGGTGGTGCGCGAGCGCCGTCCGGACGCCGCGGGCGGCACTCTGATCAAGCAGCTGGCGTCCCGTCTGGACCGGGTGATGGAGGAGTACGGCGCGAAGCCCTACGAGGAACTGCTCCAGCTGATCCGCACCGGGCCGCCGCGGTTCTCGCCGTTCCAGCTCAAGCAGGTCGACGAGGCGGCGAACACGGTGGAGTTCTACGTGCACGCCGAGGACGTCCGCCGTGCCCAGCCGGACTGGTCGCCGCGCGAGCTGGATCCGGTCTTCCAGGACGCCCTGTGGTCCCGGCTGGAGCGCACCGCCCGTCTGATGGGCCGCGGCATCCCGACGGGCCTGGTGCTGCGCCGCCCGAACGGCCAGACGGCGGTCGCCCACCGGGGCACGCCGGTGGTGACGGCGACGGGCGAGCCCTCCGAGCTGCTGCTGTTCGCGTACGGGCGGCAGAGCGCGGCGAAGGTGGAGCTGGAGGGCGAGAAGGACGCGATCGCCCGGCTGGGCGAGACGAAGCGGCTGGGGATCTGAGCGGCCGCCGGCACCCCGGTGCGGCACGGCGGCCCGGGGCGCAGCCCCGGCTGCCGACGGCGTCACCGCGGTAGTTCGGCCCGCCGCAGGCCGGGGGCGCACAGGGCGACGAGCCCGCTGAGGGCACAGACCGCGGCGCTGACGGTGAAGACGGGCCCGGTGCCCCAGACGCCGATGGCGGCGGCGGACAGCGGCATGCCGAGCGGCGCGATGCCGAGACTGACGAGGCCGGCGACCGCGGTGACCCGCCCCAGGTAGGCGGGGGCCGACTGGGTCTGCAGCAGGGCCCCGCACACGGCGCCGCTGAGTCCGGTGAGCAGCCCGACGAGCACCGCGACACCGACGGCGGCGGCGACGGCCGGCACGTACGCGAGGGCGGCGATCGCGGCGGCGCCGGGGATGATGGCACCGCCGGCGACGCACCCGGCGTGCGGCACGCGTCCGCGTACGGTCAGCAGCAGGGCCGCCGCACCTGCTCCCGTGCCGAATCCGGCGAGGACCCAGCCGAGGCCGGAAGCGCCCCAACCGCGTTCGTCCGCCAGCAGCGTCAGGCCGACGTTGAGGGGGCCGACGAAGCCGAGGTCGCCGAGGGCGATGACCACCATCAGCGGGGCGAGGACGCGGTGGCCGCGGATGTGGCGCAGACCGGCCCGCAGGTCGTGCCACGCGGTGCCGTCCCCGGCGGCTCCCGCGGTGTCGTCCGGCGGCAGGTCCCGCATCCGGACGGACACCAGCAGCGGCACCGACACGGCGATCAGCGCCCCGGCGAGCGCGAAGGCGGCCGCCGGCCCGCCGGCCGCCACGCCGAGCCCGCCCAGCGGGGCGCCCACGACGGCGGCGAACCGGACGGCGAGGCCGCGCATGCCCTGGACGCGGGCGAGCTGGTCCTTGCCGGTGATCCGCGCCGGGAGCGCCCCGACGGCGGGCATGAACACGGCGTCGACGGTGCCGAAGACGACGGCGAGCAGCACCAGCAGCCACAGCCCGGGGTCGGTCGCGAAGAGGACCGCGGCGACCGTCAGGACCATGACGCAGCGTACGGCGTCGCTGCCGATGACGACCCGGCGCGGGCCCAGCCGGTCGGCGATCACCCCGCCACCGAGCATGAGCAGTGCCCGCGGCACCGCGCTCACGGCGGTGACGATCCCGGCCTCGGCGGGGCTGCCGCTGCGCACGGCGGCCCAGGACAGCGCCAGGAAGAAGACGGTGTCGCCGAGCATGGAGGCGGTGTAGGCGGCGACCCACCGCAGCACGTTGGTGTCGCGGTGGGCGGGGAGGGCGGCGGGGAGGGGCGTGTCCGTGACGGGGACGGTCCGCCGCCTGCTGCGTCCCGGGCTAGCGGACAGGGTGCCCCGCCGTCCGGAGCGTCTCCTTCACCTCGCCGATGCGCAGGTCGCCGAAGTGGAAGACGGAGGCGGCGAGGACCGCGTCCGCGCCCGCCTCGACGGCCGGGGGGAAGTCGGCGAGGCGGCCCGCGCCGCCGGAGGCGATGACGGGGACGGTCACGTGCTTGCGGACCGCCGCGATCATCTCCAGGTCGTAGCCGTCCTTCGTGCCGTCCGCGTCCATCGAGTTGAGCAGGATCTCCCCCGCGCCCAGCTCGGCGGCGCGGTGGGCCCACTCCACGGCGTCGATGCCGGTGCCGCGCCGGCCGCCGTGGGTGGTCACCTCGAAGGTGCCGGCCTCGGTGCGGCGGGCGTCGACCGACAGGACGAGGACCTGGCGGCCGAAGCGCTCGGCGATCTCACGGATCAGGTCCGGGCGGGCGATGGCGGCGGTGTTGACGCCGACCTTGTCCGCGCCGGCCCGCAGCAGCCTGTCCACGTCGTCGGCGGTGCGCACGCCGCCGCCGACCGTGAGCGGGATGAACACCTGCTCGGCGGTGCGGCGCACCACGTCGTAGGTCGTCTCGCGGTCGCCCGACGAGGCGGTGATGTCCAGGAACGTCAGCTCGTCGGCGCCCTCGGCGTCGTACACCTTGGCCATCTCGACGGGGTCGCCCGCGTCGCGCAGGTTCTGGAAGTTGACGCCCTTGACGACCCGGCCGTTGTCCACGTCCAGGCAGGGGATGACTCGTACGGCCAGGCTCATGCGGGTACTCCGTGTTCTCCGCCGGGGCGGAACGCCTCCACTTCGACCTCGACCACCAGGCTGGGGTCGACGAAGCCGGAGACGATGATCATGGATGCGGCGGGGCGGACGGAGTCGAACAGCTCCTTGTGGGCGCGCCCCACCTCGTCCACGTCGCGGGCATGGGTGATGTACATACGTGTCCGTACGACATCGTCACGGCCGAGACCCAGCTCCTCCAGCGCCCCGAACGCGACGTTGAAGGCATTGACCGTCTGCTCGTAAGGACCGCCGTCGGCGATCTGGCCGTCCACGACGGACGTGCAGCCGGCGACCAGCACGAGGCCGTTCGGCAGCTGGACCGCCCGGGAGTAGCCGAACGACTCCTCCCAGGGCGCTCCTGTGGTGACGCGTCGTACGTCGCTCACCGGGCTACCGCCTCCAGGGCCTCTTCCAGGGTGAACGCCTTCGCGTACAGGGCCTTCCCGACGATGGCCCCCTCGACACCGAGCGGGACCAAACCGGCGAGGGCGCGCAGGTCGTCCAGGGAGGAGACGCCGCCGGAGGCGACGACGGGGCGGTCGGTGGCCGCGCAGACGTTCTTCAGGAGCTCCAGGTTGGGGCCCTGCAGGGTGCCGTCCTTGGCGATGTCGGTGACGACGTAGCGGGCGCAGCCCTCCTTGTCGAGGCGCTCCAGCGTCTCGTAGAGGTCGCCGCCGTCGCGGGTCCAGCCGCGGCCGCGCAGGGTGGTGCCGCGTACGTCGAGGCCGACGGCGATCTTGTCGCCGTGCTCGGCGATGACCTTGGCGACCCACTCGGGGGTCTCCAGGGCGGCCGTGCCGAGGTTGACGCGGGTGCAGCCGGTGGCGAGGGCGGCGGCGAGGGTGTCGTCGTCGCGGATGCCGCCGGACAGCTCCACCTTGATGTCCATGGCCCTGGCGACCTCGGCGATCAGCTCGCGGTTGTCCCCGGTGCCGAACGCGGCGTCCAGGTCGACCAGGTGCAGCCACTCGGCGCCGGAGCGCTGCCAGGCGAGGGCTGCGTCCAGCGGGGAGCCGTAGGAGGTCTCGGTGCCGGACTCGCCGTGTACGAGGCGGACGGCCTGGCCGTCGCGGACGTCGACGGCGGGGAGGAGTTCGAGCTTGCTCATCTCTACCGGGCTCATCTCTACAGGGTCTCGATCCAGTTGGTGAGGAGCTGGGCGCCGGCGTCGCCGGACTTCTCCGGGTGGAACTGGGTGGCCCACAGGGCACCGTTCTCCACGGCGGCCACGAAGGGTTTGCCGTGCGTGGCCCAGGTGACCTTGGGGGCGTCGATCCGTGGGTTGTGCGTCTCCAGCGACCAGTCGTGGACGGCGTAGGAGTGCACGAAGTAGAAGCGGGCGTCCGCGTCCAGGCCGGCGAAGAGCTGGGAGCCGGCCGGTGCCTCGACGGTGTTCCAGCCCATGTGGGGGACGACGTCGGCCTGGAGCGGGCCGACCGTGCCGGGCCACTCCTCCAGGCCCTCGGCCTCCACGCCGTGCTCGATGCCGCGGGCGAAGAGGATCTGCATGCCGACGCAGATGCCCATCACCGGGCGCCCGCCGGCCAGCCGGCGTTCGACGACCCAGTCGCCGCGCGCGGCCCTGAGGCCGTCCATGCAGGCGGCGAAGGCTCCGACGCCGGGGACCAGCAGCCCGTCGGCGTTCATGGCCTTGTCGTAGTCACGGGTGATCTCGACGTCGGCTCCCGCGCGCGCGAGGGCGCGTTCGGCGGAACGGACGTTGCCGAAGCCGTAGTCGAAGACGACGACCTTCTTGGCGGCGGGGTTCACCGGGGTCAATTCCACACCTCCAGCCTGGAGATGCCCGCGAACAGGCTCAGCGCGGCTCCGATGCACAGCAGCACGATGAGGCCCCTGGGCATCTTCTGCTTGGCGAAGGAGATGACGCCGCCGACGAAGAAGAGGCCGACGACGATCAGTGCGGTGGACGATCCGTTCATGGTTACAGCGCGCCCTTCGTGGAAGGCAGGATGCCGGCCGCGCGCGGGTCGCGCTCGCTGGCGTAGCGCAGGGCCCGGGCCAGCGCCTTGAACTGGCACTCCACGATGTGGTGCGCGTTGCGCCCGTAGGGCACGTGCACGTGCAGGGCGATCTGGGCCTGGGCGACGAAGGACTCCAGGATGTGCCGGGTCATCGTGGTGTCGTACTCGCCGATCATCGGCGCCATCTTCTCGGGCTCGGTGTGCACGAGGTAGGGGCGGCCGGACAGGTCGACGGTGACCTGGGCGAGGGACTCGTCCAGCGGGACCGTGCAGTTGCCGAAGCGGTAGATGCCCACCTTGTCGCCGAGGGCCTGCTTGAAGGCGGCGCCGAGCGCGAGGGCGGTGTCCTCGATGGTGTGGTGGGAGTCGATGTGCAGGTCGCCGTCGGTCTTCACGGTCAGGTCGAACAGACCGTGCCGGCCGAGCTGGTCGAGCATGTGGTCGTAGAAGCCGACGCCGGTGGCGATGTCGGTCTTTCCGGTGCCGTCGAGATCGATCTCGACGAGGACCGAGGTCTCCTTGGTCGTACGCTCCACGCGTCCCACGCGGCTCATGTGTTCTGCTCCTTCTTGACTTCACGGACCGCGTCGAGGAACGCGTCGTTCTCCTCCGGGGTGCCGGCGGTGACCCGCAGCCAGCCCGGTACGCCGTTGTCCCGGACCAGGACACCCCGGTCGAGGATCCTCCGCCAGGTGGCGTGGGAGTCCGCGAACCGTCCGAACTGGACGAAGTTGGCGTCGGACTCGGTCACCTCGTAGCCGATGGCGCGCAGTTCGGCGACGAGCCGGTCCCGCTCGGCCTTGAGCTGCTCGACGTACTTCAGCAGGGTGTCCGTGTGCTCCAGGGCGGCCAGCGCGGTCGCCTGGGTGACGGCGGACAGGTGGTACGGCAGCCGGACGAGCTGGACGGCGTCGACGACGGCCGGGTGCGCGGCGAGGTAGCCGAGGCGCAGGCCGGCGGCGCCGAACGCCTTCGACATGGTGCGGGAGATCACGAGGTTCGGCCGGCCCTCCAGCAGCGGCAGCAGCGAATCGCCGTGGCTGAACTCGATGTACGCCTCGTCGACCACGACCATGGAGGGCTTCGCGGTCTGCGCGGCCTCGTACAGGGCGAGGACCGCCTCGGCCGGGACCGCGTTGCCGGTGGGGTTGTTGGGGGTCGTGACGAAGACGACGTCCGGGCGGTGCTCGGCGATCGCCCGCTCGGCGGCGGGCACGTCGATGGTGAAGTCCTCGTGGCGCGGGCCGGAGATCCAGCCGGTGCCGGTGCCGCGCGCGATGAGGGCGTGCATCGAGTACGACGGCTCGAAGCCGATCGCGGTGCGGCCGGGGCCGCCGAAGGTCTGCAGCAGCTGCTGGATGACCTCGTTGGAGCCGTTGGCCGCCCAGACGTTGCCCGCGTCCAGGGGGTGGCCGGTGGTGTTCGTCAGGTACTCGGCGAGCCTGGTGCGCAGTTCGACCGCGTCCCGGTCCGGGTAGCGGTTGAGGTGGCGGGCGGCCTCGCGGACCCGCTCGGTGATCCGCTCGACCAGCGCCTCGGGCAGCGGGTAGGGGTTCTCGTTGGTGTTCAGCCGTACCGGCACGTCCAGCTGGGGCGCGCCGTAGGGGGACTTGCCGCGCAGCTCGTCCCGTACGGGCAGATCGTCGATTCCGAACGTCACTTGCTCTGGGGCACCTTCCACTCGAACCGCGCCTTGATCGCCGCGCCGTGCGCGGGCAGGTCCTCCGCCTCCGCCAGCGTCACCACGTGGTGCGCGACCTCGGCGAGGGCGTCCCGCGTGTAGTCGACGATGTGGATGCCGCGCAGGAAGGACTGGACCGACAGGCCCGAGGAGTGGCAGGCGCAGCCGCCGGTGGGCAGGACGTGGTTGGAGCCGGCCGCGTAGTCGCCCAGCGAGACCGGCGCCCAGGGGCCGACGAAGATCGCGCCGGCGTTCTTGACGCGCTCGGCGACGGCGGCGGCGTCGGCGGTCTGGATCTCCAGGTGCTCGGCGCCGTAGGCGTCGACGACGCGCAGGCCCTCGTCGACGCCGTCGACCAGGACGATCGCGGACTGGCGTCCCTTGAGCGCGGGCACGATCCGGTCGTCGATGTGCTTGGTGGCCGCGACCTGCGGCTCCAGCTCGCGCTCGACGGCGTCGGCCAGCTCCACGGAGTCGGTGACGAGGACGGCGGCGGCCAGCGGGTCGTGCTCGGCCTGGCTGATCAGGTCGGAGGCGACGTGCGCCGGGTCGGCCGTCGAGTCGGCGAGGACGGCGATCTCGGTCGGGCCGGCCTCGGCGTCGATGCCGATCTTCCCGGTGAAGTACCGCTTGGCGGCGGCGACCCAGATGTTGCCGGGGCCGGTGACCATGTTGGCGGGCGGGCAGGACTCGGTGCCGTACGCGAACATCGCGACGGCGGTGGCGCCGCCGGCCGCGTACACCTCGTCGACGCCGAGCAGGGCGCAGGCGGCGAGGATCGTGGGGTGCGGCAGGCCGCCGAACTCCGCCTGGGCGGGAGAGGCGAGCGCGATGGACCCGACGCCGGCCTCCTGGGCCGGGACGACGTTCATGACCACGGACGACGGGTAGACGGAGCGCCCGCCGGGCGCGTACAGGCCGACGCGCTCGACCGGCACCCACTTCTCGGTGACCGAGCCGCCGGGGACGACCTGGGTGGTGTGGGTGGTGCGGCGCTGTGCGCGGTGGACGAGACGGGCACGCCTGATGGACTCCTCCAGGGCGGCGCGCACCGCCGGGTCGAGCTCCTCCAGCGCGCGCGTGAGCGCGGCGACCGGAACCCGGACCTGGTCCAGCTCGACCCCGTCGAACTGCTCGGCGAAGTCGATCAGCGCCGCGTCGCCACGATGATGCACGGCCTCGCAGATCGGGCGCACCTTCTCCAGGGCGGCCGCGACGTCGAAGTCGGCTCGGGGCAGCAGGTCGCGCAGGGCGGGACCCTCGGGGAGGGCGTCGCCGCGCAGATCGATTCGGGAGATCACGGAACCAATTCTCTCAGACCCGCGTCGGAGACCGTCCGCGCGTATCAATGGCTGATACGGAACGCCACGGGCCGTCACACCGGGGCGTGATCCCCGCAGGATCTCCTCACGTTGAGTGTTCAGGTCGTCACGCAGTGGGCATGAACGGTTGTACGAAGCGTGAGTGACTCGCGAGTAGGCGGGGAGGGAGTGAAGCGCCGTGACCGAGGGGGAGGGCCATCGTGACGGAGAGCCGCCGGACGATCTGACCGCCGCGGAGGCGGGCATGTGGCAGGCCTTCCGCAACGGCAGCGTGTACGACCTGAGCAGTGGGGACGCGCTCGTCGACGATCCGCACGGCGGGCGGCCGTGGGGCCCGGAGCGGACCGTGCGGGCGCGCATCGTGTGCTGGCTGCTGCTCGACGGTCCGCCGGCGCTCGCGGGCCGCGTCTCCTCGCTGCAGCTCGTGGGGGTGCGGATCAGCGGCACGATGGACCTGGCGGGCGGCACGGTGGAGCCCTACGTGGAGCTGCGGGGCTGCCGCTTCGAGCGGGAGGTGCTGCTGCCCGAGACCCGCTTCACGACCCTGCGGATGGTGGACTGCTCGGTGCCGCGGCTGGAGGCCGCCCGGCTGCACACCGAGGGCGATCTGCATCTGCCGCGCTGCCGGTTCCCGGGCGGGATCCGGCTCACGGACGCCCAGATCGGCACCGACCTGCTGCTCAGCCAGGCGGTCGTGCACCGGGACCGCAGCGGCCGGTCCATCGCCGCGGACGGCATGTCCGTCGGGCAGGACCTGCAGGCCGAGATGCTGGAGTCGTACGGCGAGATGAGTCTGCGCAGCGCCCAGGTCGGCGTCTCGCTGAGCCTGCGCGGCGCCCGGCTGCGCAACCCGTACACGCCGCACGCGCTGAACGCCCCGCGGCTGGCGGTGGAGCGCACGCTGTACCTGACACCGGCGGGGCTGGACGGCCCGTTGCTGCGGGGCACGACCCCGGCGCAGGGGACGCGGATCCAGGTCTTCGAGTGCGAGGGCGGGGTGCGGCTGGACGACGGGCGGTTCGGTGACGCCGTCGACCTCGAGCACGCCCGGTTCCGCTTCGGCGACGACCATGAGCTGTCGCTGCGGCGGGTACAGACGCCCGAGCTGCGGTTCCTGGGCGAGCGTCCGGCGCGCGGGCGGGTAGTGCTGTCGGGGGCGCGGGTGGTCAACCTGATGGACCGGGCGGACAGCTGGCCGGGCCCGGGCCGGCTGCACATGGACGGCTTCACCTACGAGACCCTGGTGCCGCGGGGCCCGTTCCCGCTGGAGAAGCGGCTGCGGTGGGTGGGCGCCGCGACCGCCGAGTACAACCCGGAGCCGTACGAACGGCTCGCCGCCGTGCTGCGGGCCGCCGGCGAGGACGAGGACGCCCGCGAGGTGCTGCTCGCCAAGCACCGCCGGCGCCGCGAGAGCCTGCCGTTCGCCGCGAAGCTGGTCGGGTACGCGCAGGACTGGACGGTCGCCTACGGCTACCGGCCGGGGCGGGCCGCGGTGTGGATGGCGGTGCTGTGGGCGGCGGGCTCGTTCGCCTTCTCGCGGGCCGGCCCTCCGCCGCTCAAGCGCGGTGAGCACCCGGAGTGGAATCCCGCCCTGTTCGCCCTCGACCTGCTGCTTCCGGTCATCGACCTGGGGCAGGTGGGCTTCTGGCAGCTGCGCGGCCGCTGGCAGTGGCTGGCGGCGGTGATGATCCTGCTCGGCTGGTTCCTGGCCACGACGGTCGCGGCGGGCGTGACGAGACTCCTGCGCCGCAACTGACCGCCCCGGCGGGGCCGCCCGTCGCCCGGGGGGACACCGGCCGCCCGGGGCGCCGCCGCGCACGGCCACCACGCGTCGCCGGAGTCGTCCCTCGGGGCGCCCCGCCCGCGCCGAGGACGGAAATCGAACGGGTGGTGCGGGCGGGAACACACAGGTCGCAGGCGAAACGGTGGCCGTCCGCCGCACAACCATCCCGCGCCCTGGGCCGTCGTACTGGCCATGCTGCGCGCGTTCCTCCGTACGTCGCGGCCCGCCGCCGCGCCGCCCCCCGCCGGTGACGACGCCGACGTGCTCCTCGACGCCCCCGACGACCGGCTCGCGCCCGCGCTGGTCGCCGCGGCCCGCGGCGAGTACGGCCCCGCGTCCGTCCTCCTCGCGAGCACCCGGGAGAACGCGCAGTGGGAGCGCCGCGACCGCTACGCGGCCCGGCTGGCCGCCTTCGCCCGCTCCCGCTCCGCGTGGCTCGAACACTGGCGCGCCGCCGCCCCGGCCGACCCCGACGCCCTGCTGGTCGCGGCCCGGCTGACCGTGGACCGCTGCTGGGAGTCCCCGGCCCGCGCCGAGCTCCTGCGCCAGGCGGGCCCGGTGGTCGTGGCCGCCACCGACGCCGGTGGTCCCGACCCGGTGCCGTGGCGCGTCGCCCTGGACACCGCGCGGGGCGCCCACGCGGGACACGCCGAGTTCGAACGGCTGTGGGAACAGGCGGTCCGCCGCTCACCGCACCACTACGGCTGCCACGTCGCCGCCCTGGAGTACCTGGCCGCCGCCTCGCCCCGCGCCCACCGCGAGTGCCTCGCCTTCGCCGAGACCGCCGCGCAGGACGCTCCCGACGACACGCTCGTCGGCGCGCTGCCGGTGCACGCGGCCTTCATCTGCCTGACCGCCGGCGGGGCCTCCGTACCGGGCGGGGACCCTGTGCCCGGTGTGGACCGGGCGCTGCTGGACGCGGCCGCCGACCGCGCGATCGCCGTGTCGGCGGCGTACCCGGCGGCGGACCCCTGGCCGGCGGAGCTGCGCAACCTGCTGGCGTACGTCCTGGTACGCCTGGACCGTCCGCGGGACGCGGCGGAACAACTGCGGCTGACCGGGCCGTTCGTCACGTCCTTCCCCTGGGACCGGGACGCGGAGGACCCCCTCGGCCGCTTCCTCGAGGTGCGCCGGGCCGTCCGGTCGGCGGCGGCGGACACGCGGGGGCCGACGGGTCCGCGCCGTCCACGGAGCGGGCGGGGCGGTCACGCACGCCCCGGCGACCATTAGGCTTCAGGTTCGTGACCACCGTCCGGCTCCCCCTCTTCCCCCTGAACTCGGTGCTGTTCCCGGGGCTGGTGCTCCCGCTCAGCATCTTCGAGGAGCGCTACCGCGCCATGATGCGCGAGCTGCTCAAGACTCCCGAGGAAGAACCGCGGCGGTTCGCCGTCGTGGCGATCCGGGACGGCCACGAGGTCGCCCCGAGCGCTCCCGGTCTGCCCGACCCGACGGCGGTGCCCGAGCGCGGGCCCCTGGCCGGGTTCGGGCCCGATCCGGCCAAGGCCTTCCACAAGGTGGCCTGCATCGCGGACGCGGCGACGATCCGGGAGCGGGACGACGGCACCTTCGAGGTGCTGGCGACCGGGACGACCCGGGTGCGCGTGCTGTCGGTGGAGGCGTCGGGGCCGTTCCTGACGGCCGAACTGGAGCCGCTGCCCGAGGAGCCCGGGGACGAGGCGGGCGCGCTGGCCGAGGGGGTGCTGCGGTCCTTCCGGCAGTACCAGAAGCGGCTGGCGGGTGCCCGCGAGCGTTCGCTGGCGACCGGCGTCGAGCTGCCGGACGAGCCGGGTGTGGTCTCCTACCTGGTCGCCGCCGCGATGGTGCTGGACACGCCGACCAAGCAGCGCCTGCTGCAGGCGCCGGACACCGCGTCCCGGCTGCGGGACGAGCTGAAACTCCTTCGCGCCGAGACCGCGATCATCCGTACGCTGCCCTCCTTGCCCGCGTCCGACCTGACGCGCGGCCCGACGAGTTCCAACTGACGAGTTCCGACCGAGGTACTGGCCCGGATGGCGAAGAAGTCGAAGAAGCAGCAGCAGGACGGCGGGCGGCGGGCGGGCACCCCGGCCACGGTGGCCCTCACCGCGGCCGGGGTGCCGTACACGGTCCACGCGTACGACCACGACCCCGCCCACCCGTCCTACGGCGAGGAGGCGGCCGAGGCGATGGGGGTGTCTCCGGAGCGGGTCTTCAAGACGCTCGTGGCGGACGTGGACGGCGCCCTGACTGTCGCGGTGGTCCCCGTGGCGGGCCAGCTCGATCTGAAGGCGCTGGCGGCCGCGGTGGGCGGCAAACGGGCGGCGATGGCCGATCCGGCCCTGGCCGAGCGCACCACGGGCTATGTGCGGGGCGGCATCTCCCCCCTCGGCCAGCGCAAGCGGCTCCCGACGGTCCTGGACGCGTCGGCGTCCGGTCACGCCACGATCTGTGTCTCGGCGGGCCGCCGCGGCCTGGAGGTCGAGCTCTCCCCCGACGACCTGGCGAAGCTGACGGACGCCGTCCTCGCCCCGATCGGCCGCGCCTGATCCGGCGCCGGACGGCCCGGGTCCGACGGCGGTGCGCCGACGGGTGCCGTACGCACCGCGCCCGGCCCCGCCGCGGTGGTCCGGGGTCTACCCGGGCCGCCCGCCGGACGGTCCCTGCTGCGGGTGGTACGGCTGTTCCGGGGCGTACGGGTGCGGGTCCGGGTCCCGGGGGGCGAACAGGCCGGTGAGACCGAGATGCACCACGAGCGCGGCGAACGGCCAGGCCAGCCACGCGCCCTTCGCCCCCAGCTTCAGCGGCGCGGAGAACGTCACGCCCTTGCCGGCCTCCTTGGCGTGGGCGATGACGTCCTGCTCTGGTCCCAGCCACACCCCGGCCCGCCACGCGAGGAGGGAGGCGAGGAATCCGCCGACGCCCAGCGCCACCACCAGCGGTACGCCCCCGCTCCGGCGCAGCAGGAAGACGAGCACCCCGCTGACCACCCCGAACCCGAGCGCGAGCAGCGTGAACGTGCCGTCGACACCGATCGCCTGCTCGCCCTCGGAGTCCTTGCGGTAGACGACCCAGCTGTCACCGGCCGTGTCCCCGACGAGCGGCACGTGCGGCGCCAGCCACCACCACAGCAGGCCCAGCAGGATCCCGGAGAGGGTCACGGCCGCCAGAACCGCGGCGGCCTGCCGCACTTCGGCGGCTGTCCCGAGGCCGTCCCGTCCGCCGTGACGGTCGTGGACGGCGCCCTTGGTGTGCGCCCCGGCGGGGGGCGGCACCGGTCCGCCGTGGGACGACGAGTGCTCGTTCGGCGGTGGAGGCGGTGTCAGTGGTGCGGTCACCTTGTCATCGTGCCAAACCCGCCGGTGCGGCGCGTCACCGGACGGCGGCCCGGCGGTACGCCCAGGTGGCGACGGCGAGGGAGAGCACGCCGACCACGGCGCACACGGCGAGATCGGCGAGGACGAAGGCCCAGTCGGGCCGCGCGCCGAAGGTGCGCGCGAAGGCCTCCACGCCGTAGGTCGAGGGCAGCAGGTCCCGGGCCAGACGGACCGCATCCGGCATCCGCTCGGCCGGCAGCACGCCCAGCAGCAGCGCGGCCGACATGCCCAGCTGGCCCAGCAGGGTGGCGAACTCGGGCCGGGGCGCGAGCAGTCCCAGGGCGGCGCCCAGTCCGGCGAGCGCGGCGCCCGCCAGCGGGATCACCGCCGCCAGCACCCACAGGTGCGTCATCGGCAGCCCGAACAGGAGGCAGCCGAACACCGCCGTCACCACGGTTCCCGGCACGGTGAAGGACGCGTAGGCGCCGGCGGCGCCCAGGACCACCGCGGCCGGCGGCACCGGCAGCGTCGCGTAGTGGTCGAGGCCGCCGCTGGCGCGCAGCTGGCCGAAGTACTGGGCGAGGAGGTTCAGCGCGACGAAGGCCACCACGAGCACCGCGGACCCGGCGACCACGGCCTGCGCCTCGCCGCCGCCGTCCACGACGCCGCGCATCAGGATCATGATGCCGATCGACTGGAAGGTGGCCACGAACAGCAGCGGGATCCTCGCGACCCGCGCCCGGGACAGCTGGGCCCGGTACACGGCGGCCAGGGCCGGCCACAGCCGTGCCCTGGGGCCGAGCTCGGCCGCGCCCCGCTCCCCGGCGGGCAGCGAGCCGTCGGGGAGGGAGCCGTCGGCCAGGGTGCCGTCGGGCAGGACTGCGGCGGGTACGACACTCACGTCGCGCTGTTCCCCTTCACCACTCGTCACCGGGCCGGTCCGCGTCGCACCGGCCCCCTCGGAAGCGCTCGCGCCGTCCGGTGCGGACGCGGCTTCCTGGATTCTCACCGCTCGTGTGCTCACGCCCTCACCAGTCCCTGCCGCGCGGCGCCGCCCAGCGCCAGATAGACGTCCTCCAGGCTGGGCGTGGCCAGGGTGAAGTCGTCCAGCGCGGCGAACGCGGCCCCGCCGGTGACGGTGGCGACCACCGCGCGGGCCTCCTCCGGGGCGAGCCGCAGCGTCCAGCGGCGGCCGGACTCGGCGGCGCGGTCGCGCAGCGCGGCGACCTCGGGGACGTTCAGCGGCGCGCTCTCGCGCCAGACCAGGTCGACGCGGACCTCGCCGGCGACCTTCTCCTTGAGCCCGGCGGGTGTGTCACAGGCGATCACGCGCCCCCGGTCGAGGACGGCGACCCGGTCGAGGACGGTCTCGGCCTCGATGACGTTGTGGGTGACGAGCAGCACCGTGGTGCCGCGTTCGGCGCGCCGGCGGTCGACGGCGGCCCAGACGGCGCGCCGGGCGACCGGGTCCATGCCGGTGGTCGGTTCGTCGAGGACGAGCAGGGGGCGCTCCCCCACCAGCGCGGCGGCGAAGCAGGCCAGGCGCCGCTGTCCGCCGGAGAGCTTCTTCAGGGGGCGCGAGGCGATCGGGGTCAGGCCCAGTTCGTCCAGGACGGCGTCCCGCTCGGCGCGGGCGGCACGGACGTCCAGGCCGCGCAGCCGCCCGGTGGTCTCGGCGGCGAGGGAGACGGTGAGCTCGTCGAGGGCGCTGGACTCCTGGCCGAGGTAGGCGAGGATCCGCGCGGCGCGCTCCGGGTGGCGCACGATGTCGTGGCCGAGGATCTCGACGCTGCCGCGGTCGGGCCGCATCAGCCCGGTGAGCTGGCGGACGAGGGTGGACTTGCCGGCGCCGTTCGGTCCGAGCAGTCCGAAGATCTCGCCCCGGCGGATCTCCAGCGTCACGTCGTCGGTGGCCCGGACCTCGGGGGCGGCGGGGACGCCGCGCCGGCCGCGTACCGCCGCGTAGGTCTTGGTCAGTCCGCGTACCGCGCACACGGCATCGCCACCGGGTGGAAGTGCCTGTGCCGCGCGCGTACTCACAAGGGACGAGAGTACGGGGTCGCCGGGCGCGTCCCGCCCTCGGGTCCGCCCATAAGCATCAATTCGGCCGGGGTGTCACTCCCCGGCGGGGGCCCGCTCGGTGGCGGTCCGCAGGTCGATCTCCCGCCAGAAACCGGCCCTGATCGCGTACCGGTCGTGCTCGTCGATCTGGTCGTCCTTGTGGGCCAGCAGCCCGAAGCGGGCGGCGTAGCGCAGCAGCTCGCCGTCGACCCGGTGCGGGATGCGCGGGTACATGCCGGAGAGTCTCTGCAGGTGCTCGGGGGAACCGAGGCGCTCCACCCAGCGCCGGGCGAAGACCTGCCCGACCTCGTAGGGGTCGCCGCCGACCGTGGTGATGTCCTCCTCACGGTCGGCCCAGCGCTGCTCGGCCGTGGTGAGCTGGGCCAGCGTGGGCAGGGAGACGGCCTCGGCGGGCTCGGCGGCCGTCCGGTCGACCCAGCCCTTGTCGGAGGACCAGCGCAGGGTGGCGGTCGGCGGGTGGGGGGCGGTCTGGGTGCCGGCGGCGCGCAGGGCGGCCAGGTCCTTGGGGGTGGGGACGCCCTTGGCGGGCGGTACGCGCCCGTCGGAACCGTTGCGTGCGGCGGTGTCCGCCGCGGGGTGCTCGCGCTCCTGGACGGACGGGCGTTCCGTCGCGGCGGACAGGGCGGACTCGGGCAGCGGCGCGGAGAGGATCGCGGCGATCTCCGGCCGGGGCGCGGGGGGCTGCGCGCAGACGCCGCCGGTCTCCTTGGCGCGTACGGCCTTGGTGATCCACGCGCGGTCCAGGACGCGGCGCTCGTCGGCCTCCGCGACCAGGTCCTCGGACTGGTTGTAGTCACCGTCGGCGGCCTGTACGGCCCACAGGTGGACGGCGACGCCGTGTTCCTTGGCCGCCATCATGCCGGGCAGCAGGTCGCCGTCACCGGTGACCAGGACGATGTCGGAGCAGGCGCGGTTGCGTGCCAGTTCGGTCAGCTCCGCGTGCATGGCGGCGTCCACGCCCTTCTGCGCCCAGCGGCCGTCGCTGCGGGTGAGGGCGCCGAGCCGCACGGTGACCCGGGGCATCACGCGCAGCCGGCGGTGTTCGGGCTGCGGGACGCGGTCGGGGGCGCCGTCGAACCAGTAGATGCGCAGCAGTGGCTGCTGCGTGTCGGTCTCGGCGCGCTCGCGCAGCCCCTGGACGAGGGCGGCGTGATCGACGGTGATGCGCGAGCGCGAGGGCTCCCCGGCGAGGAGACTGGCGGCGGCCCCCAGCAGATACCCGGCGTCCACCAGGACGATGCAGCGGTCCACGCGATCCACCCTCTTTCCGGGAGGTTTGCTTCGGGCTTCCTTCGAGTCTGCCCGACGGCACGGAGGTTAACGGCCCGAACTCGATCTTCGGCGTGGCGTTTCGGCGGCGCGCGCCCCGACGAGCCGTGTCACAGACGGTAATTGCCCGATATGCGTTCTTTTTAGGTCTATGTGAATCTGAGGCGGTACCTGGCCCGACAGATCCCCCTCAGGAGGTAGATCACCATGGCCAAGAACAAGAACAACCGTGACCGCAAGCAGCCCCAGTCCGCCCGTGCCCCGCAGGCCGCCGAGCAGGCCGTGCTGGACCGCGACGAGCAGCACGCGCCGCAACTGTCGTCCGGCGACATGCCCTCCCGCAAGCGGCAGAAGCGTTTCGGCCACAACTGACGTCCGGCACACGGGCCGTCGCGGCCGCCGTGACACACAGGGGCGCACCCGGTGCCGGGTGCGCCCCTGTGTCGTCCGTGCCGTCGTGGTCCCTCAGCCCGCCAGGCAGGACGGGCCGAGCAGTCCCTTCAGGTCGCCGAACAGCGCCGGGTCGGGCTTGACCCGGTGCCGGTCCAGGCGCAGCACCGTCGTCTTCGTCGGGCCCTGGAGCCTGATCCGCACCTCGCTGTCACCGCGGTGGTGGGTGAGGATCTCGCCGAGGCGGCTGACCATCGGCGGGGTGACGCGGGTCGCCGGGATGGTGAGGACGACGGGCGCGTTGGTGCCCGCGTTGGACAGGTCGGGGACCATCAGCTCCATCGCGACCAGGCGGGGCACGTCCTCGCGCTTGTCCAGGCGCCCCTTGACGAACACCACGGCGTCCTCGACGAGTTGGGTGGACACCAGCTGGTAGGTCGCCGGGAAGAACATGCACTCGATGGAGCCGGCGAGGTCCTCGACGGTGGCGATGGCCCAGGCATTGCCCTGCTTGGTCATCTTGCGCTGCAGGCCGGAGATGATGCCGCCGATGGTGACCACCGCGCCGTCGCCGAAGTCACCACCGGTGAGCTGGGAGATGCCCGCGTCGGCCTTGTCGGCCAGCACGTGCTCCAGGCCGAAGAGGGGGTGGTCGGAGACGTAGAGACCGAGCATCTCCCGTTCCTGCGCGAGGAGGTAGGTCTTGTCCCACTCCTCCTCGCCGAAGACCACGTCGAGTCCGAAGCCGGGCTCGTCGTTCTGCTCCTCGCCCATGCCGCCGAAGAGGTCGAACTGGCCCTCGGCCTCCTTGCGCTTGACCGCGACCACGTTGTCGATCATCGGCTCGTACTGCGCGGTGAGGCCCTTGCGGGTGTGCCCCATCTCGTCGAAGGCGCCGGCCTTGATCAGGGATTCCGTCGTCCGCTTGTTGCAGACGACCGCCTCCACCTTGTCGAGGTAGTCGGGGAAGGAGGTGAACTTCCCCTTGGCCTTGCGGCACCGGATGATCGACTCGACCACGTTGGTGCCGACGTTGCGGACGGCGGAGAGGCCGAAGAGGATCACGTCGTCGCCCTGGGCGGCGAAGTTCGCCATGGACTCGTTGACGTTGGGCGGCAGCACCTTGATGCCCATGCGCCGGCACTCGTTGAGGTAGACCGCCGACTTGTCCTTGTCGTCCTTGACCGAGGTGAGCAGCGCGGCCATGTACTCGGCGGGGTGGTTGGCCTTGAGGTAGGCCGTCCAGTACGACACCAGTCCGTACGCGGCGGAGTGCGCCTTGTTGAACGCGTAGCCGGCGAAGGGGACCAGCACGTCCCACAGTGCCTGGATGGCCTCGTCGCTGTAGCCGTTCTTCTTGGCGCCGGCCTGGAAGATGGTGAAGTTCTTCGCCAGCTCGTCGGGCTTCTTCTTGCCCATCACGCGGCGGAGGATGTCGGCCTCGCCGAGCGAGTACCCGGCGATGATCTGGGCGGCCTTCTGCACCTGCTCCTGGTAGACGATCAGGCCGTAGGTGACGTCCAGGACCTCCTTGAGCGGCTCCTCCAGCTCCTTGTGGATCGGCGTGATCTCCTGGAGGCCGTTCTTGCGCAGCGCGTAGTTGGTGTGCGAGTCCATGCCCATCGGGCCGGGACGGTAGAGCGCGGAGACGGCGGAGATGTCCTCGAAGTTGTCGGGCTTCATCAGGCGCAGCAGGGAGCGCATGGGGCCGCCGTCGAACTGGAAGACGCCGAGGGTGTCACCGCGCTGGAGGAGTTCGAAGGTCTTGGGGTCGTCCAGCGGCAGCGACAGCAGGTCGATGTCGATGCCCTTGTTGGACTTCACCATCTTGACGGCGTCGTCCATGATCGTCAGGTTGCGCAGGCCGAGGAAGTCCATCTTCAGCAGGCCGAGCGACTCGCAGCTCGGGTAGTCCCACTGCGTGATGGTCACGCCGTCGGAGTGCCGGACCCAGACGGGCACGTGCTCGGTGATGGTCTCGCTGGACATGATCACGCCGGCTGCGTGCACGCCCATCTGCCGCACCAGGCCCTCGACGCCCTTGGCGGTGTCGATGACCTTCTTCACGTCCGGCTCGTTCTCGTACATCGCGCGGATCTCGCCGGCCTCGCTGTAGCGCGGGTGGGAGGGGTCCGTGATGCCGTTGAGGTCGATGCCCTTGCCGAGGACGTCGGCGGGCATGGCCTTGGTCAGCCGGTCGCCCATCGCGTACGGGTAGCCCAGCACGCGCGCGGAGTCCTTGATGGCGTTCTTCGCCTTGATCTTGCCGTACGTGCCGATCATGGCGACCTTGTCGGCGCCGTACTTCTCCGTCACGTACCTGATCACCTCGACGCGCCTGCGCTCGTCGAAGTCGATGTCGACGTCGGGCATGGAGACGCGCTCGGGGTTGAGGAACCGCTCGAAGATGAGGCCGTGCGGGATCGGGTCGAGGTCGGTGATGCCCATCGCGTAGGCCACGATCGAACCGGCCGCGGAGCCCCGGCCGGGGCCGACGGCGATGCCCTGCTTCTTGGCCCACATGATGAAGTCTGCGACCACGAGGAAGTAGCCCGGGAACCCCATCTGGATGATGACGTCCATCTCGTACTCGGCCTGCTTCTGCCGGTCCTCGGGGATGCCGCCGGGGAAGCGGCGCGCCATGCCGCGGCGGACCTCCTCCTGGAACCAGGTGACCTCGGTGTAGCCCTCGGGGATGTCGAACTTCGGCATGAGGTCCCGCTTCTGGAACATGCCCTCGGTGTCGATCATCTCGGCGATCAGGCGCGTGTTGGCGCAGCCCTCCTGCCAGGCGTCGGAGGAGTCGATGGCGTACATCTCCTCCGTCGACTTCAGGTAGTAGCCGGTGCCGTCGAACTTGAAACGGTCCGGGTCCGAGAGGTTCTTGCCGGTCTGGATGCACAGCAGGGCGTCGTGGGCGGTCGCCTCGTGCGCGTAGGTGTAGTGCGAGTCGTTCGTCACCAGGGGCGGGATGCCGAGCTTCCTGCCGATCTCCAGCAGCCCGTCGCGGACCCGGTGCTCGATGTCGATGCCGTGGTCCATCAGCTCCAGGAAGTACCGGTCCTTGCCGAAGATGTCCTGGTAGTCGGCGGCGGCCTTGAGGGCCTCGTCGAAGTGGCCGAGGCGCAGCCGGGTCTGCACCTCGCCGGAGGGGCAGCCGGTGGAGGCGACGATGCCCTCGGACCACCGGGCGATGGTCTCCTTGTCCATCCGGGGCCACTTCTGCAGCCAGCCCTCGGCGTACGCGTCGGAGGAGAGGCGGAAGAGGTTGTGCAGGCCGGTCTTGTTCACCGCCCACATCGTCTTGTGGGTGTAACCGCCGGAGCCGGAGACGTCGTCGCGCTTCTGGTGCGGCTGGCCCCAGAGGATCTTGCGCTTGTTGCGGCGCGACTCGGGGGCGACATAGGCCTCGATGCCGATGATCGGGGTGATTCCGGCCTTCTTCGCGGAGTGGAAGAAGTCGTACGCGCCATGCAGGTTGCCGTGGTCGGACATGGCGATGTGCGTCATGCCCATCTCGTTGCACGCCTCGAACATGTCCTTCAGCCGCGCGGCACCGTCCAGCAGCGAGTACTGGGTGTGGACGTGCAGGTGCGTGAACGGCGGCTTGGACACGTGCGGCCTCCAAATCAGGGCTTTGGCGCGAAGCGCCTCGTCGAGGGGCGGTGGTCGGGCGACGGGCTGCGGTCAGTCCGGGGGTCAGCGTCGAAGTCTATGCCCCGGGACCGACACTCCGGGGCTCCGGCCGCGTACCGTCGTGCGGGGCCCCGCGTGTCGGGCGGGCCCCGGGCCGCGGGCACTCCCGCGCACCCTCGAACGTTGGTCCGGGTGGAATTTCCGAGGGGAGATTCCGCCCACCCGCCACGCACCACCCGTACCAGGAGGCACCCAGCGATGTCGGTCCCGCAGCTCAGCGACGAGCACCGCGGCGAGGAGATCCTCGCCGTCTTCGACACCGCCTTCGGCGAGCTCCTGGCCGCCGACCCGGCCGCGTTCCGGGTGAAGTTCCGGAAGATGGCTGCCTCGGCCTTCGCCTTCTACCGGGGGACGGCCTGCCTCTTCTACCACGACCTGGACGCGGAGAGCGCCGGGCGGGACGGCGACGGGCCGTACAGCGGCCCGTACCTGGACGAGCGGACCTCCCGGGTGTGGATCCACGGCGATCTGCACGCGGAGAACTTCGGCACGTACATGGACTCCACCGGCCGTCTGATCTTCAACGTCAACGACTTCGACGAGGCCTACGTCGGCCCCTTCACCTGGGACCTGAAGCGCTTCGCCGCCTCCATCGCGCTGATCGGGTACGCGAAGGCGCTCAGCGACGAGCAGATCACCGAGCTGGTGCGGGTGTACGCGGACGCGTACCGCGAGCGGATCCGCTCGCTGGCCACCGGCGCCAAGAGCGACGAGGTGCCGCCGTTCACGCTGGACACCGCGCAGGGCCCGCTGCTGGGCGCGCTGCGCGTGGCCCGCTCGCTGACCCGGTTCGGGCTGCTGGACTCGATGACGGAGATCCGCGACTTCGAGCGCCGCTTCGCCCCGGGCGGCGGCTCGATCGAGCTGGACGCCGCCACGCGCTACAAGGTGCTGGCCGCCTTCGACGGGTACCTGGAGACGCTCCCGGAGTCGTCGCTGACCCGCCCCGACTCCTACCGCGTCAAGGACGTCGTCGGCCGCCGGGGCATCGGCATCGGCTCCGCGGGCCTGCCCTCGTACAACATCCTCCTGGAGGGCAACAGCGACGCCCTGGAGAACGACGTCGTGATCTACATCAAGCAGGCCCAGACCCCGGCGGTCTCCCGGCACGTCACCGACCGGGCGATCCGGGACTACTTCCTGCACGAGGGCCACCGCACGGTGATCTCCCAGCGCGCCCTGCAGGCGCACGCCGACCCGTGGCTGGGCTGGACCGAGCTGGACGGGGCGGGCCAGCTGGTCGCCGAGGTCTCGCCGTACGCGGTCGACCTGGACTGGGGCGACATCGACGACCCGGAGGAGATCGCCGAGGTCGTCGCCGACCTGGGCCGGGCGACGGCCGCGATGCACGCGGCGGCGGACGACCAGTCCGGGGAGTCCCTGGTGCCGTTCTCCACCGAGCGGGCCATCGACGCGGCGATCGCGGCCGACGAGGAGGGCTTCGCCCCGCTGCTGGTCGACTTCGCCCACGGCTACGGGGCCCGCGCGCGGGCCGACCACCAGATCTTCGTCGATCTCTTCCGCAACGGCCGGATCCCGGGCCTGTGACCGCCGGCGGCCTCACAGGGACCCTTTAGGGGACTCTTACCGGCCGCCATGACACACTCTTGCTTCGCCATGGACATATCCGGAACCCCACTCAGAGCCGTACGCGCGGCGCTGTTCACGGCCCTCGTCGTGACGCTCAGCACCGCGTCGCACGTGCTGCTGTCCGGGGTCCCGCTGCCGCTGCCCACGGTGGCCGCCGTCGCGGCCGCCGTCTTCCTGATCGCGTACGCCCTGGCCGGGCGGCGCGAGCGCGGCTTCGGGCGGATCGCCGCCCTGCTGATCCCGCTGGAGCTGGCCGCCGACACGGTCTTCACCACCGGCCAGCACGTCTGCTACGGCAGGGCGGGCGGGCCGGTCGCGGGCCCGCTGCGCTCCGTCGGCCTCCATGTGCTGTGCGGTGACGGCACGGGCGTCCAGGCCGGTGTCACCGCCCCTCTCACCCGGGTCACCGGCGCCGACGGCGACCAGCTGGCGGCCTCCCTGGCCCACGCCGGCCCCGCGACCGCCTGGCTGCTGCTCGGCGCGCACGTCGGTGTCGGCCTGGTCGCCGCGGCCTGGCTGCGGCGCGGCGAGCGCGCGCTGGCCCAGCTGCTGGGCGCGGTGGCGGCGGCGACCTTCCGGCCGCTGCTGATCGCCGTCGCGGCCGTGACCGTCCACCGGACCCCGGTGGTGCGCCGCCCGGCCCCGGTGGTCCGCCGCACCGCGGGCGCCCGCGAGCGGATCCTCACGCACTCCCTGGGACGACGCGGGCCGCCGGCCGCTCCCGCCCTCGTGTGACCCCCCGGTCACCGAGCGCCTACGGCCGGTCCCCCCGTACCCATTCCGCACACACCCGTGTGCGCGTCCCCGGAGAGAACACCACCATGAGCAAGCGGAACACCCAGGCGGCGAAGACGGCGGCCCGTGAGCGTCTGCGCCAGGAGCGCGAGCGCCAGGCCAAGCGCGACAAGGTCAGGCGTCAGGTCATCGTGGCCTGCTCCATCGTCGGCGTGCTGGCGATAGCCGGCGGCATCGGCTACGCCGTCGTGCAGATGAACAAGCCCAGCGGCTGGGACAAGGCCGCCGAGGCGAAGGTGGTGGCCCCGGCCAACACCTCGGGCAAGGACGGCACCACCGTCACCCTCGGCGAGTCCAAGAGCGACCACGTCGTCCACCTCTACGAGGACCCGCGCTGCCCGGGCTGCGCCAACTTCGAGCAGACCGTCGGCGAGGCCGTCAACAAGGGCATGGAGGACGGCACCTACAAGCTCTCCTTCACCATCGGCACCTTCCTCGACGGCAACCTCGGCGGCGAGGGCTCCAAGAACGCCCTCAGCGCCCTCGGCGCCGCGCTGAACGTCAGCCCCGAGGCGTTCATCGACTACAAGACGGCGCTGTACTCCGCGGAGCACCACCCGTCGGAGTCGACCGACGAGTTCGCCAAGGACGACTACCTGATCAAGGTCGCCGACACCGTCGACGCCCTGAAGAACAACAAGAAGTTCCAGGACGCCGTGAAGGAAGGCACCTACGACGCCTGGGCGATGAAGATGAGCGAATCCTTCCAGAAGGCCGAGGACGTCCAGTCGACCCCGACCGTCAAGATCAACGACAAGGTGATCGAGACCCCGGGCTCTGAGGCCGAGTGGCAGAAGGCGCTCAAGGACGCCGGCGTCACCAAGTAGTACACAGGCGAACGGGCGGGCGAATTTTCGTGAGTTCGCCCGCCCGCGCGCATACCGATCAGTAGCCTGATCGGCCGTGACCAGTCGACACAGATCATCCGAAGAATCCCTCCCGTCGTCCCCCGCGCACGCCGGCACCCGCGCGCCCAGCCGCCGCGCCGTCGTCAAGGCCGCGGCGGCCGGCACCGTCCTGGCGGCCCCGCTCGCCGCGGCGCTGCCCGCCGGTGCCGCCGAAGCCGCCCCCGCCTTCCTGCACGGTGTGGCCTCCGGCGACCCGCTGCCCGACGGTGTCCTGCTGTGGACCAGGGTGACCCCGGTGCCCGAGGCGATACCCGGATCGGGCATCGGCCCGGACACCGCGGTGGACTGGACCGTCGCCAGGGACAGGGCGTTCACAGACATCGTCGCCAAGGGAACCGTCACCGCGACGGCCGCCTCCGACCACACGGTCAAGGCGGACGTCCGGGGCCTGGCCCCCGCCACGGACTACTGGTACCGCTTCTCCGCCGGCCCCACCGTCTCCCCCGCCGCCCGCACCCGCACCGCCCCCGCCGCCGACGCGGCCGTCCGGGGACTGCGCTTCGGCGTGGTCTCCTGCGCCAACTGGGAGGCCGGCCACTTCTCCGCCTACCGTCACCTCGCCGCCCGCGGCGACCTGGACGCCTGGCTGCACCTCGGCGACTACATCTACGAGTACGGCACCGGCGAGTACGGCACCCGCGGCACGGTCGTCCGGCCGCACGCGCCCGCCCACGAGATCCTCACCCTCGCCGACTACCGCGTCCGGCACGGCCGGTACAAGACCGACCCCGACCTGCAGGCGCTGCACGCCGCCGCGCCGGTCGTGGCGATCTGGGACGACCACGAGATCGCCAACGACACCTGGTCCGGCGGCGCCGAGAACCACACCGAGGGCGCGGAGGGCGCCTGGGCGGCGCGTCAGGCCGCCGCCAAGCAGGCGTACTTCGAGTGGATGCCGGTCCGCCCCGCGATCGCCGGCACCACCTACCGCCGGCTCCGCTTCGGCAAGCTGGCCGACCTGTCGCTGCTGGACCTGCGTACCTTCCGCTCCCAGCAGGTGGCGCTGGGCGACGGCGAGGTCGACGACCCGGAGCGCACCCTCACCGGCCGGGCCCAGCTGGACTGGCTCAAGTCCCAGCTGGCCTCCTCCGACACCACCTGGCGGCTGGTCGGCAACCCGGTGATGATCTCGCCGTTCGCGATCGGCTCGATCCCCGCCGAGCTGCTGAAGCCGCTCGCCGAACTGCTCGGACTGCCCAAGGGGGGACTCGCCCTCAACACCGACCAGTGGGACGGCTACACCGACGACCGCCGCGAGCTGCTGGCCCACCTGCGCGCGAACGGCGTCCGCAACACGGTCTTCCTGACCGGCGACATCCACATGGCGTGGGCCAACGACGTGCCGCACAACGCCGCCACGTACCCGCTGTCCGCCCCGGCCGCCACGGAGTTCGTGGTCACCTCGGTGACCTCCGACAACCTCGACGACATCGTGAAGGTGCCCGAGGGCACGGTCTCGGCGGTCGCCGCGCCGGTGATCCGGGCCGCCAACCGGCACGTCCACTGGGTCGACACCGACCGGCACGGCTACGGCGTGCTGGACGTCACCGCCGAGCGGGCGCAGATGGACTACTACGTCCTGTCGGACCGCACGGACCCGGACGCCACGTCCGCCTGGGCCCGTTCCTACCGCACGCGCAGCGGCACCCAGCGCGTCGAGCGGGTCTACGCGCCCGTCTGAGGGGCGTCCGCCTCCAGCGAGCCGAGGAAGCCGAGCGCCACCCGCCAGGTGGCCTCGGCCGCCTCCTCGTCGTAGTCCGGCAGACCGGGGTCGGTGTAGAGGTGGCCGGCCCCGGCGTACCGGTACACCTCGACGTCGGCGCCGGCGCGGCCCATCTGGAGGTACCAGGCGCTGAGCCAGTCGTCCGTCTCGAACGGGTCGGGCTCGGCGACGTGCAGCTGCACCGGCAGGTCGTCCACCGACGCGTTGGCGGCGATGTCCGAGGTGCCGTGCAGGAGCAGCAGCCCGCGCGCCCGGTGGTCGCCGAGGGCGAGGGTCTGGGCGATGGAGGCGCCGAGCGAGAACCCGGCGTACACCAGTCCGCGCTCGGAGTAGGGGGCGGCGGCCAGCACGGCCCGCTTCAGCAGCTCCTCCCTGCCGGTCTCCTCCTGGTACTCCATGCCCTCCTCGACCGTGTCGAAGGTCCGTCCCTCGAAGAGGTCCGGGGTCCACACCTGGTGCCCGGCGTCGCGCAGCCGGTCGGCGGCCTGCCGCACCGCGGGCCTCAGGCCATGGGTCGAGTGAAAGAGCACGATGTTCATGGGGCCATGGTGCCAGCCGGCTGTGACAACGCGGCGGGCGGCGGCCCCGGCACGGGGCCGGCCGGGGGGACGCACGTCACAGGTTCACGCCGGGCCTGGCCGGTTACGTTCGAGTGATGGAGAACCCGGAGAACATACTCCGCCCGCTGCTCGTGGTCGGCGGCTCCGTCCTGCTGACCCTGGTCATCGGGTGGGCCACCGACCTGCTGCTGCGCAAGGCCGACGGGCGCCACCCCGAGACGCCCCTGTGGGGGCTGCTGCGCCGCGCCCGCATCCCCTACCAGCTCGTCCTGTGCGCGGCGCTGCTGAGAGGGACGTACGTCGAGGCACGGGTGTTCCCGGAACACCAGGTGGGCGTCGGCCGGACGCTGTCCCTGGTGCTGATCGGCTCGGCGGCCTGGCTGGTGATCCGGATCGCCGGTGCCGTCGTCGAGACCTCGTACTCGCGTTACGCCCATGCCCACGCCCAGCGCGACCCGGCCCGGGTGCGGCGGGTGCGCACCCAGGTGTCGCTGATCATGCGGGTGGTCGCCGCGGTCGTCGGCGTCGTCGCCGTGTCGGCGATGCTGCTGACCTTCCCGGCGATGCGCACGGCGGGCACCTCGCTGCTGGCCTCGGCCGGTGTCCTCGGCATCGTGGCCGGCATCGCGGCGCAGTCCACACTGGGCAACCTGTTCGCGGGGCTGCAGATCGCCTTCGGCGACATGGTGCGCATCGGCGACACGGTCGTGGTGAACGAGGAGTGGGGCACCGTGGAGGAGATCACGCTGACCTTCCTGACCGTGCGCACCTGGGACGAGCGCCGGATCACGATGCCGGTGTCGTACTTCACCTCCAAGCCGTTCGAGAACTGGTCACGGGGCACCCCGCAGATGACCGGCGTCGTCTACTGGCACCTCGACCACACGGCCCCGCTGGACGCGATGCGCGAGCGGCTGCGGGACATCCTGCGCGGCTGCCCGGCCTGGGACGGGCGGGCGTACAACCTGACCGTCACGGACACCACCCCGACCACCATGCAGGTGCGGGCCCTGGTGACGGCGAAGGACGCGGACGACATCTGGACGGTGCGGGTGGAGGTGCGCGAGCAGATGATCCGCTGGCTGGCCGACGAGCACCCCTACGCCCTGCCCCGCGTCCACACGGCGGAAGCGGACCGGCGCCCCGACCGCGACGGCCTCCCCCGCGCCCGGCGCTCGCCGGACGGGGAGGCGCGCCGCTTCCCGCACCAGTCGCGCAAGGCCCTGTGACCGGGGACCGGCGGCCGGGCGGCGCGGTCAGCGCAGACTGCGCACGTCCAGGTGGCGCAGCACCCGGTCGACGATCTCCGGGTCGGCGCCGGGTTCGCTGCGCGCCGCCAGCACCTCGTGGCGGGCGGCGCTGAGCATCTCGCCCTGGATCCGGCGGATCCGCTTCAGCCGCCGGGCCCGCTGCAGCTGCGCCTCGCGCCGCTCCTCGTCCCCGATGTCCGGGCTGATGCGCACGCCGATGTCGAAGGCCCGCCGCAGCATCTGCTCGGACAGCTCCTCCGGCAGTTCCTCCACCGCCTCGATCTCCTTGAGGCGCTGCTTCGCCGCCTTCGCCGCGCGTACGGCCAGCTCCTTCTCGTAGGCCTTCTCCCGCTCGGTGTCCGCCCGCACCCCCAGCCGGTTCACCAGCCACGGCAGGGTCAGGCCCTGCAGCAGCAGCGTCACCATGATCACTCCGAAGGCGATGAAGACGAGCTCCTCCCGGTTCGGGAAGGGCGCCCCGTCCTCGGTCCGCAGCGGGATCGCGAGCGCCAGCGCCACCGAGGCGACGCCGCGCATGCCCGACCACCACATGACGACGGTCTCCCGCCAGCTGGTCGGGATGTCCTCGTCGTGGTCGCGACGGGAGTGCAGCCGCTGGGTCAGCCAGGTGGCCGGCAGCAGCCACAGCAGCCGGACGAGGATCACCGTGCCGGCGACCGCCCCGGCCCAGCCCAGCAGTTCGGGCCACCGGCCGGAGGCGGTGCGGACGGCGTTGTGCAGCTCCAGCCCGATCAGTCCGAAGGCGACGCCCGTGACGAGGGTGTCGACGACGTCCCAGACTGTGTGCCCGGCGAGCCGGGTCATCACGTCGTCGGCGCCGACCGCGTACTCGGCGAGGAACATGGCGGTGGTCAGCACGGCGAGCACCCCGGAGCCGTGGAGCTCCTCGGCCAGCACGTACGAGGCGTAGGGCACCAGCAGCGTCAGCCCGATCTGCAGGGTGGCGTCACCGAGCAGGTCCAGCAGCCTGTTGGCGGCCCAGCCCAGCGCCAGTCCCACCGCGACGGCGACGACGGCGGACAGCACCAGGTCGAGCCCGGCCCGCCACGGCGAGAAGGAACCGCTGACGGCCGCGGCGACGGCCACGTGGTAGAGGACGATGGCCGTCACGTCGTTGAAGAGGCCCTCGCCCTCCAGGATGGACACCAGGCGGCGCGGCAGCCCGAGCTGGCCCGCGACGGCGGTCGCCGCGACCGGGTCGGGCGGCGCCACCAGCGCGCCGAGGGCGAAGGCGGCGGCGATCGGCAGGCCGGGCACGATCGCGTGGGCCACGGCGGCCACGCACGCCGTGGTGACGAACACCAGCGCGACCGCCAGCAGGAAGATCGGCCGCCGGTTGGCCGCGAACTGCCGCCAGGAGGTGCGCCGCACGGCCGCGTACAGCAGCGGCGGCAGCAGCGCGGGCAGGATGAGCTCGGGCGGGATGTCGACGTTGGGGACGAATTCGAGCAGGGCCAGGACGATGCCGAGCACCGTCATCAGCACGGGCGCCGGCAGTCCGAGCCGGTCCCCGACCGGCACGCTCAGCAGGGCCCCGAGCAGCAGCACGAACAGCAGGGCCAGCTGGTCCACGGTCACCGCTCCGGTGGGGTCTCGGCGTCACACGGCATTCAAGAGTGCCACGTCACCGGCCCCACCGGCCCGTCCGACGGGGCCTACAGGGCGCGCCGCATCGCGCGGTGGGGTATCCCGGCGTCGGGGAACTCCGGTCCGTAGACCCGGTACCCCAGACGCTCGTAGAAACCCAGGGCGTGCGTCTGCGCGTGCAGGTCCACCGCCGTCAGCCCGCGCGCACGGGCCGCGTCCTCGACCGCGCGCACCAGCGCGGCCCCGACGCCGAGCCCGCGGGCCCCGCGGGTGACGGCGAGCCGGCCGAGGGAGCCGACGGCCGGGTCGCCGTCGCCGTTCCTCGCGGCGGCGGCCGCGCCGTGCAGCAGCCGCCCGGTGCCGAGCGGCACACCGTCCTCGCGGACGGCGAGGAGGTGCACGGCGCCGGCGTCGTACGCGTCGTACTCGATGTCCTCCGGGACGTTCTGCTCGACGACGAAGACCTCCTTGCGCACCGCGAAGCACGCCTCGCGGTCGGCGGGGTCCTCCGCGACGCGCACCTCGTAGACGGGGGCGTCGCTCACGCGTAGGTCTCCTCGCGGACCCGGTCCAGGGCCTGCTGGAGGTCGTCGGGGTAGTCGCTGGTGAACTCGGCCCACTGCCCGTCGCCGGGGTGTTCGAAGCCGAGCCGGACGGCGTGCAGCCACTGGCGGGTCAGCTTCAGCCGCTTGGCGAGCGTGGGGTCGGCGCCGTAGGTGAGGTCGCCGACGCAGGGGTGGCGGTGGGCGGCCATGTGGACGCGGATCTGGTGGGTGCGGCCGGTCTCCAGCTTCACGTCGAGCAGGGAGGCGGCGCGGAAGGCCTCGATGAGGTCGTAGTGGGTGACGGAGGGCTTGCCCTCGGCGGTGACGGCCCACTTGTAGTCGTGCTGCGGGTGGCGGCCGATGGGGGCGTCGATGGTGCCGCTGGTCGGGTCGGGGTGGCCCTGCACGAGCGTGTGGTAGCGCTTGTCGACCGTGCGCTCCTTGAACTGGCGCTTGAGCGAGGTGTACGCCCGCTCCGACTTGGCGACCACCATCAGGCCGGAGGTGCCCACGTCGAGGCGGTGCACGATGCCCTGGCGCTCGGCGGCGCCGGAGGTGGAGACGCGGTACCCGGCGGCGGCCAGTCCGCCGATGACCGTCGGGCCGGTCCAGCCGGGCGAGGGATGGGCGGCGACGCCGACGGGCTTGACGATCACGACGACGTCCTCGTCGTCGTGGACGATCTCCATGCCCTCGACGGGCTCGGCGACCACCCGCACCGGCGCGGGCGCCTGGGGCATCTGGACCTCGAGCCAGGCGCCGCCGCGGACGCGCTCGGACTTGCCGACCACCGATCCGTCGACCTGCACCTTGCCCTCCGCGGCGAGCTCCGCGGCCTTGGTACGGGAGAAGCCGAACATGCGGGAGATGGCGGCGTCGACGCGCTCGCCCTCCAGGCCGTCGGGCACGGGCAGGGTACGGATCTCGGGAAGCGTGCTCACCCGTCGAGTATGCCGGACGGGCCCGGCATACCCGAAAGCGCGCTCAGTCCTTGTGGACGGTCCCGTCCGGGTCCAGGCCGCGGAAGGAGAGGATCACGATCAGGATGCCGCCGCACACGATCGCGGAGTCGGCGAGGTTGAAGACGGCGAAGTGCTTGGGCGCGATGAAGTCGACGACCGCGCCCTCGAAGACGCCGGGCGAGCGGAAGATCCGGTCGGTGAGGTTGCCGAGCGCACCGCCGAGCAGCAGGCCGAGCGCGATCGCCCAGGGCAGGCTGTAGAGCTTGCGCGCGAGGCGGGCGATCACCACGATCACGGCCGCCGCGATCACCGTGAAGATCACGGTGAAGGCCTCGCCGAAGCCGAAGGCCGCGCCCGCGTTGCGGATCGCCACGAACCGCAGCCAGTCACCGGCGATCTCGATGGGCTCGTGGTGCTCCAGCTCGGCGACCACGATCATCTTGCTGACCAGGTCGAGGAGGTACGCGACCGCGGCGACCGCGAACAGCACGGCGACGCGCCGCCGGCCCCGGGGACGCTCCGGGGTCTTCTGCTCCCCCTCGGCGACCGGCCGCTCCTGCCCGTCCCCCGCCTCGTCCGGGGTGTCCGGCGTACCGATGATGCGCTCCGCCTCTGCCACGTGAGTCCCTCAGCCTAGGTACCTGACTGAGGACGAGGGTACGGCACGCCTCCCGCCCCGGACGTGCTCAGGACGCGCACGGCCGCGGTTCAGTACCGGCGCTCCTGCTTCTGCTTGCACTCGACGCACAGGGTGGCCCGCGGGAAGGCCTGCATGCGCGCCTTTCCGATGGGGTTGCCGCAGTTCTCGCAGAGGCCGTAGGTGCCCGCGTCCAGGCGTTCCAGGGCGCGCTCGGTCTGGGTGAGCATCTCGCGCGCGTTGGCGGCCAGCGCCAGTTCGTGCTCGCGCGTGATGTTCTTGGTGCCGGTGTCCGCCTCGTCGTCGCCGGCGCCGTCACCGGAGTCCCGCATCAGGCCCTGCAGCGACCGTTCGGACTGGTCGATCTCGGCGCGCAGCCGGTCCGCCTCGGACTGCAGCTCCCCGCGGGCCTCCTCGGCCTCCTCCGGGGTCCAGGGGTCCTCGCCGGGGCGTACCGCGAGGTCGCCGGGTTCCGCGGCGGCGCCGCGTGCCTTCGGTACCGCGGACTTGGCCGCCGTGGCCGTGCCAGGAGTCTTCTTCGCAACCACCGTCGTGGCTCCCGTCTGCTCCGCGGCCTCGGCCGCGCCCGCCTTCTTCGCCGTGCTCTTCGCGCCCGCGCTCTTCCTCGCCGGGCTCCGCCGCTTCGCCGCGGCCTGTTTCCCCGGGGCGGTCTCCTCCGCCGCGGTCCTCTTCGCGGCCGTCGTCCCCTTGGCGGCGGACTTCTCCGCGGTCGTCTCCGACTGCTCTGCGGCGGTCTTCTTCGCCACCATGGCCGCGGCCCCTTCACATTTTGTGATCTTGCTCGCGAATCGTGCTGGGACGATAAATCGACTCGTCCTCCGCGGCAACGGGGCACGCCGCCCGGTTCGCCCGCCCACCACGCGCCGCGCGACGAGCATGCATGCGTTGTGCCCAGCTCCCCGCCGGGTAATCCGCCGGTCCCGCTCCCGGCCGGGCCCGGCGGACACCGGGCCTCCGGGCGCGGCATCCGGGTCACCGGCCGTACGGCGTCCCCTCCCGTCCGGCGCCGGAAACCGGTCGGCCGCCGCTCCCGCGGCGCCGTACACTGGGCGGAGCGAAAAGCGTGGATGGGGACGAGTAGCGGCGTACGCAGCCCAGAGCGACCCGGGGACGGTGGGAGCCCGGGGGCGAGCGCGGCGTGAAGATCACCCCGGAGCCGCCGGAGGAAAACCCGACCGGAAGGACGGGTGAGTAGAACCGGCCTCGCGACCCCAATGAGGGGGCTCGCCGGTGTGCACGACGCGCCGGGGGGCCAAGGAGGGTGGTACCGCGGGAGCGCGCCGCACATGGCGGCGTACGTAGCCTCTACGGCTCTCGTCCCTCCGACGGAAGGCAGCACGTCCGCCGGAGGAAGATCGATGACGCAGTACCGCCAGGTGCCCGCCCAGGTCGACCTGCCCGCGCTCGAGCACGCGGTGCTCGACTTCTGGCGCGAGCAGAAGATCTTTGCCAAGAGCCTGGAGCAGTCCCAGGGCCGCCCCGAATGGGTCTTCTACGAGGGTCCGCCCACCGCCAACGGCATGCCGGGCGCCCACCACATCGAGGCGCGTGTCTTCAAGGACGTCTTCCCCCGCTTCCGCACCATGCGCGGCTACCACGTGGGCCGCAAGGCCGGCTGGGACTGCCACGGCCTGCCCGTGGAGCTGGCGGTGGAGAAGGAGCTCGGCTTCTCCGGCAAGCAGGACATCGAGGCGTACGGCATCGCCGAGTTCAACGCCAGGTGCCGCGAGTCGGTGACCCGGCACACCGACGCCTTCGCCGAGCTGACGACCCGCATGGGCTACTGGGTCGACCTCGACGACGCCTACCGGACCATGGACCCGGAGTACGTCGAGTCCGTCTGGTGGTCGCTGAAGGAGATCTTCAACAAGGGGCTCCTCGTCCAGGACCACCGCGTCGCCCCCTGGTGCCCGCGCTGCGGCACCGGCCTGTCCGACCACGAGCTGGCCCAGGGCTACGAGACGGTCGTCGACCCGTCCGTCTACGTCCGCTTCCCGCTGACCTCCGGCCCGCTGGCCGGCGAGGCGGCGCTGCTGGTCTGGACGACCACCCCGTGGACCCTGGTGTCCAACACGGCCGTGGCCGCCCACCCCGAGGTCACCTACGTCGTCGTGACGAACGGCGAGGAGAGGCTGGTCGTCGCCGAGCCCCTGGTCGCCAAGGCCCTCGGCGAGGGCTGGGAGACCACCGGGCAGTCCTTCACCGGTGCCGAGATGGAGCGCTGGAGCTACCGGCGCCCGTTCGAGCTGGTGGAGTTCCCGGCCGAGGCCCACTTCGTGGTCAACGCCGACTACGTCACCACCGAGGACGGCACCGGTCTGGTCCACCAGTCCCCCGCCTTCGGTGAGGACGACCTCAAGGTCTGCCGTTCCTACGGCCTGCCGTTGGTCAACCCGGTCCGCCAGGACGGCACCTTCGAGGAGGAGCTCCCCCTGGTCGGCGGCGTCTTCTTCAAGAAGGCCGACGAGAAGCTCACCGAGGACCTGGACGCCCGGGGCCTGCTGTTCAGGCACATCCCGTACGAGCACAGCTACCCGCACTGCTGGCGCTGCCACACCGCGCTGCTGTACTACGCGCAGCCGTCCTGGTACATCCGCACCACGGCGGTCAAGGACCGCCTGCTCCAGGAGAACGAGAAGACCAACTGGTTCCCGGACTCCGTCAAGCACGGCCGCTTCGGCGACTGGCTGAACAACAACATCGACTGGGCGCTCTCCCGCAACCGCTACTGGGGCACCCCGCTGCCGATCTGGCGCTGCGAGGACGACCACCTCACCGTCGTCGGCTCCCGCGCCGAGCTGTCCGAGCTGTCCGGCAGCGACCAGTCCGCGCTCGACCCGCACCGCCCGTACATCGACGAGGTCACCTTCGCCTGCCCGCAGGACGGCTGCGGGAAGACCGCCACGCGCGTGCCGGAGGTCATCGACGCCTGGTACGACTCGGGCTCGATGCCGTTCGCGCAGTGGGGCTACCCGTACAAGAACAAGGAACTCTTCGAGTCCCGCTACCCGGCGCAGTTCATCTCCGAGGCCATCGACCAGACCCGCGGCTGGTTCTACACGCTGATGGCCGTCGGCACCCTGGTCTTCGACAGGTCGTCGTACGAGAACGTGGTCTGCCTCGGTCACATCCTCGCCGAGGACGGCCGCAAGATGTCCAAGCACCTGGGCAACATCCTGCAGCCGATCCCGCTGATGGACCAGCACGGCGCCGACGCGGTCCGCTGGTTCATGGCGGCCGGCGGCTCCCCCTGGGCGGCCCGCCGCGTCGGCCACGGCACCATCCAGGAGGTCGTCCGCAAGACCCTCCTCACCTACTGGAACACGGTCGCCTTCCAGGCCCTGTACGCCCGCACCACCGGCTGGGCGCCGAGCGAGGCCGACCCGGCCCCCGCCGAGCGTCCGGTGCTGGACCGCTGGCTGCTGTCCGAACTGCACGCCCTCACCGACCAGGTGACCCAGGCGCTGGAGAGCTACGACACCCAGCGCGCCGGCAAGCTGCTGTCCGCGTTCGTCGACGACCTGTCCAACTGGTACGTCCGCCGTTCGCGCCGCCGCTTCTGGCAGGGCGACAAGGCCGCGCTGCGCACCCTGCACGAGGTCGTCGAGACGGTCACCAAGCTCATGGCCCCGCTGACCCCGTTCATCACCGAGCGGGTCTGGCAGGACCTGGTCGTGCCGGTCACCCCGGGCGCCCCGGAGTCGGTCCACCTGTCCTCCTGGCCGGAGGCGGACCTCACCGCGATCGACCCGGAGCTGTCGAAGCAGATGGTGCTGGTGCGCCGCCTGGTCGAACTGGGCCGTGCCACCCGCGCGGAGTCGGGCGTGAAGACCCGTCAGCCGCTGCGCCGCGCGCTGATCGCCGCCACGGGCTTCGACGCGCTCTCCCCCGAACTGCGCACGCAGATCACGGAGGAGCTGAACGTCGAGTCCCTCGCGTCGCTGAGCGAGGTCGGCGGCTCCCTGGTCGACACGACGGCGAAGGCCAACTTCCGTGCGCTGGGCAAGCGGTTCGGCAAGCGCGTCCAGGACGTCGCCAAGGCCGTCGCGGCCGCGGACGCCGCCGCCCTCTCCCTCGCCCTGCGCGAGGGCACGGCGTCGGTCGAGCTCGACGGGGAGACGATCAGCCTCGCTCCGGACGAGGTGATCATCACCGAGACGCCGCGCGAGGGCTGGTCGGTCGCCTCGGACGCGGGCGCGACGGTCGCCCTCGACCTGGAGATCACGGAGGAGCTGCGCCGTGCGGGCCTCGCCCGTGACGCGATCCGCCTGATCCAGGAGGCCCGCAAGAACAGCGGCCTCGACGTCGCCGACCGCATCGCCCTGCGCTGGACGGCCGCGGACCCGGCGGTCGCCTCCGCCCTGACCGAGCACTCCGCGCTGATCGCCGACGAGGTCCTCGCGACGGACTTCGCCCAGGGCGAGGCGGACGACACGTACGGGACCCCGTTCACGGACGAGGGCCTGTCCCTGACGTTCCGGCTGCGCAAGCAGTAATCCGTAACCGCACAGCACCGGGCCCGGCCTCCCTCGCGCGAGGGACGCCGGGCCCGGTGCTGTCTGCCGGTGCCTTCCGCCGGTACGGGCCGAGGGGCGGGCGCCTCTGGCCGACGGGGTGCCGTACCGGCAACCCGCACAGCACGAGGGCGGGCCCCGGGTCAGAAACCCGGGGCCCGCCCTCGTCACTGCCGGCGACTACGCCGTACCGCAGCCTGTCAGTTGTCGTCCTCATCGATCAGGAAGCCCCGCATCGGCGACGGCGCCTGTCCCATCGGGGACGGCCCTTGCGGCCGCACCGGAGCCATCGGCTGGGTCATCGCCGGCGACATCTGCTGCTGGCCGCCGTAGGACGGACCGGACTGACCCGGGCCGCTTCCCATCGACTGGTTGCCACCGTACGACGGGGCGCTCGCGCCGGCCGGAGCCATGGAAGGCGCCGGGGACGGCGGCAGCGAGGCCGTCGCGGGAGTACGCGGCGGGGCGAGCGAGTCGTCCGCCTGCGTCTCCAACTGCCGCAGCTGCGACTCCAGGTAGGACTTCAGCCGCGTCCGGTACTCGCGCTCGAAGCCGCGCAGGTCCTCGACCTTGCGCTCCAGCGTGGCGCGGGCGGACTCCAGGGAGCCCATCGCGACGCGGTGCTTCTCCTGCGCGTCCCGCTCCAGCGCGTCGGCCTTGGCACGGGCGTCCCGCTCCAGGCCCTCGGCACGCGAACGCGCCTCGCCGACGATCTTGTTGGCCTCGGAACGGGCCTCGGCGATCGCCTGGTCGGCGGTCTGCTGGGCCAGCGAGAGGACACGCGCGGCGCTGTCGCCGCCCGGGCCGCCCTGACCGGGCATGCCGTGACCACCGGGGCCGCCGGGACCCTGCGGACCGCCCATGGGGCCGCCCATCGGGCCGGGACCCATCTGCCCCTGCATCGGACCGGGGCCGCCCTGGCCCATCGGCCCCGGACCCTGGCCCATCGGGCCGGGACCCTGCGGACCGCCCTGACCGCCGGGGCCGGCGGGCAGCTGCGGTGCACCGCTCGGCAGCTGGGGCGGACCACCCATGGGGCCACCCATCTGCTGCTGCGGCGGGCCCGATATGCCGGCGGGCACCGGAGCGCCGGGACCTCGCATGCCCTGCTGCGGCATACCGCCCTGCTGGGGCGGATGCTGTCCGTGCTGCTGCTGGTCCTGCGGCTGTTCCGGGGGCTTGCGCATGTTCTGCTGGTTCTGCGCGGCCGCACGCGTCGCCGCGGCCAGCTTGGCGCGCAGGTCCTCGTTCTCGCGGAGCAGTCGGGTCAGTTCGGCTTCGACCTCGTCGAGGAAGGCATCGACCTCGTCCTCGTCATAGCCTTCACGGAGGCGGACGGTCGTGAACTGCTTGTTCCGCACGTCCTCAGGGGTCAACGGCATCTCTTCACCTCAACGTAGTCGTCGGCATTCGGCAAGCCCGTATCTCTCTCATCGCTCACAGCCGGCTCACGATCGAGATCAGGATGTAGACGATGATCATCAGTACGAAGAAGGACAGGTCGAGCGCCACGCCCCCGAGACGCAGCGGCGGAATGAACCGCCGCAGAAGCTTCAACGGTGGATCGGTGACAGTGTAGGTGGCCTCCAGAACGACCACCATCGCCTTGCCGGGTTGCCACGAGCGGGCGAACTGGAAGACGTAGTCCATGACCAACCGGAAGATGAGCACGATGAGGAAGCACATCAGCGCGATGTAGACGACATCCAGGACCACGCTCATGACCTGTGCTTCCCTCTCCCCTGAACCATCTCTCGGATCCGTCCTCGGATCCGCGCTCTTGCTCTAACCGGTCGTGCGTCTCAGCTCTGGTTGAAGAACCCGCCCTCTGCGATGCGGGCCTTGTCCTCCGCCGTGACATCGACGTTAGCAGGAGACAACAGGAACACCTTCTGCGTCACCCGCTCGATACTGCCGTGAAGACCAAACACCAAACCGGCCGCAAAGTCGACAAGTCGCTTCGCATCTGTGTCATCCATCTCAGTGAGATTCATGATCACCGGTGTGCCCTCACGGAAGTGTTCCCCGATGGTACGGGCCTCGTTGTAGGTCCGGGGGTGAAGTGTGGTGATCCGGTAGGGCTCTCGTTCGGAGACGACCTTGGGCATGATGACCGGTGCGCTCTTTTCCAGGCTTGCGCGTTCTTGTGTGATGGATGCCACGGGCGCGATGCGCGCCGGGCGGCCCGATTCCGCCGCGAGCGAAGTGGCGCGGGGCACCGGCTCGCGCTGCGCGGGCGGTTGGACGACTCGTACCTCTTCGTCCCTTTGGGGCTGATGTGAACCGTGCGACTGGTGTGCCGGTTCGTGCCGCCGGTGGTCCCGCTCGGGCTCCGGGTCCAGTTCGGGCTCGAAGTCGTCGTCGGGGTCGAACCCCCGGCCGTCGTACCCATCGTCCTCCACGAGGCCGAGGTAGACCGCCATCTTGCGCATCGCGCCGGCCATGCTCTGAGTCCTCCGCTCTGTGGTGGATCGGCTGACGACTGCCAAGTGCCCGCGATCCACTAGGTCGTTGCCTCCGCCTTTCGGCGGTAATGACCATATTTTCTGCTGTGGTCCGACTTCTTGGCGACGTTACCCGAGCCTGGGGCGGACTCCGAGTACCGCGCTGCCGACGCGCACATGTGTCGCCCCGGCCGCCACGGCCTGCTCGAGGTCCGCGCTCATCCCTGCGGACACCATGTTCGCAGCAGGATGCGCTCGGCGCAGGTGGGTCGACAAATCCATGAGACGCTCGAACGCCGCCTGTTGGCGTCCCGCGTATGCGCCGGTCAGCGGCGCCACGGTCATCAGACCGTCGAGCCGCAGTCCGTCCGATCCGGCGACGAGGTCGGCCAACTCTTCGATTCCCGCGGGTGCCACGCCGCCGCGCTCCCCGCGCGCGCTCTCCCCCGCGTCGAGCGCGACCTGGAGCAGGACGCCCACCTCGCGGCCGGCCCGCACCGCCTCCTTCGACAGCGCCGTGACGAGCCTGGCGCGGTCGACGGACTGCACGACGTCGGCGTAACCGACCACGGAGCGCACCTTGTTGGTCTGCAACTGCCCGACGAAATGCCAGGAAAGGGACAGATCCGAGCACGCGGCCGCCTTGGGCGCCGCGTCCTGGTCCCGGTTCTCGGCGACGTGCCGTACGCCGAGTTCCGAGAGAATGCGCACATCGTCGGCCGGGTAGGTCTTGGTGACCACGATCAGGGTCACCTCCTCCCGGCGGCGGCCCGCGGCCTCGCACGCGGCGGTGATGCGCTCTTCCACTTTCGCCAGATTCCCGGCGAGTTCTTCCTTACGGTCCGTCATGTCCCATCAGCCCAGCCAGACATAGCCCGCGAGCCGCCCGGTGGTGCGGTCGCGTCGGTACGAGAAGTGGTCCTTCGACTCCCGGGTGCACACCGGCGACTGCGCCCGGTCGCGCACCCCGAGCCGTTCGAGCTGCGCGTGCACGCCGGCGCCCACGTCGAGAGCCGGTGTGCCCCAGCTCGTGACGGCGTACGCCGCCGGCTCGGCGGCGGCCACCTCGGCACGCATGTCCTCGGGCACCTCGTAGCACCGGCCGCACACGGCGGGTCCGGTGCGGGCGGTGATCCGGGCGGGGTCGGCGCCGAGTTCCGTCATGGCCCGTACGGCGGCGGGGACGACCCCGGCGACCAGGCCGGGCCGGCCCGCGTGGGCCGCGGCGGCGACGCCTGCGACGGAATCGGCGAGCAGGACGGGTACGCAGTCGGCGGTGAGGACGGCGAGGGCGAGACCGCGTTCGGCGGTGACGATCGCGTCGACCCGCGGGACCGGCGCGTCCTCCCAGGGGCCGTCGACCACGGCGACGTCGGCGCCGTGGACCTGGTTCATCCAGACCACCCGGGCCGGGTCGACGCCCAGCGACCTCGCGGCCAGACCCCGGTTGGCCGTGACGGCGGCGGGGTCGTCGCCGACCGCGCCGCCGAGGTTGAGCTCCTCGTACGGAACGGCGCTCACTCCGCCCCACCGGTCGGTGAAGCCGAAGTGCGCGCCGTTCACGGTGTCGCGCTGTCCTATCACTTCAGGAAGTCCGGCACGTCCAGTTCCTCGGCCGCGCTGTCCGAGTAGGTCCGCGACGGCGGAACCGGCGGCGCGGGGACCGGCGGCAGGTCGCTGACCGGTTCCGGGGCCGGTGCCGGGGCCGGCTCCTCCTTCGGCTTGACGCTGCCGAGCGAGCCGAAGGTCGGGCGGCTCTCGGGCTGCCGGGCCGGGGCGGGCTCCTCGCGCTTGGCCGAGGCCGAGCCGATGACGTTGTCCCGCTTGGCCGGGGGCTGGCCCCCGTCGAAGCCGGCCGCGATGACGGTGACCCGCACCTCGTCGCCCAGCGCGTCGTCGATGACCGCGCCGAAGATGATGTTGGCCTCGGGGTGGGCGGCCTCGCTGACCAGCTGGGCGGCCTCGTTGATCTCGAACAGACCGAGGTCGGAGCCGCCGGAGATGGAGAGCAGGACGCCCCGGGCGCCGTCGATGGACGCCTCCAGCAGCGGCGAGGAGATCGCCATCTCGGCGGCGGCCACCGCGCGGTCGTCGCCGCGGGCCGAGCCGATGCCCATGAGGGCCGAACCAGCCTCGGACATGACCGACTTGACGTCGGCGAAGTCGAGGTTGATCAGTCCCGGGGTGGTGATGAGGTCGGTGATGCCCTGCACACCGGACAGCAGCACCTGGTCGGCGGACTTGAACGCGTCCAGCACGCTGACCTGGCGGTCCGAGATGGACAGCAGCCGGTCGTTGGGGATGACGATGAGGGTGTCGACCTCTTCGCGCAGCTCGGCGATGCCGTCCTCGGCCTGGTTGGCCCGGCGCCGTCCCTCGAAGGTGAACGGGCGGGTGACCACGCCGATGGTGAGGGCGCCGAGCGAGCGGGCGATGTTGGCCACGACGGGCGCGCCGCCGGTGCCGGTGCCGCCGCCCTCGCCGGCCGTCACGAAGACCATGTCGGCCCCCTTGAGGACCTCCTCGATCTCCTCGCGGTGGTCCTCGGCGGCCTTGCGGCCGACGGCCGGGTTGGCTCCGGCGCCGAGTCCGCGGGTGAGTTCGCGGCCGACGTCGAGCTTGACGTCGGCGTCGCTCATCAACAGCGCCTGCGCGTCGGTGTTGATGGCGATGAACTCGACGCCCTTGAGACCGACCTCGATCATCCGGTTGATGGCATTGACACCACCGCCGCCGACACCGATGACTTTGATGACTGCGAGGTAGTTCTGCGGTGCTGCCACGTCGAAGGCCTCTCGCCTCGAGTTACGTGTCGCCGGTCACGGAGCACTGCTGCCCCCGCGACCCGACGACTGATGCCGAATGGGACGGTCCGTAGCGCCGACCCGAACCCTAACGCTGAAGTTTAGGGTTACCAGTGTGTCCGTTCCTTGGAGTCTTCCGAACAGGACACTAAGTCGACACGTGGCGCGCGTTCAACGAACACGCCGAACCTCCCGTTTTTCTTTTCACCCTATGTGATCAGCCGTAGCGCTGCCCAACCAGGGTGCTGGCCTGCACGTATACCCGTCAACTCCCCGATGACGCCGGAGCGGTGGGAACACTTACGTCGAAGTTCCTCGCCCCGGGCGTCGCTTTCATCAGCGCGGTGAGCGAACGGGCCTTCGCCTCGCCCTGTTCGCCGCTCCCCCAGACGACGGTCCGGCCGCCGTCCAGCTCCAGCGAGATGTCGTCGTAGGAACGGACCTTGACCACGCGGGTACGGTGAGCGACCGCCTCCGGGACGTCGCCGGTGACGCGCACCGCCTCGCGCACCAGGCGGTCCTCGCCGAAGCGGCGCAGGCTCGCCGCGGCCGAACCGGAACGGGCGGGCTCCAGTTCCAGTACGGGGACGCCCTTCGGGGCCTTGGGAATCGTGGCGAACCGGACGCCCTCGTCGTCCACTTCCACGAACTTCCCGTCCTTGCGGGCCACCAGGACCGCGGTGCGCTCCGTCACCTTCAGTCCGATCCCGTCCGGCCAGGAACGCACGACGTCGACCTCGTCGACACGGGGCAGTTCCCGGCCGAGCCGCGCCGCGACCGCCTCCGTGTCGACGGAGACCAGCGGGTCCCCGACCGGCACGTCCGCCGCCTCCCGGACCTGGGCCGGGGTCAGGACACGCGTGCCGGAGACCGAAACGCGTTCGACACGGAGCCAGTTCGATCCGTACAGCACCCACAGGGTGCCGCCGCAGAGGAGGACGAGGGCAATGACCAGGATGATGATCGTACGGAGCCGGGGCGGTCTGAACCGTCCCGCGCGGGGCGGGCCGGACGACTTCTGCCGGCGTTCACCGCGTTCGGCGGTGGTCGCTCCGGCCACGCGCACTCCTTTCCCCGGGCCCGGTTCACCTGCGGGGCGCCCCCGGCCGGTACCGGGAGGCGGCAGCGCTCAGCCCTTCGGCCTTCGCGAACCCGGTCTCCCGGTACCGGCGCGTCCCTTCGGCTCACGCGCCGATGTCTCAGTGTTGCCGACGGGCGGCGATCGCCTCGTACACCATGCCGACGAGGAGGTCGTCGGCGTCCCGACGGCCGAACTCGGCGGCGGCGCGGGACATCTCGTACAGCCGGTGCGGGTCGGCGAGCACGGGCAGGACGTTGTTCTGCACCCACTCGGGCGTCAGTTCCGCGTCGTCGACCAGCAGGCCGCCGCCGGCCTTCACCACCGGCTGGGCGTTGAGCCGCTGTTCGCCGTTGCCGATGGGCAGCGGGACGTAGGCGGCCGGGAGTCCGACGGCGGAGAGCTCGGCGACGGTCATCGCGCCGGCGCGGCAGAGCATCATGTCGGCCGCGGCGTACGCGAGGTCCATCCGGTCCAGATAACTCACCGGGATGTACGGGGGCATTCCCGGCATCTGGTGGACCTGCGGCAGCTCGTTCTTCGGACCGACCGCGTGCAGGATCTGGATACCCGCCTGCTGCAGCCACGGAGCGACCTGCTGGACCACCTCGTTGAGGCGCCGGGCGCCCTGCGAGCCGCCGGTGACCAGCAGCGTCGGCAGGTTGGGGTCGAGACCGAACGCCGCACGGGCCTCGGGGCGCACGGCGGCGCGGTCGAGGGTGGCGATGGAGCGGCGCAGCGGGATGCCGATGTAACGGGCGTTGCGCAGCTTGCTGTCGGGGGTGGAGACGGCGACCTGGGCGGCGTAGCGCGAGCCGATCTTGTTGGCCAGGCCGGGACGGGCGTTGGCCTCGTGGATGACGATCGGCACGCCGAGCCGCTTGGCCGCGAGGTAGCCGGGCAGCGCGACGTAACCGCCGAAGCCCACCACGCAGTCCGCCTTGGTGCGTTCCAGGATCTGCTCGGCCGCCTTGATGGTGCCGCGCAGCCGGCCCGGGACGGTGATCAGCTCGGGCGTGGGCTTGCGCGGCAGCGGTACGGCCGGGATCAGCGCCAGTTCGTACCCGCGCTCGGGTACGAGGCGGGTCTCGAGGCCGCGTTCCGTGCCGAGGGCCGTGATGCCCACGGTCGGATCCTGCCTGCGCAGGGCGTCCGCGAGGGCGAGCGCGGGCTCGATGTGGCCCGCGGTTCCTCCGCCGGCGAGTACGACATGCACCGAAATTCACCGCTCTCCGGACGAACGCGCCGCCGAGGCGCGCCGTCGCATCGTGTTCCGACTCCGGGGGGTCCGTCTGGCCCCGGAGCCCCCGGTTCCCCCCGTTCCCCGCTTTCTACCAAAGCGAGGTTGCCGCAGCGCAAGCGCCGCCCGCGCACCGGGCTCGTCGCGCGCGAAGGCGATGAGCAGGCCGATGGCGAACATGGTCGGCAGCAGGGCGGATCCCCCGTAGGAGAACAGCGGGAGGGGGACACCGGCGATCGGCAGCAGTCCGAGGACCGCACCGATGTTGATCACGGCCTGGGCCGTGATCCAGGTGGTCACGCCTCCCGCGGCATACCTGACGAAGGGGTCCTCCGTGCGTCCGGCCACGCGGATACCCGCATAGCCTAGAGCCGCGAACAGGGCGAGTACCGACAGCGTGCCCGCCAGGCCCAGTTCCTCACCGGTGACGGCGAAGATGAAGTCCGTGTGCGCTTCGGGGAGTTCGCCCCATTTCTCCACACTGGCGCCGACGCCGGATCCGAACAGTCCGCCCGAGGCCAGGGCGTAGATGCCGTGCACGGCCTGCCAGCAGGAGTCGCCGGGGCCGGGGTCGGTGGCGCCGAGGCAGTTCAGCCGGGCCATGCGGTTGGGACTGGTCTTGATGAGGATCACACCGAGGAGGGCGGCGATCGAGAGCACCCCGGCGAACAGCCGGGTGGGGGCGCCGGCCAGCCACAGCAGGCCGAACAGGATCGCCGTGAGGATGATCGCCGTGCCCATGTCGCCGCCGATCATGATCAGCCCGAGCAGCATGAAGGCGGCCGGCACCAGGGGAACGAGCATGTGCTTCCACTGGGCCAGCAGCTTCTTGTCCTGCTTGCGCGCGAGCAGGTCGGCGCCCCACAGCACGAGGGCGAGCTTGCCGAACTCGCTGGGCTGGATCTGGAAGGAGCCGCCGAGGGAGATCCAGTTCTGGTTGCCGTTGACCGACATCCCCACCCCCGGCACCTGCACGAGGATCATCAGGCAGACGGCGCCGGCGAGGATCGGGTAGGCCAGCGCCCGGTGCAGTTTCACCGGCATCCGCATGGCGGCCGCCAGCAGTCCGGCGCCGATCAGGGCGGCCAGGAACTGCTTGCGGAAGAAGTAGGAGCCGGGCAGGGAGAGTTGGAGCGCGGTGATCTGGGAGGCCGAGTAGACCATCAGCAGGCCGAGCACGATGATCAGCGCGCTGCCGCCGGAGATCAGGTAGTAGGCGGTCAGCGGCCGGTCCCAGGCGCGGCGCAGGCGCCGGTAGAGGCGCAGGGCCGGGTTCTCGTGCGGCGGCCCCGGCGGGGCCGTCCGCTTGACGGGCCGCTGCACGGGCGGACGTCCGGTGCGGCTACCGGGCATCGCGGCCTCCGCTGTTCGTCGGCCTGGACCGTCCCACGCGTCCCTCCCGAGATCACCCGGCGCAGGAGCGGCCGGGTCAGGCGCCGAGTTCGCGAACGGCTTCCGCGAACGCGTCACCGCGCTTGTTGTAGTTGGTGAACATGTCCATGGAGGCGCAGGCCGGGGCGAGCAGCACCGTGTCGCCGGGCCGGGCGAGCCGCCGGGCCTCCTGGACCGCCTGGAGCATCGCCCCAGTGTCGGTCCGCTCGAGGTCGACCACGGGTACTTCCGGGGCGTGTCGCGCCAGGGCTTCGCGGATCAGGGCGCGGTCGGCGCCGATGAGGACGACGCCGCGCAGCCGCTTCGCCGCCCCGGCGACCAGTTCGTCGAAGGTCGCGCCCTTGGCCAGTCCGCCCGCGATCCACACGATCGACTCGTACGCCGCCAACGAGGCCTCGGCGGCATGGGTGTTGGTGGCCTTGGAGTCGTCGACGTAGGAGACCCCGTCCACGTCGGCGACGTGCGCGATGCGGTGGGCGTCGGGCGTGAAGGCCCGCAGCCCGTCGCGGACGGCGGAGGCGGGGACGCCGAAGGCGCGGGCGAGGGCCGCCGCGGCAAGGGCGTTGGCGATGTTGTGCGGGGCCGGCGGGTTCACGTCGGAGACCTCGGCGAGCTCCTGGGCGTTCTTCTGCCGGTTCTCCACGAAGGCGCGGTCGACCAGGATGCCTTCCACGACGCCGAGTTGGGAGGGACCGGGGGTGCCCAGGGTGAAGCCGATCGCCCGGCAGCCCTCCTCGACGTCGGCCGCGCGGACGAGGTCCTCGGTGGCCTTGTCGGCGACGTTGTAGACGCAGGCGACGCGATTGCCCTCGTAGATACGGCCCTTGTCGGCGGCGTACGCCTCCATGGAGCCGTGCCAGTCGAGGTGGTCGGGGGCGAGGTTGAGGACGGCCGCCGAGTGGGCGCGCAGGGAGGGCGCCCAGTGGAGCTGGTAGCTGGACAGCTCCACGGCGAGGACGTCGTACTCCTCCTCGCCGGTGACCGCGTCCAGCAGCGAGACGCCGATGTTGCCGACGGCGGCCGTGCGCAGGCCGGCGGCCTTCAGGATGGACGCCAGCATCTGGACGGTGGTCGTCTTGCCGTTGGTGCCGGTGACGGCCAGCCAGGGCGCGGCGTCCGGGCCGCGCAGGCGCCAGGCCAGCTCGACGTCGCCCCAGACGGGGACGCCCGCCCGCGCCGCCGCCGTGAACAGCGGCTTGTCCGGCTTCCAGCCGGGTGCGGTGACGATCAGCTCGGTGCCTTCGGGGAGGGAGTCCCCGTCGCCGAGGCGCACGGTGACGCCGAGCGCCTCCAGCTCGGCCGCCTGCGTCCGCGCGCGTTCGTCGTCGCCGTCGTTGACGACGGTGACGTGCGCGCCGAGGCCGTTGAGGACCTTGGCCGCCGGGACGCCGGAGACGCCCAGTCCGGCGACGGTGACGTGCTTGCCCGTGAATTCCGAAGACACCGAGGAGGTCACTTGTCCGCTGCCCATCCCGCGTAGAAGAGGCCGAGTCCGACGATCACGCAGATGCCCTGGATGATCCAGAAGCGGACCACGACAAGGACCTCGGACCAGCCTTTGAGTTCGAAGTGGTGCTGGAGCGGCGCCATCCGGAAGACGCGCTTGCCGGTCATGCGGAAGGAGCCGACCTGGATGACCACCGACATGGTGATCAGGACGAACAGGCCGCCGAGGATGGCCAGCAGCAGCTCGGTGCGCGAGCAGATCGCCAGACCCGCGAGCACACCGCCGAGCGCGAGCGAACCGGTGTCGCCCATGAAGATCTTGGCCGGCGAGGTGTTCCACCACAGGAAGCCGAGGCAGGACCCCATCAGCGCGGAGGCGACCACCGCCAGGTCGAGCGGGTCGCGCACCTCGTAGCAGGCGCCCGGGTTGGTCAGGGTCAGCGCGTTGGCGCAGGACTCCTGGAACTGCCAGACGCCGATGAAGGTGTAGGCGCCGAAGACCAGGACGGAGGCGCCGGTGGCCAGGCCGTCGAGGCCGTCGGTGAGGTTCACGCCGTTCGACATGGCGAGGATCATGAACAGCGCCCAGACCACGAACAGCACCGGGCCGATGGTCCAGCCGAAGTCGGTGATGAACGACAGCTTGGTGGAGGCCGGGGTGTTGCCGCGGTTGTCCGCGAACTGCAGCGCGAGCACCGCGAAGGCGATGCCGACGATGAGCTGACCGGCCATCTTCGCCTTGGCCCGCAGACCCAGCGAACGCCGCTTGACGATCTTGATGTAGTCGTCGAGGAAGCCGACCAGGCCCATGCCGACCATGAGGCCCAGCACCAGCAGGCCCGAGAAGGTCGGCCCCGCGTCGGCCTCCTCGTCCAGGTAGCCGGTGATCATCTTGGCCAGGAAGTAGGCGATGACCGTCGCCAGGATGAAGGCGATGCCGCCCATGGTCGGCGTACCGCGCTTGCTGGCGTGCTCGCGCGGGCCGTCGTCGCGGATGTACTGGCCGTACCCCTTGCGGGCCAGCAGCTTGATCAGCAGCGGGGTGCCGACCAAGGTCAGGAAGAGGCCGATGACTCCCGCGAACAGGATCTGCTTCATCATCGGGCGGCGACCTCACCCTCGGCGCCGGTCTCGAGCAGCGCCGCGGCGACCGCCTCCAGACCCACCGAACGGGACGCCTTCACGAGTACGACGTCCCCCGGGCGCAACTCGCTGCGCAACAGGTCGATAGCCGCCTGTGCGTCGGACACGTGCACCGACTCCTCACCCCACGAACCCTCGTTGTATGCGCCCAGTTGCAGCCATCGGGCTTCCCTGCCCCCGACCGCGACGAGCTTGCCGACATTGAGCCGGACGGCGAGCCGTCCGACCGCGTCGTGCTCGGCGAGCGCCTCGTCCCCGAGCTCGGCCATCTTGCCGAGCACCGCCCACGTGCGGCGCCCCTTGCCCATGGCGGCCAGTGCGCGCAGCGCGGCCTTCATGGACTCGGGGTTCGCGTTGTAGGCGTCGTTGACGACCGTCACGCCGTCCGGGCGCTCGGTGACCTCCATCCGCCAGCGGGAGAGGGAGCCCGCCTCGGAGAGCGCGGTGGCGATCTCGTCTGCGGACATGCCCAACTCGTGGGCGACGGCGGCCGCGGCGAGCGCGTTCGACACGTGATGCTCACCGTACAGGCGCATGGTCACATCACTTGCACCGGAGGGTGTGTGAAGCCTGAAGGAGGGCTGTCCGCTGTCCGTGAGTCGCACGTTCTCGGCGGACACGTCCGCTTCGTCGGACTCCCCGAAAAAGATCACCTTCGCCTTCGTACGGGAGGACATGGCGCGGACGTAGGGGTCGTCCGCGTTGAGGATCGCGACGCCGCCCTCCTCGGCCGGCGGGAGCGCCTCGACGAGTTCGCCCTTGGCCTGGGCGATCTGCTCCCGGCCGCCGAACTCGCCGATGTGGGCGGAGCCGACGTTGAGGACGAGGCCGATCCTCGGCGGGGTGAGTTCGGTGAGGTACCGGATGTGGCCGATGCCGCGGGCGCCCATCTCCAGCACGAGGTACCTGGTGTCCTCGGTGGCGGTCAGGGCGGTGAGCGGCAGCCCGATCTCGTTGTTGTGCGAGCCCGGGGTGAACACCGTCGGCGCCTTGCGCCGCAGGACCTGGGCGATGAGGTCCTTGGTGCTGGTCTTGCCGGCGGAGCCGGTGAGGCCGACGAGGGTGGCGCCGAGGCGGCGTACGACGTGGCGGGCGAGGGCGCCGAGGGCGGCCTGGACGTCGTCCACGACGATCGCGGGCACGCCGACGGGGCGGGAGCCGAGCACGGCCACCGCTCCCGTCCCGACGACCGCCTGTGCGAAGTCGTGGCCGTCGACGCGCTCGCCGACGAAGGCGACGAAGAGGCTGCCGGGCCCGGCCTCCCGGGAGTCCCGGACCACCGGTCCGGTGACCTGGACGGACGCGTCCGGTATGTCGTGCATCTGCCCGCCGACGACTTCTGCGATCTCGGCGAGGGAGAGGGCGATCACAAGTTCATCCCCTGGTTCTTCAGGATCTTCATCCCTGGGTCTTCCGGATGGCTTCGCGAAGCACCTGGCGGTCGTCGAAGGGGCGGACCACTCCGGCGATGTCCTGGCCCTGCTCGTGGCCCTTGCCCGCCACCAGCACGGTGTCGCCGGGCTCGGCCCGGGCGACGGCGGCGGCGATCGCGGCGGCCCGGTCCTCGAAGACCTGGACCTCGCCGCGCTCGTGCGCGGGCACGGACGCCGCGCCCCGGAGCATGGTGGCGAGGATGGCCAGGGGGTCCTCGGAGCGGGGGTTGTCGGAGGTCAGCACCGCCGTGTCGGCGAAGCGGGCCACGGCGGCGCCCATCGGCTCGCGCTTGGTGGTGTCCCGGTCGCCGCCGCAGCCGAGCACGGCGTGCAGCCTGCCCTCGGTCACCTTGCGCAGGGCCCGCAGGACGGACTCGACCGCGTCGGTCTTGTGGGCGTAGTCGACCACCGCGAGGTAGGGCTGGCCCTCGTCCACGCGCTCCAGCCGGCCCGGCACGCCCGGCACGGCGGCGACGCCGTCGGCGGCGGTCTGCGGGTCGAGGCCCGCGGCGGCCAGGGCGACGATCGCGGCGAGGGTGTTGGCCACGTTGAAGGGTCCGGCCAGCGGCGACCTGGCGGCGATCCGCTCGCCCTTGGGGCCGACCGCGGTGAACGTGGAGTCCATCGGGCCGACCCGGACGTCCTCGGCGCGCCAGTCGGCGTCGGGGTGGCCCTCGGCGGAGTAGGTGACGACGGGGACCGTGGCCTCGTTCGCGAGCCGGCGGCCGTACTCGTCGTCGGTGTTGACCACCCCCAGCTTGCTGCGCAGCGGCGTGAACAGCTGCGCCTTGGCCTGGAAGTAGTCCTCCATGCCGGAGTGGAACTCCATGTGCTCCGGGCTGAGGTTGGTGAACACCGCGACGTCGAAGACGCAGGCGTCCACCCGGCCGAGCACCAGGGCGTGGCTGGAGACCTCCATGGCGACGGCCTCGGTGCCGCGCTCGCGCATGACCGCGAACAGGGCCTGGAGGTCGGTGGCCTCGGGCGTGGTGCGCTCGGACTTGATGCGCTCGTCGCCGATGCGCATCTCGACCGTGCCGATGAGACCGGTGGTCCGCGCGGTGCGCAGGCCGCCCTCGACGAGGTAGGCGGTGGTGGTCTTGCCGGAGGTGCCGGTGATGCCGATCTGGAGGAGATCGCGGCCGGGGTGGCCGTAGATCGTGGCCGCCAGTTCGCCCATCCGCGCGCGCGGGTCGTCGACGACGAGCGCCGGCAGCCCGGCGGCGGCGACGCGCTCCGCGCCGGCCGGGTCGGTCAGCACGGCGACGGCGCCGAGGCCGGCGGCCTGGGTGACGAAGTCGGCGCCGTGGGCGCGGGCTCCGGGGAGGGCGGCGTACAGGTCACCGGGGCGGACGGCGCGGGAGTCGTGGGTGATGCCCGTGACCCCGGCGGTGCTGTCCGGCGCGGTGACACCCAGCTGATCGGCGAGTTCCGCGAGAGGTGTGGCGGAGACCTGCACCGGCCGGGGCGGTCCCGGATATGTCACGGGGTGGCCCTTCTGGGTGGATTGGGACTGATCGGCGTGTGGCACGGCGGTGAGCGTACCGGGCGTACCCGCGTCCGGGCCAAAGGAGGTCCCGTGCGCAGCACCGTCCGCCGGGTTCGGCGTCGGACGGCGGGCCGGCGAGGGGCGGGGGCTGTTCTGGTTCCCGGGGTCCGGGGTGATCGTTGTCACGGGTGGTTCCTGGTGGCTCGGTGCCGGCTCGGTGCGGGGACGCCCGTCCGGTCAGGGCTTGAAGGTGACGGGGAGGTTGGCGGGTGCGGCCCCGGTCGGCGGGATCTGGAGGGTCTTCAGCGCGAACTCCATGACCTGTTTGTGGACGGGTCCGCAGATCTGGCCGCCGAAGTAACTGCCCTGGGTGGCGTTCTGGATGGCGCAGTACACGGTGACACGGGGCTTGTCGGCGGGGGCGAAACCGGCGAACGACGAGGTGTAGCCGTGGTACTTGCCGGTGACCGGATCCACCCGGTTGGCCGTGCCCGTCTTGCCCGCCACGCGGTAGCCGAGGATGCGGGCCTTGGTGCCGGTGCCCTCCTCGTCGTCCACCACGGACTCCAGCATCTGCGCGAGTGTCCTGGCGGTCTTCTCGCTGACCACGCGGGTCTTCTCGGGCTCCGGGGCCGGTGTGAAGCGTCCGTCGGCGTCCTTCGTGCCGCGGACGAGGGTGGGTTCGATGCGCACGCCGCCGTTGGCGATCGTCGAGTAGACGGAGGCGGCCTGGAGCGCGTTCAGGGAGACGCCCTGGCCGAAAGGGATCGTGTACTGCTGCGAGGTCGACCACTGGCCGGGGGGCGCGAGGATGCCTTTGGTCTCGCCGGGGAAGCCGAGCCCGCTGTACTCGCCGAGGCCGAACTTGCGCAGGTAGGAGTAGAGGACCTTGTTGGCCTCGGCCTGTGTCCTGCCGAGTTCGCCGGTGGCCAGGATGGTGCCGATGTTGCTGGACTTGGCGAGCACGCCGTTGAGCGTGAGGTACCAGGTGGGGTGGTCGACGTCGTCCTTGAAGAGCCGGTCGCCGCGGTGCAGCCGGTTGGGGACGGTGACGTGCGTGTGCGGGGTGGCGACGTTCTCCTCGAGCACGGCGGCCATGGACATCACCTTGGCCGTGGAGCCGGGCTCGAAGGCGTCCTGGAGGGCCGCGTTGCCGAGCGCCGCGGGGTTCGCGTGCGCCAGGTCGCCCGGGTCGAAGCCGGGCGCGTTGGCCATGGCGAGGATCTCGCCGGTGCGGGTGTCCTGGACGATGACGTAGCCGCCGTCCGCCTTGGACTTCTTCACCTGCTCGGTGATGGCGTGCTGCGCGGCCCACTGGATGTCGCGGTCGATGGTGAGCTCGACGTCGCTGCCGGGCACGGCGGGTGTCTTGGTCGCGTCGGCGGTGGGTACCTGGTGGCCGCCGGACTGCACGTAGCGGACCTCGCCGTCCTTGCCGGACAGCGTCTCGTTCAGCTGGCGTTCGAGTCCGCCGCCGCCCTTGCCGTCGGCGCTCACCCAGCCCAGGACGCCGGCGGCGAGGTCGCCGCCCGGGTACACGCGCTTGCTGCTGGGGTCGGCCAGGACGCCCGCGAGGACGTTGACCGTGGACCTGTCCGTCTCGGCCTTCTTGGCGAGCGTGCTCTTCAGGTCCTTGATCTGGTTCCAGACCTGCGGGGTCTGCCGGTGGGCGAGGCGGACGTAGCGCAGCTTCTTGTTCTTCGGGCGCAGCAGCCCGGCCAGTTCGGACTGGTCCCGGCCGAGGATCGGCGCGAGCAGCGCCGCCGCCTGCTCGGGACCGTCGTCGATCTTGAGCTGTTCGCGGGTGAAGAGCGTGGGGTCGGCCGTGATGTCGTAGGCGTCGACGGTGGTCGCGAGGGCCACGCCGTTGCGGTCGGTGATCCCGCCGCGCTCGGCGGACAGGGTGTGGACGACGTAGCGGTGCCGGTCGATCTTGGCGGTGTACGTGCCGGCGTCGACGGCCTGCACCTGGAGCAGCCGTACGACGAAGGCGGCCAGGACCAGGGTCAGCGCGAGGCCGATCATGCGCAGCCGGGGCCGGGGGCTGCCCAGCCGGATGGAGCGGGGCGCGCCCGGCCGGGGCGGGCCGGGGCGGCGGGCCGGGCGGGCGCCGGGTCCGGGCTGCCGCCGGCCGCCGGGACGGACGGGCCTCGCGGGTCCGGGCACGCGGCGGCGCGTCGGTTCCCTGTCGGACACTTCCGTCACCTGCCGGGGGTCGGGGTGGGGGCGGCCGCCGCGGTGGGGGTGGCGGTGGCACCGGCGGACGCGGGGGCGGGCGGGGCGATCAGCGCCTCGGGGGCGAGGACGAGGGGGGTGGCCGGGGAGGGCGCCGGGGCGGGCGAACCCTTGACGGTGCCGTCGGGGGCGAGGAAGGCGGGGTCCGTGCCGGGCACCATGCCCAGTTCGCGGGCGCGGTGCTGGAGGGCCTGGGGCGCGGAGTAGGCGTCGATGTCGCGCTGGAGGGCCTGTTCCTCGTCGGTGAGGCTCTTCGTCTCCTCCTTGAGGTCGTCCAGCTGGAACGAGCCCGCGCTCAGGGCGGAGTTCAGCACCAGCAGTCCGACGAGGCCGCCGCCCAGCAGGAGGACGACGAGGAGGGCGAACGGCGCCCGGGCGGCCTGGCCGCGTCCGCCGGGCGGGAGCAGCCGGGCGAGCCGCGCGGCCCGCCCCCTCAGCCGGGGTTTCCCGCTCACGAGCCCTCCCTTCGGCCCGGGCGGCACATCCGCACGCGCCTGGCCTGCTTCACTCGACGTCCTCCCTGACGCGCTCCGCACCGCGCAGCCGTGCCGGCGCCGCCCGCCGGTTCTCGGCGATCTCCTCCTCGGTGGGGAGTTCGGCACCGCGCGTGAGCAGCTTGAGCCGTGGTGCGTAGCGTTCGGGCACGACCGGCAGTCCCGGGGGCGCGGTGTTGGCGGCACCCGCCGCGAAGACCTGCTTGACCAGCCGGTCCTCCAGGGAGTGGTAGGACAGCACCGCGATCCGCCCGCCCACGGCCAGCGCCTTGACGGCGGCCGGGATCGCCCGCTCCAGGACGGACAGTTCGCCGTTGACCTCGATGCGCAGGGCCTGGAAGGTGCGCTTGGCCGGATTGCCGCCGGTGCGCTTGGCCGCCTGCGGCAGCGCGGCGCGGATCAGCTCCACCAGCCGGGCGCTGTTGGTGAAGGGTTCCTTCTCGCGCTCGCGCACGATCGCGGAGACGATCCGCTTGGCCTGCTTCTCCTCGCCGTAGGCCCGCAGGATGCGGACGAGTTCACCGGGCGGGTAGGTGTTGAGGACCTCGGCGGCGCTCATGCCGGCCGTCTGGTCCATGCGCATGTCGAGGGGGGCGTCCTGGGCGTAGGCGAAGCCGCGGCCGGCCTCGTCGAGCTGCATGGAGGAGACGCCCAGGTCGAACAGCACGCCCTGGACGCGGGGGATTCCGAGCCGGTCGAGGACGTCGGGCAGTTCGTCGTAGACGGCGTGGACGAGGGTGGCGCGCTCGCCGTAGGGCGCGAGCCGCTCGCCGGACAGGCGCAGGGCCTCCTTGTCCCGGTCGAGGGCGACGAGACGGGCCTCGGGAAAGCGGTCGAGCAGCGCCTGGCTGTGCCCGCCGAGCCCGAGCGTGCAGTCCACCACCACGGCCCCCGGCTCCTGGAGGGCGGGTGCCAGCAGGTCCAGGCACCGCTGGAGCATCACCGGGACGTGTCGACTCTGACTCAAGTGGGGCGGCCTCTCGGGTCCGGCACGACGACACGCACTGCCGGGTCCCCTCCCGCTCGCTCGTGAAGGGGAGGCCTGCCGGCGCCGGAAGCGTCAGCCGGCCGGGAGCGGGAGGAGGCCGAGCCGTACGTACGCGCCGCGCACGTGGGGAGATCTGGCGGGACGTCGTCCAGGTCTCCGGGGGTGTTCAGTCCAGCGGGGAGACCCTCGCCTCCCGCTTCGCGTCACTTTAGTCCACCCTGTCGCCCGGTCAATCAACCGGCCCGCGCGTGGCGGACGCCGGCGTCCGCAAACCGGTGCGACGAGGCATTTCACCCGTACGGGCGCGTTCTCACGCCCTGTGGATCGGCTCACAACAAGCCGTGATGGTGCTCTTTGTCCCTCTTCGCGACGGGCCCGGGGCGCGGGCGGCCAGTAACGTCATGTCTATGACGACTTCCGCATCGGTACCCGCAGGCCCGGACTCCCCCACGGCCGGCGGCGGCACCGTCACCGACCGGCTCGTCGAGGCGAACGAACGCTACGCCGCCGCGTTCAGCGATCCGGGGATGGGCGCCCGTCCCGTGCAGCGCGTCGCCGTCGTGGCGTGCATGGACGCGCGCCTCGATCTGCACGCGGCGCTCGGCCTCCGGCTCGGCGACTGCCACACCATCCGCAACGCGGGCGGTGTCGTCACCGACGACGTGATCCGCTCCCTCACCATCAGTCAGCGGGCGCTGGGCACCCGCAGCGTGGTCCTGATCCACCACACCGGCTGCGGCATGGAGACCCTCACGGAGGGCTTCCGGCACGACCTGGAGCTGGAGGTCGGCCAGCGTCCCGCGTGGGCGGTGGAGTCCTTCCAGGACGTGGAGCAGGACGTCCGGCAGTCGATCCAGCGGGTGCGCACGTCACCGTTCCTGCCGCACACCGAGGACGTGCGCGGTTTCGTGTTCGACGTGAGGACGGGCCGGCTGAGCGAGGTCCTGCCCGGCTGATCCGTCCGCCCGCCTCGGCCGTCACCGTCCGCGCCTCCCCGTCCCGGCCGCGGCCGCCTCGGCCGTCGCTGCCTCCGTGTTTCCGCGTTTCCGCGTTTCCGCCGGACGGGATCGCAAAGGTCATAAGACCCGACATATCGAGGTCAGTTGTCCACAGGCGAGTGACACGAATCGGTAACGGCGGCAAGAATGCGGGAAAGCGGTGTCCGCGCGGAACTGTTTCCGCGCGGCGTCCGTATTCGGGGTGGGCCGGTCCGCGGTACGGACCGGACCGGAAAGTCCGGGGTATCTCTCGTTCCCCGGTGAACGCGGGGCAAGGCCGAGGAGGGCCGGGGTGACGACCTATGAGGATCAGGCGAGCCATGGGGGCGCCACCGACCGGGCGTACGCGGGGGTGGGGGACGACCTGACCTCCGTGGCCGAGCGGGTCCGCGTCTCGGTGGAGAACGTGATCGAGGGCAAGCCCGAGGTCGTACGGCTCGCGCTGACCGTGCTGCTCGCCGAGGGACACCTGCTGATCGAGGACGTCCCGGGCGTCGGCAAGACCATGCTGGCCAAGACACTGGCGCGGTCGATCGACTGCTCGGTGCGCCGCATCCAGTTCACGCCGGACCTGTTGCCCTCGGACATCACCGGGGTGTCCATCTGGGACCAGCAGCGCCGGGACTTCGAGTTCAAGCCGGGCGCGATCTTCGCGCAGGTGGTGATCGGCGACGAGATCAACCGTGCCTCGCCGAAGACGCAGTCCGCGCTGCTGGAGTCGATGGAGGAGCGCCAGGTCACCATCGACGGGCAGACCTACGAGCTGCCCAGCCCCTTCATGGTGGTGGCGACGCAGAACCCGGTCGAGATGGAGGGCACCTATCCGCTTCCGGAGGCCCAGCGCGACCGTTTCATGGCACGCGTCTCCATCGGTTATCCGAGCCCCGAGGCCGAGCTGCAGATGCTCGACGTGCACGGTGGGGTGAACCCGCTGGACAGTCTGCAGCCGGTGGCGCACGCGCACGAGATCGTGAAGCTGATCGAGGCGGTCCGGGGTGTCCACGTCGCGGACCCGGTCCGGCGGTACGCCGTCGACCTGGTCGCCGCCACCCGCACCCACCCGGATCTCAGACTCGGCGCCTCGCCGCGCGCGACGCTGCATCTGCTGCGCGCGGCGAAGGCGTCCGCAGCCCTGAGCGGCCGGGAGTACGCGCTGCCGGACGACGTGCAGGCCCTCGCCGTCGCCGTCCTGGCCCACCGCCTGCTGCCCACCGCCCAGGCCCAGCTGGGCCGCCGCACGGCCGAGCAGGTCGTCCAGGACATCCTGCAGCGCACCCCGGTGCCCGCCGCGTCCCAGCAGCAGACGGGCTTCGGCGTGGCGCACGGCGCTCCGGCGTACGGCCGGCAGCAGCCGCGGAGGCTGTGATGGACGCCGGGGGGCCGGGCCGGGCGCGGGAGGGCCGCGGGACCAGAGGCGGTGTCCGCACCGCCCTGGCGGGCCTGACCACCCGCGGGCGTTCCTTCCTGGCCGCCGGTGTCGCCGCCGCGATCTGCGCCTATGTGCTCGGTCAGAGCGACCTGCTGCGCGTCGGGCTGCTGCTGAGCGTGCTGCCGCTGGTGTGCGCGACGGTGCTGTACCGCACGCGGCACCAGGTGAAGGGCAGCAGGCTGCTCTCCCCGGCCCGGGTCCCCGCGGGCAGCGAGGCCCGGGTCCACCTGCGCGTCGACAACATCTCACGGTTGCCCACCGGCCTGCTGATGCTCCAGGACCGGGTGCCCTACGTGCTGGGGCCGCGTCCCCGCTTCGTGCTCGACCGGGTGGAGCCGGGGGGCCGGCGCGAGGTCTCCTACCGGGTCCGCTCCGACCTGCGGGGCCGCTATCCGCTGGGCCCGCTCCAGCTGCGGCTGACCGACCCGTTCGGCATGTGCGAGCTGACCCGGTCCTTCTCCGCGCACGACGACCTGACGGTGATTCCGCGTGTGGAGCCGCTGCCGCCGGTGCGGCTGAGCGGCGAGGCGAAGGGATACGGCGAGGGCCGGCAGCGCTCGCTCGCGCTGGCGGGCGACGACGACGTGATCCCGCGCGGATACCGCTACGGGGACGATCTGCGACGTGTGCACTGGCGCTCCACCGCCCGGTACGGCGAGCTGATGGTGCGCCGCGAGGAACAGCCGCAGCGTGCCCGCTGCACAGTTCTCCTGGACACGCGGGGCACGGCCTTCGAGGGGGCGGGGCCCGACTCGGCCTTCGAGTGGGCGGTGTCGGGTGCGGCGTCGGTGCTGGTGCACATGCTGGAGCGGGGCTTCTCCGTCCGGCTGCTCACCGACACCGGCGACTGTGTGCCCGGCGAGGGTGCCGAGGGGTTCGCGGGCGCGAGCCAGGGCGCGGCCGAGACGGCCGGGCTGATGATGGACACCCTCGCCGTGATCGGCCATTCCGACGGCACGGGCCTGTCCCGGGCCTACGACGTGCTGCGCGGCGGGAACGAGGGGCTGCTGGTGGCGTTCTTCGGCGATCTGGACGAGGAGCAGGCCATGGTGGCCGCCAGGATGCGGCATCGCAGCGGTGGCGCGATCGCGTTCGTGCTCGACAGCGAGACCTGGCGGGGAGACTCGTCCGACGTGCCCGGCCCGGCCGTCGTCCCCGGCCCGTCCGGCGTGCGCGGGGAGGGGCCGCGGATGCTGCGCGAGGCGGGCTGGAGCGCCGTGGGGGTGCCCCGGGGCGCCGGTCTGGAGGAGCTGTGGCGGCTCGCGGGCCGGGAGCGCGCGGATCTCGCGGCGACGAGCGGTGGGGAGGGGGCGCGATGAACCGGCCGGCACCGTCGGCGCCGTGCGCCCGGGCTGCCGTACGCGGGAGGTGGCCGGGGCCGGCGTGCCACGCGCTCGCCGGCCCCGTGAGCGCGGATCGTGGGGAGGGGAGCCGGTGAGCGGGCAGGCACGGCTGGCACTGTGGGCGTGGGCGGCCACGCTGTCGGCGGCGTGCGCGCTGCTTCCGCTGGTCGACCCCGCCGTCTGGATCTTCCAGGCGGCGGTCATGCTGGCGGTCCAGACGGGTGTCGGCGCGGGGGCCCGGCGGGTGCCTCTGGCCCGGCCGCTGACGGTCGCCGCGCAGGCCGTGACCGGGCTGTTGCTGCTGACCTGGGTCTTCGCCCGGCAGCAGGCTCTGGCCGGGCTGATCCCGGGCCCGGAGGCCTTCCGGCACTTCGCCGAGCTGCTGCGGCAGGGCGGTGACGACATCGCCCGGTACGCGATACCGGCTCCGCTGGAGTCCGACGGCATCCGTCTGATGCTGGTCGGCGGCGTGCTGGTGATCGGCCTGCTGGTGGACGCCCTCGCGGTGACCTTCCGCAGTGCCGCGCCGGCCGGGCTGCCGCTGCTGGCCCTGTACTCGGTGGCCGCGGGGCTGTCCGACGGCGGTGCCGACTGGCTGTGGTTCCTGCTCGCGGCGGCCGGTTATCTGATGCTGCTGCTGGCCGAGGGCCGTGACAGGCTCTCGCAGTGGGGCCGGGTCTTCGGCGGGGCACCCCGGTCCCGGGGCGCCGGTGCCGACCGCGCGGTGGCCCCGGTACGCACCGGGCGCCGCATCGGCGCGCTCGCGCTGGGCGTCGCGCTGGTGGTGCCCCTGGCGCTGCCCGCGATGGACGGCGGGCTGCTGGACGGCGCCCGCGGGGGCACCGGCTCCGGGACGGGTGGCAACGGCACGATCTCCGCGGTGAACCCGCTGGTCTCCCTGCGCGACAGTCTCAACGTCGACGAGGACCGCCAGGTCCTGTCCGTGAAGACGGACGCGGAGGACCTCTCCGACCTGTACCTGCGGATCGTTTCCCTGGACGAATTCGACGGCAGCACCTGGAAGCCCTCGAAGCGGCGGATCACCGCAGTTCCGGCGGGCCCCTTCCCCTCTCCGGCCGGGCTCGGCCCCGACGTGGAGCGCACCGAGACCGAGACCACGGTCTCGGCCGCGGACTGGTACGCCCAGGACTGGCTGCCGATGCCGTACCCGCCGAGCGGCGTCCGGATCGGCGGCAACTGGCGGTACGAGCCCGTCGGCATGACGCTGGTCGGTGACCACGGCCAGAACACGCGCGGGCTGACGTACGAGGTGCGGAGTCTGGACGTACGGCCGACCGCGGAGCAGCTCGCCTCGGCACCGCAGCCGCCGGCGGCTCTGCAGCGGGAGTACACCGAGCTGCCGGACTCGCTGCCGGCGGTGGTGTCGCAGACGGCCCGGGACGTCACCGAGGGCGCGGCGAACCCGTACGAGCAGGCGGTCAGGCTCCAGGAGTACTTCGCGGTCAACGGCGGCTTCGAATACGACACCCAGGTCGAGGTCGGCGGCGGCTCGCAGGCGATCGCCCGTTTCCTGGAGGACAAGCAGGGTTTCTGCGTGCACTTCTCCTTCGCCATGGCGGCGATGGCCCGCTCGCTGGGCATTCCGGCGCGGGTCGCGGTCGGGTTCGCACCGGGTACGCCTCAGGCGGACGGTTCGGTGGCGGTGGGGCTGCGCGACGCGCACGCCTGGCCGGAGCTGTACTTCGAGGGCGTGGGCTGGACCCGTTTCGAGCCGACGCCCACCCGGGGGTCGATCCCCGCGTACACGGTGGAGAACACGCCGGGCAACGCGGTCCCCGATCCGGTGCTGCCGTCCCGGGAGGCGACGACGGAGCCGTCGGCGGCGCCCTCGGCCGGCGAGAGCTGCCCGCCGCAGGAGAGGAGGCTGGGGGCCTGCCCGAGCGAGTCGACGGCGGCGGTGGCGGTCACGGACGACCGGGGGCCGAAGTGGTACACGGTTCTGGCCTGGGTGCTGGGCGGGCTCGCGGTGCTGTTGCTTCCGCTGGCCCCGATGCTGTGGCGCCTGCGGGCCCGGTCGGTCCGCTTGGGGGCGCACGGCCGTGGCGAGGAGGACACGGCACCGCACGTCCTGGCGGTCTGGGAGGAACTGACCGACACGGCGTGGGACTTCGGGATCCCGCCGCAGGAGTCGCAGACCCCGCGTCGGGCGGCGGCGCGCATCGCCCGGCTCGGGCAGCTCGAGCCGGACGCCGAGGCGGCGGTCCACCGGGTGGCGGACGCGGTGGAGCAGGTTCTCTACGCGCCCCGGCCACGTCTCGCGGCGGGTCTTGCGGAGGACGTGCGACGTGTGAGCGCCGGGTTGCGGGGCACGGTCAGCCGCACGACGAGGCTGCGCGCACGGTTCGCCCCGCGTTCGTCCGCACGGGTGGTCTGGGCGGTCTCGGACCGGTGGGCCGCCCTCAGGCAGCGCCTCTCGACGGCCCGCCCGACGCTGCGGAAGACGTCGGGGCAGCAGGGCTGAGCGCCCGGGGCGAGGCGGCCGGGACGGGGCTGAGCGGGCGGCCGCGCCACAGTCGGCGGGGTCGGTGCCGGGCGGCCCGGTGCCAGGCCGGGTTCGGCACCGGCCTGGCACCGGCCGCCGGGCGGTGGGACGTCCCCGGCCCCGGCCTGGCACTGGCAGACCGCTCGCGGGTGCGCATGACGTGGTCCCTGCAGTCCGCCCGGTCCCTGTGGTCCCTGTGCGGTCTCTGTGGCCTCCGTCGCCTCCGTGGCCCGGACAGGATGTCCCGGCATGCGTGAGGGGTGACCACCGGGTCGGTGGTCACCCCTCATACGTCTGTCGTGGTGAGCGACTGCCGGGCTACTGGCCGCCCTGCTGCTCGTCCCTGCGTCGCTGCCAGCGCTCCTCGATGCGATCCATCACGGAGCGTTTCTGCCGCACCTGACGGCCCGCCTGCGGACCGGCGCCCGCGACGGGCTGCTCGCCCGGCTTGGGGGCCTTGCGCCAGCCGGTCACGGCGAGCACCGCGCACCCCAGCATGACCAGGAAGCCCACCACGCTGAGCCAGACCTGCTTGGCGACCATTCCTGCCATGAGGAGCGCAATTCCCACGAGGAAGCCCGCGACCGCCTGGTAGACCCGCCGCCGGGTGTACGTACGCAGCCCGCTTCCCTCGAGCGCCGACGCGAACTTGGGATCTTCGGCGTACAGCGCTCGCTCCATCTGCTCGAGCATGCGCTGCTCGTGCTCCGAGAGCGGCACGGAGTCCTCCTCATCGTGCAGTCGCCGGGGCGACGCGGGGGGTCTCTTCAGGATAGGCAGGGAATCGCCCCCGTGAAACCCGCCCCTCTACGCCAATTGGCCAACCGGTGACCGTCATGGCCGCGTCGGCTCGCTGAAGTTTCCTTTCCCCAGCGGCCGACCCGTCATGCCGGGCGGTCTCCCTCGATCATACGGCGCCGGGCCCCCGTTCGGGGGGCCTGTGGCGTACTCCATCTGCAGCCGCGCCGCTGATCAGCGCCCTGTCTCCCGAGCGGCTCTCAGGCCTCCTCGGTCCCCCGTGTCTCACCGAGCACGTGCAGCTGCGTGGCCACGGAGTGGAACGCGGCGAGCTCGGCCGCCGCGGCCTCGAGCCTGAGCAGCGCGTCCAGGGCCCCGGGCTCGGTGTCGACCAGCGCGCCGGGGACCATGTCGGCGAAGATCCGCACTCCGTGCACGGCGCCGACCCGCAGCCCCGCGTCCTCGACCAGTCCGGTGAGCTGCTGTGCGGTGAAGCGCCGGGGCATCGGGTCTCCCGTGCCCCAGCGGCCGTCCGGGTCGTCGAGCGCCTGCCGGGCCTCCGTGAAGTGGCCGGCGAGGGCCCGCGCGAGCACGGCACCGCCCAGACCGGCGGCGAGCAGGCTGAGGAGGCCCTCGGTACGCAGCGCGGCCACCGCGTTGCGCACGCCCTCCGCGGGGTCGTCCACGTACTCCAGGACGCCGTGGCACAGCACCGCGTCGTAGCCGCCGCGCTCGACGACGTCGAAGAGGCCGTGGACGTCGCCCTGCACGCCCCGGACCCGGTCGGCGACCTCTGCCTCGGCGGCCCGGCGCTCCAGCGCGAAGAGTGCGTTGGGGCTGGGGTCGACGACGGTGACGTGGTGGCCGAGAAGCGCCAGGGGCACCGCGAAGTTGCCGCTGCCGCCGCCGGTGTCCAGGACGTCCAGCGCCTGACGGCCGGTGGCCTTGACCCGGCGGTCGAGGGCTTCCTGCAGGACCTCCCAGACCACGGCGGTCCGCAGGGCGGCGCGGGACCGCGCGGGCTCGGAGCGCGGCGACGCCGTGTGCGGGCGGTGGGGGGACACGGGCGGGCGCATCGGGTCCGACACGGCATTGACTCCTCGGCGCGGCACCGCCTCTGGCACGGGCGGAGCGAACGGGCTGCCGCCCCGGCCCGGGTGCGGGACGGGGCAGGCTTCAGGCGTCTCCCACCCTATTGCCTCCGCTGTCGCGGCCGGTCACTCCGGGTGCCGTCGCCCGCGGCCACGGCGGCCCCGGTCCGGCCGGCGTGCTCATCCCGCGTCCGGCAGGTCACGGCCCGCGCCGCCGCGGTGCGGGCGGGGACGCGGCGAGGCGGCCCGGCTGCCGGCCGGCGATGCCGTGCCCGTCCGGTCCCGCTCCTTGCGGCCGGGCTGCGGGCCGCCCCCGTCCGCACCGTCCGGCCGCGGGTCATCCGTGTCGGGGCGGGACCGGGGCAGGACCGGCTGGAGGGCGAGCATCCTCTCCACGATGCGCAGGAACATCGCCACGTCGCGTATCAGGTCGTCGGCGTCCCGCTTGCCGGCGGCGCCCTGGATACCCGCTTCGGCCCGGGCACGGCGCCGGGCTCCGGAGGCGAACAGCGCGCTCCAGTCGGCGAGCTCGGGAGCGATCTCCGGGAGTACCTCCCAGGCGCTGCGGATGCGGGCCCGGGCCCGCGGGGTGGCCTCAGGGCGGCCCCGGGCGGCGAGGACCGCGGCGGCGGTGCGCAGCGCCGCGAGGTGGGCGGTCGCGTACCGCTCGTTCGGTGTCTCGAGGACGGTGGCCTCTTCCAGCCCGGCGCGCGCCTGGGCGAGCAGGCCGAGGGCGGCGGGCGGGGCGGTGGTCCGGCGCAGCACGGGGTGCACGTCGTCGGCCGGGCCGTTCAGCGAGGGGGCAGGGCCGGCTGCGCGGTGCCGCCGGGCGGCGGCTGCGGACGAGTGGGCCATGACGATCCTCCTGTCGTCTCCGTGACGGCACTGTGGCCGTATGTGCACATCGTGCGGTATGCCACTGACAATCCGTTCCGACCTGGTCTTTTCCTTCGGTCGTGGGTTCGGTTCGGGTGGGCCGCCCGGCCCTGCGACGACCCGCTCGGACAGCCGGAGAGAGGGCTGTGAGAATCGGGGACATGGAACGCAGCAGCACCGCCCCGCGCGGCAGCAGCCGTCGTGAGGCCACCCGGCAGAAGCTCTACGAGGCGGCCGTCACCCTCATCGCCGAGCAGGGCTTCTCCGCCACCACCGTGGACGAGATCGCCGAGCGCGCCGGGGTCGCGAAGGGCACGGTCTACTACAACTTCGCCAGCAAGTCCGTGCTCTTCGAGGAGCTGCTGCGGCACGGTGTCGGGCTCCTGGCGGCTTCGCTGCGGCAGGCCGCCGAACGGACGGCGCGGGAGGGCCGGGGGCAGGTCGACGCCCTGGACGCGATGGTCCGCGCGGGGCTCGTCTTCATCGACCGCTACCCCGCCTTCACCCAGCTGTACGTGGCCGAGCTGTGGCGCACCAACCGTGCCTGGCAGTCCACCCTGCTGGTGGTCCGGCAGGAGGCCGTCGCGGTGGTGGAGGGCGTGCTGCGCAAAGGCGTGGAGAGCGGTGAGTTCAGCGGGGAGATCGACGTGCCGCTGACCGCCGCCGCGCTGGTCGGCATGGTCCTGGTGGCCGCGCTGGACTGGAAGTCGTTCCAGCCGGAGCGTTCCCTCGACGACGTCCACGCGGCCCTGTCGCGGCTGCTGCAGGGGCGGGTGAGCGGCCGGCCCTGAGACGCCGCGCACGAGGGGCGCCGGTCCGGCGGTGGCCTCGTCCCCCGTGGCCGTCGCCGGACCGGCGCCCTGTTCCCCCGTACGTCCCCCCGTGGGCCCCCGTTCTCGGTCGTCCCCCGGGCTTCCCCCGTACCTCGCTCCCGACGGCCTCGGCCGGCGGAAGGAGCGGATCGCGGGCCCGGCTCCGTTCCGGCACCCCGTGTCGCCGGTGCCGGAGCCGTGCCCCTCTCCGTGGCTCCACTCTCTCGTTCCCACAGGTCGGGACCCATCCGCGCGCGTACTCATCTCCTCTTCTAGGTACGAGTACTCAGCCCGGGGCATCCGGGCCCGGCTCGGCACGGCGCCGCCCGGACATCGGCACGCCCGCGGTGTGCTCGACGGGCCCGGCCGGCGGTGCACGGCCCGCGGGCCGTGCTGTCGGTGGCGGCGGATAAAGTCCCTGGCATGGCACGGATTGCGGTGATCGGCGCCGGGATGGGCGCGATGGCGGCCGCTGCCCGGCTGGCCGTCGCGGGCCACCGGGTGGTGGTGTACGAGCGGACCGGGACGTACGGCGGCGCGGTGCGCCGCTTCGAGCGGGACGGTTTCTCCTTCGACACCGGCCCGGGTCTGCTGCCGCTGCCCGCGGTCTGGCGCGACCTGTTCGTCAAGACCGGCAAGGAGCCGCTGGAGTCCTGCGTCGAACTGGTCCAGGTCGACCCGTCGTCCCGGCATGTGTTCGCGGACGGCACGGAGGTCTCGCTGCCGAACGCCTCGCGCGCGGGCGTGGTCGCCGCGCTGGACGAGGCGCTCGGCGCGCCCGCCGGTCAGCGCTGGGGCGACTTCCTGGTGCGGGCCCGGGAGGCGTGGGACCGCACCCGCCGGCCGCTGCTCGAGGAACCGCTGTGGCCCGACTGGCGGGTGCTGGGCGAGCGTGAGCCCTATCCGTCGGTCCCCCACAAGCGGCTGCTGCGCACCCGCCGGGCCGGCACGCTCGCCGAGGTGGGCGCCTGGGAGCTGCGGGACGCCCGGCTCGCCGCCCTGCTGGAGAGCCACGCGCTCGCGTACGGCCTCGATCCGCGGACGGCTCCGGCGAACACGGCGGTGCTGCCGTACATGGAGCACGCCTTCGGCATGTGGTACGTGCGCGGCGGGCTGCGGGAGCTGGCGCGGGCGGTGTACGAGCGGTGCCTGGCCCGCCGGGTCGGGTTCCGCTTCGGCACCGAGGTCACGGGGGTCGTCGAGAAGGACGGCCGGGTGGCGGGCGTGGAGCTGGCCGGCGGGGAGGTGGCGGAGGCCGAGTTCGTGGTCGCCGGTGTGGCGCCCGGCGTCCTGGACCGGCTCACCGGCGGCGTCGCGGTGCGCGGCGAGGGCGAGGTCCTGCCGCAGCGCGGGGCGCCGAGCCGGATCACGGTGCTGGCGGCGCTGCGGGGCGGCCGCCCGGCGGGTACGGCGCACCGCACGGTGGTGCACACGGCGGACCGTGAGGGCGAGCTGGAGTCCCTGTTCGGTGCCGTGCCCGGCGTGCCCGCCCGGCCCACCGTCACGGTCCTGCGCCCAAACGACCCGGCGTCCGTCCCCGGCCCGGACCACGAGGCGGTCGTGCTCACCTCCGTGGTGCCCGAGGGGGCGGACGCCGGGGACCACGCCGAGCGCCTCCTCGACGTGGCCGGACGCGCCGTGCCGGACCTGCGCGACCGCCTTCTGTGGCACGAGGTGCGTGCCCCCGCCGACATCGCGGCGGAGACCGGGGCGGCGGGCGGCGCGGTCCCGCCGCCCGCGCTGGCGGCGGCCGACGGGCGTCTGCTGCATCCCGGCAACAGCACCCGTGTGACGGGGCTGTTCACGGCGGGCGGCTGGTCGCACCCCGGCGGCGGGCTGCCGCATGCGGGCATGTCGGGCGCGCTGGTCGCCGGACTCGTCGTGGAGGGGCCGGAGTTCCGGGGCTCCCAGTGAGAGACGCGGGGCCCGGCGCCGGGCCCCGCGTCCGTCGCAAGCGGTACTGCTCGTCAGAAGCGGTACTGCTCGTCGTAGCCCTGACTCGGGTTCGGCGCCGGGTCGTTGCCCGGGTGCGGGTAGGTCTGCTCGGGCGGGAGCTCGCCGCCGTAGGGGTCGTCGGCGCTGCGCTGCTGCGGCACCCACACCCCGCCGGCGGGGGTCTGTGAGCCGTAACCGCCGGTCGAGCCGGGGGTGTACGGGTCCTGGCCGTAGCCCTGCGCGGGGTACTGCTGCCGACCTGCGGTGTCGTAGCCGCCGGTCTCGTACGCTCCGCCGCCGTAGGTGGGGGTGCCGACGTACGGGTCGGAGTAGGCGGCGTACTGCTGGCCGGTGTCGTAGCCGTAGCCCTGCTGAGCGTAGGCGGAGTGGTCGTAGCCGTAGGACGGGTCGGTGGTGCCCGCCGCGGCCGGCGCCTGCGGAGCGTGTCCGGTGCCGGAACCGGCGTACACGCCGTACGAACCGGTGTCGTCGGGCAGGGGCTGCGGTTCGTAGAGGGCGGTGGTCTCCGCGGCCGTGGCGTCGGTGTGGCGCACCGGCGTGAAGACGTCGTCCCGGTCGTGGTCGGCACGGCCGTAGTCGTCACGGTCGTGGTCGTCGCCGTTCTGCACGGGGCCGTGCGCGCCGGGGAGGGGCGCCTCCGCTTCCAGGCCGGAGACCTCCAACGTCGGCTGCCCGCGGCCGCGTTCGGGGCGGCGGCGCTTGGCTCCGACGAGACCCGCCGGGGCGTTGACCGCCCACCCGGCCTCGAAGCCCTGGCGGAACGACAGGGTGACGTAGGTCTGGCCGACCGCGAAGGCGGCAGCACCCACGCCGATGACCAGCACGTTCGACATCAGTACGCCGGCCACGACGGCGGCGAACCCGCCGAAGGCGAGCAGTCGCCAGCGCAGCCGCGCCTTGTACTGCAGCAGCACCTCACCGAGCAGCCACAACGCGACGATGCCGAACGCGATGTAGAGGACCGTCCAGCCCATGTACGCCCCTCTCCCAGTGGCCGTTACGCAGTGTGTCGCACCTATGTGCGACAGGTCTAGGCCCGCGGGGGGTGGTGCAGGCCCAGATTCTCGTAGATCTCCAGCGTCGCCGTGGAGTTGTTCAGCGTGATGAAGTGCAGTCCGGGAACACCCTCGGCCAGCAGCCGCGCGCAGAACTCCGTGGCGAACTCGATGCCAATGGAGCGTACAGCCGCCGGATCGTCCTGTGCCGAGAGGATCCGCTCTTTCAGCCCGGCAGGGAACGAGGCGTTACTGAGTTTCGGCAACCTCTCCAGCATCTTCACACTGGTCACCGGCATGACCTCGGGGATGATCGGGGTCTCGCAGCCGGCCGCGGTGACCCTGTCGCGCAGGCGCAGGTACGACTCGGGGTGGAAGAACATCTGCGTGATCGCGTAGTCCGCGCCGGCCCGGCACTTGTCGACGAAGTGCGCGACGTCCGTGTCCCAGTCCGCGGAGCGCGGATGCATCTCCGGGAAGGCCGCCACGCCGACGCAGAAGTCGCCGGACTCCTTGATCAGCCGGACGAGTTCGGCGGCGTAGGTCAGGCCCTGCGGATGCGGGACCCAGTCGGCCGTCGGGTCGCCGGGCGGGTCGCCGCGCACGGCCAGCATGTTGCGGATCCCGGCGTCGGCGTACTGGCCGATGATGTTGCGCAGTTCGGCGACGGAGTGGTCGACCGCGGTGAGGTGGGCGACCGGGGTCAGGGTCGTGTCGGCGACGATCTGCTCGGTCTCCCTGACCGTGCCGGCGCGGGTGGATCCGCCCGCGCCGTAGGTCACGGAGACGAAGTCCGGGGCGACCGCCTCCACCCTGCGGAGCGCACTCCAGAGGTTCTTCTCGCCCTTGGCGGTCTTCGGCGCGGAGAACTCGAACGAGTACGTCGTCTTGCCGGCGGCGAGAATGTCACGCACGGTGCGTGCGCGATCAGTCCTGGTGGATGCGGTTCCGAGGGCCATACGGGCAGGTTAGCCAGGGGGCGGCGGTCCCCCAACCGGACGAGGGGGATTCATCCGCTTTGTCGACTTGTTGTCCATCCCTTGGACACATGCCCCCGGCAACGGCACCGGACGCGCCCTCGTTCGCCGTCCGCCGTCCTGCACCTGCCGTCCTACGCCTGCCGCAGGCGCTTCGCGAACTCGGCCGCCGCCGCGCCGGGATCGTCGGCCGCGGTGATGGCGCGGACGACGACGACCCGGCGGGCGCCCGCGTCCAGCACCTGGTCGAGGTTGCCGAGGTCGATGCCGCCGATGGCGAACCAGGGGCGGTCGGTGCCGAGGGAGGCCGTGTACCGGACGAGGCCGAGGCCGGGTGCGTGGCGGCCGGGCTTGGTGGGGGTCGGCCAGCACGGGCCGGTGCAGAAGTAGTCCACGCCCTCCTGGACGGCGGCCGCGGCGGCCTCGGACTCGGCGTGCGTGGAGCGGCCGACGAGGACGCCGTCGCCGAGGATCGCCCGGGCGGCGGGCACCGGGAGGTCGCCCTGTCCTAGGTGCAGCACGTCGGCGCGGGCGGCGTGGGCGACGTCCGCGCGGTCGTTGACGGCGAGGAGCTTGCCGTGGCGGGCGCAGGCGTCGGCGAAGACCTCCAGGTGTTCCAGTTCCTCGGCGGCCTCCATGCCCTTGTCGCGCAGCTGCACGATGTCGACGCCGCCGGCCAGCACCGCGTCCAGGAATTCGGGCAGGTCGCCCTGGCTCCGGCGGGCGTCCGTGCACAGGTAGAGCCGGGCGTCGGCGAGCCGGGCGCGGGCGGTGGCGGCGGTGTCGGACATACGTGTCCCCCAGGTCGATGGCGTACGGGCCTCGATGGCGTACGGGCCGCGGCGGGCGACGCCGTGGCATACGGGCCGTGCGGCGGCCGGTGGCGGCCGTGGCTCGCGTCCGGTGTACGGGCCGGGACCGGTGGCCCGGCCCGTACACCGGACGGTGTGTCAGGTCAGACGGCGAGCGCCTGGGCGCGGCGCTTCACCTCCGTGCCACGATTCTCGCTCAGTGCCTGCGCGGGGGTGCCGGGCAGGGACGGGTCGGGCGTGAAGAGCCACTCGAGCATCTCCTCGACCGTGAAGCCGTCGTCCCGCAACAGCGTCAGGGTCCCCACCAGGCCCTTGACGATCTTGTCCCCGTCGATGAAGGCCGCCGGGACGTGCAGCGCGCGGTTCTCCCCGCGTCGCACGGCGATGAGCTGGCCTTCCTTGATCAGCTGCCGCACACGGGTCACCTCGACGCCGAGCATCTCGGCGATGTCGGGAACAGTGAGCCAGGCGGGTACGAGAGCATCGATCTTTGCGTCAATCTCGGTCACGTCCCAAGCCTGCCATCTGCCACCGACAGTCGGAAACCGGACCCGGCCGTCACGGGCGGCCCGAGGTCACGCCGTCGCCGTCTTCAGCGGCCTGGCCGGGTCGGCGAGCAGCCGCGGGTCCATCCGCGCGCCCGCCTCGATCAGGCGTCTGCCCTGTGCCAGGTCCCGCGGGCGGCCCACCGCCAGCAGGGCGGTCAGGCGGCCGTCGCGCAGCCAGCAGACGGACCAGGCGGGACCGGAGGGGTCGCCGCGCCACAGGACGGTGTCGGCGGACGTGTGGTGACCCGCGTACTGCACGAACCGGCCGAACTGCTCGGACCAGAAGTACGGCACCGGGTCGTAGGCGGCCGGGACCTCGCCGGCGGCGGCGCCGACGATGCCCGCGGCGACGGTGCGCGGGCCCTGGAGGGCGTTGTCCCAGTGGTGGACGAGCAGCCGCTCGCCGTACCGGCCGGACGGGAAGGACGCGCAGTCGCCGACCGCGTACACGTCCGGCGCCGAGGTGCGCAGACGGTCGTCGGCCAGGACCTCGCCGTGCGGGCCGAGCCCGATCCCGGAGCCGGCGAGCCAGGCGGTGGCGGGCCGGGCCCCGATGCCGACGACGACGGCGCCGGCCGGCAGCCGCGTGCCGTCGTCGAGGACGACGACGTGACCGGCCTCCCCCGGCCCCCCGGGCTCGACGCGCTCCACGCGTGCGCCGGTGCGCAGGACGGCGCCCGCGTCGGCGTACCAGGCGGACATGGGGGCGGCGACCTCGGCGGGCAGCGCACCGGCGAGGGGCCGGTCGGCGGCCTCCACGACGGTCACCGCGCAGCCCGCCTCGCGCGCCGCGGTGGCGAACTCGGCGCCGATCCAGCCCGCGCCGACGACCACGATGTCGTGCTGCCGGGCGAGCACGGGGCGCAGCCGCTCGGCGTCGTCCAGGGTGCGCAGCAGGTGCACGCCGGGGACGCCCTCGGTGCCGGGCAGCCGGAGCGGTTCGGCGCCGGTCGCGAGGACGAGGCGGTCGTACGGCACCGGCCCGGCGGATGTGTCCAGGACGTGCGCGCCGGGGCGGACGCCCAGTGCCTCGCAGCCGAGCCGCAGCCCGATGCCGAGCGCCTCGAAGTCGACGTCGAAGGCGGAGCCCTCGGCGGTGCCGAGCAGGACGGCCTTGGACAGCGGCGGGCGGTCGTACGGCTGGTGGGGTTCGGCGCCGATCAGGGTGACGGTGCCGGTGAATCCCTGTTCGCGCAGGGCCACCGCGGTCTGCACGCCCGCCATGCCCGCGCCGACGACGACCACGCGGCATCCCGCGTCCGCCGTCCGTTCCCGTGTCTGCTCGCTCACCCGGTCACCTTAGGCGTCCGGGGGATCGCGGGTCAGTCGCCGGACGCGGTGATCTCCTCCACAACGCTCGTCCCGCTGCCCTCCCGCGACTCCCACTCCCAGGTCTCCTCCAGGCGCACCCGCCCGTCGGGCAGGTCGACGACCGTCGACACGCAGTGCCCGGACGAGGTGCCGCCGTCGGTCCTGAGCTGCACGTACCGGAAGTCGAGCCGGTCGCCCTCGCGGACGCCCACCAGCCGGCCGCGTACGACGTCGCCGCCCGCGTACTCGGCCCAGACCTCGCCGTCCTGTTCGTGGTAGGTGAACCGGGTGCGGGTGCCGACCTGGCCGGGGGCCTGGTCGGCGACCGGGGCGAGGACCAGACCGTCGAGCGAACGGGCCACGGTGGAGGCTCCCTTACGGCTTCGGAGTGCTGCGGGCTAGGGTGGCCACCGTAAAGCACTCGCGGGAGCCCGGACGCACCGGGCTGAGAGGGAGGCTGAACGGCCTCCGACCGTACGAACCTGATCCGGGTCATGCCGGCGAAGGGAGGGGCTGGACGCCCATGTCGTCCCCACCGATCACAGCATCCGCACCGTCGTCACCCCGCGTGTCACCGCGCACGCCGGACGTCCTCGTCGTGGGCGGCGGGATCATCGGCCTGGTCACGGCGTGGCGGTCCGCGCAGCGCGGGCTCGCCACGGCCCTCGTGGACCCCGCCCCGGGCGGCGGCGCGGCCCGGGTGGCGGCCGGGATGCTGGCCGCCGTCACGGAACTGCACCACGGTGAGCAGACGCTGCTCGCGCTGAACCTCGCCTCGGCCCGCCGCTATCCGGAGTTCGCCGCCGAGCTGACCGATCTCACCGGCCACGGTCTCGGGTACCGCCGCTGCGGCACCCTGGCCGTCGCGCTGGACGCCGACGACCGCGCCCACCTGCGGGAGCTGCACGCGCTGCAGGAGCGCTCGGGGCTGGAGTCGGAGTGGCTGACGGGGCGCGAGTGCCGACGCCTGGAGCCGATGCTCGCGCCGGGCGTGCGCGGGGGGCTGCGGGTGGACGGCGACCACCAGATCGACCCCCGGCGTCTGGCCGGCGCCCTGGTGGCCGCCTGCGAGCGGGCGGGCGTGGTCCTCCACCGGGCGCGGGCCGAGCGGCTCACCGTCGCCGGGGACCGGGCGACCGGCGTCGTCACGGCCGACGGCACGGCGCTCACGGCCGGGCGGGTGGTGCTGGCCGGCGGCAGCCTGAGCGGGCGCCTCGCGGGCGTGCCGGACGCCGTGCGGCCGCCGGTGCGGCCGGTGAAGGGGCAGGTGCTGCGGCTGGCCATGCCGCGGACGCACGGGCCGCTGCTGAGCCGGACGGTGCGTGCCGTGGTGCGCGGCAACCCCCTCTACCTGGTGCCCCGGGAGAACGGCGAGCTGGTCGTCGGCGCCACCAGCGAGGAGCTGGGCTGGGACACGACGGTGACCGCGGGCGGCGTCTACGAGCTGCTGCGCGACGCCCACGAGCTGGTCCCCGGCATCACCGAGCTGCCGCTGACGGAGACCCTGGCGGGCCTGCGCCCCGGCTCCCCCGACAACGCCCCGCTGCTCGGCCCGACGGAGCTGGACGGGCTGCTGCTGGCCACCGGGCACCACCGCAACGGCGTGCTGCTGACCCCGGTCACCGGCGACGTCATGGCGCACGTGCTGACCACCGGGGAGCTCCCGGACGAGGCCCGGCCCTTCACCCCCCGGCGCTTCGGCGCCGTCCCCGCGACACTCACGGAGCAGACCGTATGAAGATCTCCGTCAACGGAGAGCCGCGCGAGGTGGCTCCCGGCACGGCCCTGGACGCCCTGGTGGGCACGCTCACCGCGGCGCCGTCCGGAGTGGCCGCCGCCCTGAACGAGACCGTCGTCCCGCGCGCGCAGTGGCCCGCCACGGCCCTGTCCGACGGCGACCGCGTCGAAGTCCTCACCGCCGTCCAGGGAGGCTGACCCATGGCCGACGATCCCTTCGTCCTCGGCGGTACGGCCTACACGTCCCGCCTGATCATGGGCACCGGCGGAGCGCCCAGCCTGGACGTGCTGGAGCGCGCGCTGGTGGCGTCCGGCACACAGCTGACGACCGTCGCGATGCGCAGGGTGGACCCGTCCGTGCACGGGTCCGTGCTGTCGGTGCTGGAGAGGCTCGGCATCGGGGTGCTGCCGAACACGGCCGGCTGCTTCACCGCCGGGGAGGCCGTCCTCACCGCCCGCCTGGCGCGCGAGGCCCTCGGCACGGACCTGGTCAAGCTGGAGGTCATCGCCGACGAGCGCACCCTGCTGCCGGACCCCGTCGAGCTGCTGGACGCGGCGGAGACGCTGGTGGACGACGGCTTCACCGTGCTGCCGTACACGAACGACGACCCGGTGCTCGCGCGGAAGCTGGAGGACGTCGGGTGCGCGGCGGTCATGCCGCTCGGCTCGCCGATCGGCTCGGGGCTCGGCATCCGCAACCCGCACAACTTCGAGCTGATCGTGGAGCGCGCGCGCGTTCCGGTGATCCTCGACGCGGGGGCCGGTACGGCGTCGGACGTGGCGCTGGCGATGGAGCTGGGGTGCGCTGGTGTGATGCTGGCCTCGGCGGTGACGCGGGCGCAGGAGCCGGTGCTCATGGCCGAGGGCATGCGGCACGCGGTGGAGGCGGGGCGGCTGGCCCGGCGTGCGGGGCGGATCCCGCGGCGGTATTTCGCCGAGGCGTCGTCCCCCGCAGAGGGGTTGGCGGTGCTGGACCCGGAGCGGCCCGCCTTCTAGGTACGGGGCGCCGGGCCCGGGAGAGCGCGCTCGCCCGGGCGTACGGAGTGCCGCTGTGATGCCGGACGTGGCGGCGGGGTGTCCGCGTCGGCTCGTACACTCGCCTGCGTGGACACGACCCTTCAGGACCCTCTGGTCGGGCAGGTGCTCGACGGCCGGTATCGCGTCGAGGCGCGGATCGCGGTCGGCGGGATGGCCACGGTCTACCGGGCCGTGGACACCCGCCTCGACCGCGTGCTCGCGCTGAAGGTGATGCACCCGGCGCTCGCGGCCGACGCCGCCTTCGTCGAGCGCTTCATCCGCGAGGCCAAGTCGGTGGCCCGGCTCGACCATCCCAACGTCGTCCAGGTCTACGACCAGGGCGCCGAGGGGGCGTACGTCTACCTGGCGATGGAGTACATCGCCGGCTGCACCCTGCGGGACGTGCTGCGCGAGCGCGGCGCGCTGCAGCCGCGGGCCGCGCTGGACATCCTGGAGCCCGTGCTGGCCGCGCTCGGCGCCGCGCACCGGGCCGGGTTCGTGCACCGGGACATGAAGCCCGAGAACGTGCTGATAGGCGACGACGGGCGGGTCAAGGTCGCCGACTTCGGGCTGGTGCGGGCCGTGGACACGGTCACCAGCACCACCGGAGCCGTCCTCGGCACCGTCTCCTACCTGGCGCCCGAGCAGATCGAGCAGGGCGCGGCCGACCCGAGGGTCGACGTGTACGCGTGCGGTGTCGTCCTGTACGAGATGCTGACCGGCGGCAAGCCGCACGAGGGGGACTCCCCCGCCCAGGTGCTCTACAAGCACCTCCACGAGGACGTGCCGCCGCCGTCGGCCGCCGTGCCGGACATGGCCTGCGAACTGGACGAGCTGGTCGCCTCGGCGACCGCGCGCACCCCGGGGGTCCGCCCGCACGACGCCGTGGCGCTGCTGGCGCAGGTCCGCGAGGCGCGCGCGGCACTGAGCGCGGAGCAGCTGGACGCGATGCCTCCGCAGGCACGCGCCGTGGAGCACGACAACGCCGAGGACCGCACGAGTGTGATCCCGCGCGCCCTGACGCTGCCCCGCCCGCTGCCCGTGAACGAGGACGAGTCCGAAGGCGGGGACGCCGTCCCGGCCGGTGCCGCCTCCGGGGACGGGGTCCACCGCACCAGCAGGCTGACGGCTCCCCCGGCGCCGTCCCCGCGCCCCCGGCTGCGCCGCGGGCCGGCGGCGGTCGTCGTCGCCGTCCTGCTGGTCCTCGGTCTCGGGACGGGCGTCTGGTACATCAACTCCGGCCAGTTCACCAAGGTGCCCGCGCTGCTGTCCAAGACGGAGGCGCAGGCCAGGGACCGGCTGGAGGAGGCGGGGCTGGACGTCGGCACGGTCCGGCACGCCTACAGCGACACGGTCGAGCGCGGCACCGTCATCAGCACCGACCCCGCGGCCGGCGCCCGCATCCGCAGGAACGACTCGGTGTCGTTCACGGTCTCCGACGGCCCCGAGACCGTGAAGCTGCCCGACGTACGCGGCTACAGGCTGGACCGCGCGCGGACCCTGCTCGAGGACGAGGGGCTGGAGCCGGGCATGGTGACCCGGGCGTTCAGCCAGGACGTCCCCAGGGGCTTCGTGGTCTCCACGGCCCCGGGGACGGGCACCGAGGTGCGCGCGGGCTCGGCCGTGGCGCTCGTCGTCAGCAAGGGCCGCCCCGTCGACGTGCCGGACGTCACCGGTGACGACCTCGCGGACGCGAAGGCGGAGCTGACGGAGGCCGGGCTGAAGGTGAAGGTCGCCGCCGAGCAGGTCACCTCCGAGTACGACAAGGGGCAGGTCGCCCGGCAGACGCCGGACGCGGGCCGCCGGGCCGCCGAGGGCGACACGGTGACGCTGACCGTCTCCAAGGGCCCCGAGATGGTCGAGGTCCCGGACGTGGTGGGCGACAGCGTGGACGACGCGAAGCGGAAGCTGGAGGACGCCGGGTTCGAGGTGAAGGAGGACCGCGGGCTGCTCGGGCTGTTCGGCGACACCGTGAAGGAGCAGTCCGTCGACGGCGGGGACGAGGCGCCCAAGGGCTCCACCGTGAGGATCACCATCAGGTGACGGGTGACGGCTCTCACGGTCCGGCCGCCCGCCCCCGCATGACACCCTGAACGGGTGAACAGTCAACAGTCCGCCCTCTCCCGCAACCCCGTCGGCGGTCACGTTCCCGTGGCCGGCGGCCTGCACTCCGTCGGCCTGTCCTACGCCCGTGACCTGAAGGCGGAGGCCGTGCAGGTCTTCGTCGCCAATCCGCGCGGCTGGGCCACCCCGGCGGGCAGCCCGAAGCAGGACGAGGCGTTCCGGGAGGCCTGTGCCGAAGGGGCGATCCCGGCGTACGTGCACGCGCCGTACCTGATCAACTTCGGGTCGCACACCGAGGCGACGGTGGAACGGTCGGTCGAGTCACTGCGGCACTCGCTGCGGCGGGCGCGCGCGATCGGGGCGCTCGGCGTGGTCGTGCACACCGGCAGCGCGACCGGCGGCCGGGAGCGTGCCGTGGCGCTGCGGCAGGTGCGGGAGCACATGCTGCCGCTGCTGGACGAGCTGACCCACGACGACGACCCGTACCTGCTGCTGGAGTCGACCGCCGGGCAGGGCGCCTCCCTGTGCTCGCGGACCTGGGACTTCGGGCCGTACTTCGAGGCGCTGGACGCCCATCCGAGGCTGGGCGTGTGCCTGGACACCTGCCACATCTTCGCGGCGGGGCACGACCTGACCGGCCCCTCCGGCATGCACCAGACCCTGGACCTGCTGGTGGAGACGGTCGGCGAGGGCCGGCTGAAGCTGATCCACGCCAACGACTCCAAGGACGTGGCGGGCGCGCACAAGGACCGGCACGAGAACATCGGTGCCGGTCACATCGGTGAGGACCCGTTCCGGGCGCTGATGACGCACCCCGCGACCGAGGGTGTGCCGCTGGTCATCGAGACGCCGGGCGGCAAGGAGGGGCACGCCGCGGACGTGGAGCGGCTGAAGAAGCTGCGCGACGGCTGATCCCGCCGGGGGCCGTACGGCAGGTCAGAGCTCGGGGCCGTCCCCGGGCTCCTCCTGGTAGGAGTAGCGCTGCTCCCGCCACGGGTCGCCGATGTTGTGGTAGCCGCGCTCCTCCCAGAAGCCGCGCCGGTCGGCGGTCATGTACTCGATGCCGCGGACCCATTTCGGGCCCTTCCAGGCGTACAGGTGGGGGACGACCAGGCGGAGCGGGAAGCCGTGCTCGGCGGTCAGCAGCTCGCCGTCCTTGTGGGTGGCGAAGAGGGTGCGCTCGGCGGCGAAGTCGGACATCCGGAGGTTGGAGCTGAAGCCGTACTCCGCCCACACCATCACATGGGTGACGTCGGGCGCGGGCGGGGCGATATCGAGGATCGTGCGGGCCGGTACGCCGCCCCACTCGGCGCCGAGCATGCTGAACTTCGTCACGCAGTGCAGATCGCCCACGACCGTGGTGTACGGCAGAGCGGTGAACTCCTCGTGGGTCCAGCAGTGCTTCTCCCCGTCGGCGGTGGCGCCGAAGACCCGGAACTCCCACCGCTCGGGCCGGAACTTGGGAACGGGTCCGTAGTGCGTGACCGGCCAGCCCCGCTGGAGCCGCTGTCCGGGCGGAAGCTCGAACCGCGGCGCCCGCTCCGAACCGCCTTCTCCCGACCCGTGCTCCACCGGCTGACCCATGCCTCCATCCTGACAGACCCGGACCGATGCCCCTTACCCACCCCCTCACATGGGGATACACAGGCATCAAAAGGGACGAATTTCGCTAAGCATGTACTTACTCACTAAGTCAAGACTTACTGGACGATCTTCCACGCCGGTGCAATCATGCGGCGCAACCCGCCAGTTCCCGTGTGGAAGGAGCCTTACGCGATGCAGGGCGACCCCGAGGTCATCGAGTTCCTCAACGAGCAGCTGACCGCCGAGCTCACCGCGATCAACCAGTACTTCCTGCACTCGAAGCTGCAGGACCACAAGGGCTGGACGAAGCTCGCGAAGTACACGCGCGCCGAGTCCTTCGACGAGATGCGCCACGCCGAGCTCCTGACCGACCGCATCCTGCTCCTGGACGGCCTGCCGAACTACCAGCGCCTCTTCCACGTGCGGGTCGGCCAGAGCGTGACGGAGATGTTCCAGGCCGACCGGGAGATCGAGGTCGAGGCCATCGACCGGCTGCGCCGGGGCATCGAGGTGATGCGCGACAAGAACGACATCACGTCGGCCAACATCTTCGAGGCGATCCTCGCCGACGAGGAGCACCACATCGACTACCTGGACACCCAGCTGGAGCTGATCGAGAAGCTCGGAGAGTCGCTCTACCTGTCCACGGTCATCGAGCAGTCCCAGCCGGACCCCTCGGGACCGAAGCTGGTCTAGGCGGCCTCGGGAAGCTCCGAGAGGACCGGTCCGCCCTGGTCGGCCAGCTGCCGGCGGGGGCAGGCGCCGCGGCCGAGAAGCGCCTGGATGCGCCGGACGCAGCCGCCGCAGTCGGTGCCCGCCTTGCAGGCGGAGGCGATCTGGCGGGGCGTGCAGGCGCCGGCCGCCGCGTGGCTCTTCACCTGTTCCTCGGTGACGCCGAAGCAGCTGCAGACGAACACGCGGTTCACCTCCCGGGCGGGGTACAGGGTCGTGCCGTACCGACGTCCGGACTCCGACTGATCGGTGAGGCAAACCTAACCTTACCCACGACACAAGAGCGGTAAAAGGCGAAGGGGCGCGGATCGCATGTGACCCGCGCCCCATTCGGCGCTTCCGCCGCCCCTCCGAGGGGCGGATCCCACCGGCTCCGGCAGAGCCTCACCGGCTTCGGTACAGCCTCACTGGCTCCGGTACATCTCCGCGACCAGGAACGCCAGGTCCAGCGACTGGCTGCGGTTCAGACGCGGGTCGCAGGCCGTCTCGTAGCGCTGGTGCAGGTCGTCGACGAAGATCTCGTCGCCGCCGCCCACGCACTCGGTGACGTCGTCGCCGGTCAGCTCCACGTGGATGCCGCCGGGGTGGGTGCCGAGCTCCTTGTGGACCTCGAAGAAGCCCTTGACCTCGTCCAGCACGTCGTCGAAGCGGCGGGTCTTGTGCCCGGAGGCCGCCTCGAAGGTGTTGCCGTGCATCGGGTCGGTCACCCAGGCGACGGTGGCGCCGGAGGCGGTGACCTTCTCGACCAGCTCGGGGAGCTTGTCGCGGACCTTGTCCGCGCCCATCCGGACGATGAAGGTCAGCCGGCCGGGCTCGCGCTCCGGGTCCAGGCGCTCGATGTACTGCAGCGCCTCCTCGGCCGTCGTCGTCGGGCCGAGCTTGATGCCGACCGGGTTGCGGATCTTCGAGGCGAACTCGATGTGCGCGTGGTCCAGCTGGCGCGTGCGCTCACCGATCCACACCATGTGCCCGGAGACGTCGTACAGCTGCCCGGTGCGGGAGTCGACGCGGGTGAGGGCCGACTCGTAGTCGAGCAGCAGCGCCTCGTGCGACGAGTAGAACTCGACGGTCTTGAACTCCTCCGGGTCCGTGCCGCAGGCCCGCATGAAGTTCAGCGCGCTGTCGATCTCGCGGGCGAGCTGCTCGTAGCGCTGGCCGGAGGGGGACGACTTCACGAAGTCCTGGTTCCAGGCGTGCACCTGGCGCAGGTCGGCGTAGCCGCCGGTGGTGAAGGCGCGCACCAGGTTCAGCGTGGACGCCGACGCGTGGTACATGCGCTTGAGCCGCTCGGGGTCCGGGACGCGGGCCTCTTCGGTGAAGTCGAAGCCGTTGACGGAGTCGCCGCGGTAGGTCGGCAGGGTGACGCCGTCGCGGGTCTCGGTCGGCTTGGAGCGCGGCTTGGAGTACTGGCCGGCGATCCGGCCGACCTTCACCACGGGCACGGACGCGGCGTACGTGAGGACGGCGCCCATCTGGAGGAGGGTCTTGAGCTTGGCCCGGATGTGCTCGGCGGACACGGCGTCGAAGGACTCGGCGCAGTCACCGCCCTGGAGCAGGAAGGCCTCTCCCCGGGCGACCGCTGCCATGCGCGCGCGCAGCTGGTCGCACTCGCCGGCGAACACCAGCGGGGGATACGTCTCGAGCTCGGCGATCACATCGCGCAGAGCCTCGGCATCCGGGTACTCGGGCTGCTGCGCCGCGGGCAGGTTTCGCCATGTCGCCTGGGCGGCGACGCTTCGGGAATCAGCGTTCACGGTCACATGCCCCACAGTACGCGGTCGGTCACGGCGTCCAGCACCGCGCCCAGTCCGTGAGACGGACACACCCCGCCGGCGGGGTGTGTGGTGTAGCGTCCCTTTCCATGTTCGCGCACTCGACCCGGAACTGGTGGTGGACCGCTCCTTCGGCGGCCCACTGACTGCGCGTACGCAAGACTTCGCGAAGGCCGCCCCGAGAGGCGGCCTTCGGTGTTTCCGGGACCAGGGGCCGTTCCTCTCGCCGAGAGAACGAGAAGGACACGGATCCCATGCCACAGTTCGACCTGCGCACCCTGACCGCCGACCCCCGCCCGTTCGCCCTGCTGCGCCGCCGTACCCCGGGGCACGACCACGACACCGTGGAGCTGCTGCTCGGCCCGGTGACGGAGCACGAGCGGCTCGCCGGCCTGCCCGACGAGGGGCTGGCGCTGATCCCCTTCCGGCAGATCCGCGAGCGCGGCTTCGACGTGCGCGACGACGGCACCCCGCTGCTGGTGCTGACCCCCGAGGAGCGCTACGGCATCCCGCTCGCCGAGGCCCTCGCCGCGCTGCCCGCGCACGACGTCCGGGTCGAGGGCGGCGGCTTCGATGTCGGTGACGAGGAGTACGCGGAGATCGTCGGGCGCGTGCTGGACGAGGAGATCGGGCGCGGCGAGGGCGCCAACTTCGTGATCCGGCGGACGTACGGGGGCCGGATCGACGGGTTCGGGCGGGCCGACGCGCTGGCGCTGTTCCGGCGGCTGCTGGAGGGCGAGCGGGGCGCGTACTGGACGTTCGTCGTCCATACCGGGGACCGCACGCTGGTCGGGGCGAGCCCCGAGGTGCACGTGCGGATGTCCGGGGGGACGGTCGTGATGAACCCGATCAGCGGGACGTACCGGTATCCCGACGGGGGGCCGACCCCGGAGCACCTGCTGGACTTCCTCGCCGACGGCAAGGAGACCGAGGAGCTGTCGATGGTCGTCGACGAGGAGCTGAAGATGATGTGCACCGTCGGCGACATGGGCGGCGTCGTCGTCGGGCCGCGGCTGAAGGAGATGGCGCACCTCGCGCACACCGAGTACGAGCTGCGCGGCCGTTCCTCGCTGGACGTGCGGGAGGTGCTGCGGGAGACGATGTTCGCGGCGACGGTGACCGGCTCGCCGGTGCAGAACGCCTGCCGGGTCATCGAGCGGCACGAGTCCGGCGGACGGCGTTACTACGCGGGCGCGCTGGCGCTGCTCGGCCGGGACGCGGGCGGTGCGCAGACCCTCGACTCCCCCATCCTCATCCGTACCGCCGACATCGACGCCGACGGTGCGCTGCGGGTGCCGGTCGGCGCCACGCTGGTGCGGGGCTCGGACCCGGCGGGCGAGGTCGCCGAGACGCACGCCAAGGCGGCCGGGGTGCTGGCGGCCCTGGGGGTGCGTCCCGCCCGGCCGCGCGAGGAGGCGGAGCGGCCGGGGCTGGCCGACGACCCCCGGGTGCGGGCGGCGCTGGACGGGCGCCGGGCCTCGCTGGCGCCGTTCTGGCTGCGGATGCAGGAGCCGGCGGACGCGCTCACCGGGCACGCCCTGGTCGTCGACGCGGAGGACACCTTCACGGCGATGCTCGCGCACGTGCTGCGCTCGGCCGGGCTCGGCGTGACCGTGCGGCGGTACGACGAGCCGGGGCTGCGCGAGGCGGTGCTCGGGCACGACGGCCCGGTGGTGCTGGGGCCCGGCCCCGGTGATCCGTCGGACACCGCCGATCCGAAGATGCGCTTCCTGCGCGCGCTGACCGCCGAGGTGCTGCGGGAGAGGCGGCACGGCGTCCTCGGGGTGTGTCTCGGGCACGAGCTGATCGCGGCGGAGCTGGGGCTGGACATCGTCCGCAAGGAGGTGCCGTACCAGGGGGCGCAGACGGAGATCGACCTGTTCGGGCGGCGGGAGACGGTGGGCTTCTACAACAGCTTCACCGCGCGGTGCGACGACGAGACCGCCGCGGAGCTGGCCGCGCACGGGGTGGAGGTGAGCCGCTCGGCGGGCGGCGAGGTGCACGCGCTGCGCGCCGCGGGGTTCGCGTCGGTGCAGTTCCACCCGGAGTCGGTGCTGACGCTGAACGGCGCGGCGATCGTGCGGGAGCTGGCCGGTCAGCTCCGCGGTACCAGCACGTTCTCCGAGCGGCGGCCGGCCCGGTAGTCGGCGACGTTGCGCGCCGTGGCGTCGACGATCTGCCGGACGGCGTCCTCGGTGTAGTAGGCCTGGTGCGAGGTGACCAGGACGTTCGGGAAGGTGACGAGGCGGGCCAGCGTGTCGTCCGCGATGGCCTCCAGGGACTTGTCGAGGAAGAACAGGCCCGCCTCCGCCTCGTACACGTCCAGGCCCACGCCGGTGAAGCGGCCCGCGCGCAGCTCGCCGACCAGGGCCGCGGTGTCGATCAGGCCGCCCCGGCTGGAGTTGACCAGGATCGCGTCGTCCTTCATCGCCTTCAGGGCGTCCGCGTCGATCAGGTGCTGGGTCCGGGGCGTCAACGGGACGTGCAGGGTGACCAGGTCGGACTCGGCGAGCAGCTCGTCCTTGGGGACGTAGCGCATGCCGAGGTCCAGGCAGGCCGGGTTCTCGGCGACGTCCCAGCCGAGCAGGCGCATGCCGAAGCCGTGCGCGATGCGGGCGAAGGCCTCGCCGATCCTGCCGGTGCCGAGCACGCCGGCGGTACGGCCGTGCAGGTCGCGGCCCATCAGGCCGTCCAGGCGGAAGTCGAAGTCGCGGGTGCGGGTGGAGGCGCGCACGATACGGCGGTTGACGGCCATGGCGAGGGTCCAGGCGAACTCGGCGACCGAGTGGGGCGAGTAGGAGGAGACCCGGGCGACGGTCAGGCCGAGGCGCTCGGCCGTGTCGAGGTCGACGTTGTTGAAGCCGGTGGAACGCTGGGCGACCATCCGGGTGCCGCCGGCCGCGAGGATCTCCAGCACGCGGGCGCCGAGGTCGGCGTTGACGGACGTGGAGACGATCTCGTGGCCGGCCGCGATGGGGGCGGTGTCCTCGGTGAGGAAGACGTCCAGGCAGCGGATCTCCCCGCGGCCGGGGAAGGCCGCTTCGATCAGGGGCTTCTCGTCGGCCTGGACGCCGAAGGCCAGGATCTCCATGACCGCTCCCGTTCCGCTGGGCTCGTGGCCGGACACGCGGCCGAATATACGGCGCTCCGTCCCGTCCCGCCGGTCGGCCGGAGAAGGCCCCGGGGCGCGGGACGGCGCCGGTGCCGCCGTCCCGCGCGGGTGGTCACGCGTCGTCCAGGCCCCGCTCTATCGCGTACCGCACCAGTTCCACCCTGTTGTGCAGCTGGAGTTTGCCGAGGGTGTTCTGGACGTGGTTCTGCACGGTGCGGTGGGAGATGACGAGGCGTTCGGCGATCTGCTTGTAGCTCAGGCCCTTGGCGACCAGGCGCAGCACCTCGGTCTCGCGGTCGGTGAGGCGGGGCGCCCCCGGCTCGCCGGTCCCGGCCGCCGGGGCCGGTTCGGAGGCGAGGCGGCGGTACTCGCCGAGGACCAGTCCGGCCAGTCCGGGGGTGAAGACGGCGTCGCCGACGGCCGTGCGGCGCACCGCGTCCCGCAGTTCCTCGGTGGAGGCCGACTTGAGCAGGTATCCGGTGGCGCCGGACTTCACCGCCTCCAGGACGTCGGCGTGCTCCCCGCTCGCGGACAGCACGAGGACGCGCAGCGTCGGGTCGGCGCCGACGACCTCCTTGCAGACCTGGACGCCGGGCTTGCCGGGCAGGTTCAGGTCGAGCACGAGGACGTCCGGCGAGGTGGCCCGGGCGCGGCGCACGGCCTGCTCGCCGTCGCCGGCGGTGGCGACCACCTCGAAGCCGGACTCGGCGAGGTCCCGGGCCACGGCGTCGCGCCACATCGGGTGGTCGTCGACCACCATGACCCTGATCGGTTCCTGTCGTTCGGTCATCGTCATGCCTTCCCCCGTGCGGTGCCGCCGGTGTCCCTGGATGTGCTCGGCGCCTTCGGCACCCTGAGTTCCACCTCGGTGCCCTGTCCGGGCACCGAGATCAGCTCGGCCGTGCCGCCGAGGTCGCGCAGCCGGCCCCGGATGGACAGGGCGACGCCGAGCCGTCCCTCGCCCTCGGCCTCGGCGAGCCGTCCCTCGGGGATGCCGGGACCCTCGTCGCGGACGGTGACGATCACCTCGTCCGGTTCGTCCTCGACCAGGATCCAGGCGCGCGCGTCCTCGCCGACGTGCTTGCGGACATTGTCCAGGGCGGCGCCGACGGCCGCGGCGAGCTCCCGTGCCGCGGCGGGGGCCAGCCGCACCGGGGCGCCCGGTTCGGCGAGGTTCACCCGCGAGCCGGCGTACGGGGCGAGCAGGCCGCGCAGGTCGACGGGGCCGTCCGGGGTCTCGTCCTCCGGTTCCTCCACGAGCCGGACGACGGCGCCCTCGGCGGTGTCCTCCGACACCCGGGAGACGGGGGTCAGGCCGCCGGAGACGAGGGTGCGCAGCGCGACCTCCTGTTCACCGGCCATGCGGCCCAGCTCGGCCGCCTCGCCGCCGATGACGGCGCCGCGCCGCTGCACCATCGCCAGCACCTGGAGGACACTGTCGTGGATGTCCCGGGCGAGCCGCTCGCGTTCCCTGGTCGCCGCCTCGATCTCCAGGGCGCGGGCGAGGGTGCGCTCGGAGGCGCGGGCGACCTCGACGACGTAGCCGATGGCGATGGAGGCGACCCAGACGAGGATCACGTTGTGGACGGTGTCGCGGGCCGGGGAACCGCGCTCGACGAGGTTGGCGACGGCGACGAGCGTGGAGGCGACGGCCGCCCAGCGCCAGCCGCCCTTGACGGCGAAGGCGAGGACGGAACCGGCCGTCCATATCGACGGCAGGGTCGGGCCGCCGTCCGCGATCCGCTCGTGCGCGTCGGCGAACGGGGTGAGCAGGATGCCGGTGAGCGCGACCGTGAGGTCGGCGGCGAGGAAACGCCTGGTGCAGCTCGCCGCGCCGGAGACCTTGGGAAGGGTCGCCAGGGTCCAGACGAGGAGGACGGCGTAGTAGGCGACGGCGAGCCAGGGGCGGGTGAAGCCGGACCAGGCCGTGATGAAGATGCCGATCGCGTACAGCATGGTGAGCACGCGGTAGCCGGCGAGCGCGCGCCACAGCGGCTGCTCGACCGACATCCTCATGACTCTCTCGCGTCCCGCCATGTCCCCCACCCCCGGCCCGGGCCCCGTCGGGGCACGGTCACCTGTCCGGTGATCCGTCCCCTCGGGCCGTCCTCTCCCCGTCGGCCGCCTCGCGGGCGGCCTTCTCCTTGGCGGCCTGTTCCCTCTCCGCCTGGGCGAGCGCGGCCTTCGCCGCCCGGCTCGCCTCCTTCTCGGCCTTCGCCGCGTCCGCGAGCTGCCGCTTCATGGCGGTCGCGTACATGTCGACGTACTCCTGGCCGGAGAGCTTCATGATCTCGTACATGACCTCGTCGGTCACCGCGCGCAGCACGAAGCGGTCGTGCTCCATGCCCTGGTAGCGGGTGAAGTCGAGGGGCCTGCCGATGCGGATGCCGGGCCGCATCAGCTTCGGCATCACCTTGCCGGGCGGCTGGATCTTCTCGGTGTCGATCATGGCGACCGGGATGACGGGCGCTCCGGTGGCGAGCGCCACGCGGGCGAGGCCGCCGGGCTTGCCGCGGTAGAGCCGGCCGTCCGGTGAGCGGGTGCCCTCGGGGTAGATGCCGAACAGCTCGCCGCGCTCCAGGACCTCTATGCCGCTCTTGATGGCGGCCTCGCCCGCGCCGCGCACACCGGAGCGGTCCACGGGGAGCTGACCGACGCCCTTGAAGAACGCGGCGGTCAGCCGGCCCTTGACCCCGGGGGTGTTGAAGTACTCGGCCTTGGCGATGAAGGTCACCTTGCGGTCGAGGACGGCGGGCAGGAAGAACGAGTCGGAGAACGACAGGTGGTTGCTCGCCAGAATGGCGGGGCCGTCGGCCGGAATGTGCTCCAGGCCTTCCACCCAGGGCCGGAAGGCGAGCTTCAGCGAACCCCCGACGGTGACCTTCATCGCGCCGTACAACAACCGATTGCCTCCTGTGTCTGTGGCTCAGACCTTATCCCGGGGCGCCGTCGACGGCCCCGACGGCCCTGGTCGGTGTCAGTGCGGTCGCGTACGGTGAGGTACCCGCGAGTACCGCACACGACGTGCCGGCTGTGCCGGCCCCCTGACGACAGGAGACCGAGACGTGCCGGTCCTGCCCGGAGCCGAGCCGTTCCGCCACGAGGGCGGGGAGACCGGCGTCCTCCTCTGCCACGGTTTCACCGGATCCCCGCAGTCGCTGCGCCCCTGGGCCCGATATCTCGCGGAGCGCGGGCTGACCGTCGCGCTGCCGCTGCTGCCCGGTCACGGCACGCGCTGGCAGGACCTGCAGGTCACCGGCTGGCAGGACTGGTACGCGGAGGTGGACCGCGAGCTGCGCGCGCTGCGGGAGCGCTGCGCGCGCGTGTTCGTGGCCGGGCTGTCGATGGGCGGGGCGCTGGCGCTGCGGCTGGCCGCGAAGCACGGGGACGCGGTCTCGGGCGTCGTGGTCGTCAACCCGGCGAACCGGATGCACGGCGTGGCCCAGCACGCCCTGCCGGTCCTGCGCCATCTGCTGCCCGCGACGAAGGGCATCGCCAGCGACATCGCCAAGCCGCTGAGCACGGAGCTGGGGTACGACAGGGTGCCGCTGCACGCGGCCCATTCGCTGCGTACGTTCTTCCGGCTCGCCGACGGTGATCTGCCGCAGGTGACACAGCCGCTGCTGTTGCTGCGCAGTCCGCAGGACCATGTGGTGCCGCCGGCCGACTCGGCGCGGATCCTCGGCCGGGTGTCGTCGACGGACGTCACGGAGATCCTGCTGGAACAGAGTTACCACGTGGCGACGTTGGACCACGACGCGGACCGGATCTTCGCCGAGAGCGCCGCGTTCATCGGCCGGATCGCGCCCGGTTCCGTCGGGGAGCCGGCGGGCGGCGGGGAAGGGACGGCCGCAGGTGACTGAGCACGACTCCGACCGCGAGGACCGGGAGGAGCGGGGAGAGCGGGAAGAGCGGGAGGAGGTGCGGAACATGGAGCGTGACCGCGAGCGGGACGCCGAGCGGGACGCCGAGCGGGACGTCGAGGCGGGGGACGCTGAGGTGGGGGACGCCGGGCCGGGGAAGGCCGGGCCGGAGGGTGCCGAGGGACGGGTCCGCGGGGAGGACCGCGCGCCCGAGGAGCGGGGTGTGCCCGTCGACGAGGACGCGGCCTGGGCGGCGATCGTCGCCGGGTACGGGGAGGAGCCGCCGGATCCGCCGGGGGCCAAGCCCTTCAAGTCGGTGGAGGACCTGGCACTGCTGGAGCCGGAGACGAACGACGAGAAGCCCGCACCGGACCGGCCCGCATCGGCCCGTCCGCTGGGCGGCTCCGTCGTCGCCTTCGCACCGGGTGTCGGTCCGCGCGACCACAGCCTCACCGAGCCGTCCGACGACGATCTCGGTGAGGACGACGAGGGTCACTTCGTGCCGCCGGAGCCGCCGCCGCTGCCGGAGGGCGACACCACGGCGAAGTTCGCCTGGCTGGGCGTCCTGGGCGGGCCGGTGCTGCTCCTGCTGGCGGTGCTGCTCGGCTGGGACATGACCTGGTGGCTGACGACCCTGACCATCGGCGGCTTCCTCGGCGGCTTCGCCACGCTGGTCATGCGGATGCGCCCGGGCGACGAGGACGACGACGACCCGGGGCGGGGCGCGGTGGTCTGAGGCCGCCGCGAGAACCGGGCCGCCGGACGGTGGTTGCAGGCCTCGGACGACGGGCTCGGACCGAACGGTGAGCCCGGATCGGGCGGCGGGCTCGGACCGGACGGCAGTCCCGGCCCGGACAGTGGCCTCAGGCCGCGGGCACGCGGAGGGCGGCCAGGACCGGGAGATGGTCCGTGGCCGCCCTCAGGTCGTCCTCGGCCACCCCGGGAAGCCCCACCGGCACCCCGCAGCCCAGCACCTCGACGCCCTCGGTGGTGAACACCGCGTCGATGCGCTGGTGGGGACCGGTGGCGGTGGAGGTGTACTCGCCGCCCCAGGGCGCTGCCGTCCAGCAGTCCCGCAACCGGTCACCGAGCCGCCGGAAGACGGGGCCGCCGGGGCGTTCGTTCAGGTCGCCGCCCACCACCGCGTGCTCGACGCCCAGGCCGGCGAGCCTCTCGAGGAGCAGGCCGGCCTGGGCGTACCGCTCGTCCTTCTGCAGGGACAGATGGCAGCTCAGGACACCGATCCGGGCGCCGCCGAAGCGGACCACGGCGGTGGCGAAGCCGCGGCGGTGCAGGCCGGGGGTGAGCGGGAGCAGGACGTCCTCGGTGCGCTCCACGGTGGCCCGCAGCGAGCACAGGAGCGCCGGGCCGGCGGCCGGGGCGCCCCCGGAGAGGATCACCAGCCCCGAGGCGGCGGCGAGCCGGGCGAGCTTCTTGCGCCAGCGGAAGAAACGGGGGGCCTCCTGGAGGAGGACGAGGTCCGGGGCGCAGGCGGCGATCACGCGGGCGAGGGCGTCGGTGTCGTCGCGCATCGAGCGGATGTTGTAGCTGAGCACCCGGACGACGGCGGAACCGTCGGGTTCCGTACGGGAGTTGGGGAGCGGCTGGAGGGACGTTGCCATGTGGCTCAATCTACGCCGCGATCCGGGTCCGGGGCGCCCGACAGCTCGGGGCGCGAGGTTCATGGGCGACTGCCGGTCGTACGTGGCTTGTCGCGCAGTTCCCCGCGCCCCTGAGGACGTGCACCTGGCGGCGTCACATGATCGGGTCGGGCTCCCGGGCCAGGTCGGCGGCGCCCACCAGACCGGCCTTGTTGCCGAGCTGGGCGGCGATCACGTCGGCGACCGGACGCCAGTTGCCGCCGACCAGCCACCGCTTGTACGACTTACGGATCGGGTCGAGGACCAGGTCGCCCTCGTCGGAGAGCCCGCCGCCGACGATGAAGGCGGACGGGTCGAAGAGCGAGGCCAGGTCGGCGAGGCCGGCGCCGGCCCAGCGGGCCAGTTCGCGGTAGGAGTCGACGGCGACCGGGCAGCCCTGGCGGGCGGCGACGGAGATGTGCTTGCCCTCGATGCCGTCGGGGGTGCCGTCGCCGAGCGCGAGCAGCACCTCGGCGCGCTCGGGGGTGGCGTTGGCGCGCTGCTTGGCGTAGCGCACCAGGGCGCGGCCGGAGGCGTACTGCTCCCAGCAGCCCTGCGAGCCGCAGCCGCACAGCAGGCCGTCGGGCACCATGCGGATGTGGCCGAACTCGGCGGCCACGCCGAAGTGGCCGCGGCGCAGCTTGTTGCCGATGATGATGCCGCCGCCGAGGCCGGTGCCGAGCGTGATGCAGATGACGTTGCGGTGGCCCTTGCCGGCCCCGAACCTGTACTCGCCCCAGGCCGCGGCGTTGGCGTCGTTCTCCACGACGACCGGGAGGCCGACGCGGGCCTCGACCTTGTCCTTGAGCGGCTCGTTGCGCCAGTCGATGTTGGGCGCGAAGTAGACCTCGGAGCGCTGGCGGTTGACGTATCCGGCCGCGCCGATGCCCACGCCGACGATCTCGTGCCCGGCGCGCGCTCCCTCCACCGCCGAGGCGATGGCGTCCACGATGGCCTCGGGCGTGGTGGGGGTCGGCACCTTGAAGGTCGAGAGGATGTTGCCTTCCTCGTCGACCACGCCGGCCGCGATCTTCGTGCCGCCGATGTCGACGCCGATGGTGAGTCCCATGAATCCCTCAGTTCCGGTCGAGCCCCGCTACGGCCAACCGTACCCGAGGGGAACCTCAGTCCACGTCGATACGCTGGCCGGGGCCGGTGCCGCCGTCTCCGTCGTCACGGCCGTCGTCGCGGGGTTCGCCCAGGTCACGGGGGTCGCGGGGGTCCTTGCCGCCGGTCGCGCCGGTGGTCCAGCGGCGCTCCTGGTCCTGGACCGCCGAGCGGTAGGCGGCGAGGAGTTCACCGCCCGCGGCGGCGAGGTGGTCGAAAACGTCCGGGTTGCGCTCGATGACCGGTTCGACGGCGGCCTTGGCCTGCTGGACGACCTGCCGGACCACCTGCTGGGCGGCCGGTCCGGCGACCTGGCCGAGCAGGGGCGGCTGGAGACCGGAGAGCTTGTCCGCGACCGTCTCCACGAGCTTGCGCAGCTCCTCGGCGGCCGATCCGGGGGGCGGGCCGTACCGGGCACGGCGGCGGGCCTTCTCGGCCTCCAGGTCCTCGGCGCACGCCGTCGCCCAGGCGTCGGCGTCGGCGTCTGCCGTCCGTACGTCCTCGGACGGGGGGAGCTCTTCGCTCATGACGGACTCCTGACTACGGTTCGTCCCTACGACGTTACCGGAACGGGCGCGGGCGTCCGGCGGCTCAGCGGCCCTGGGGCCACAGCCGGGGATCCGGCGCGAACCGGACGCCGAGCGTGCCCTCCCGCAGGGCGGCCCCTTCGACGGTGCACCGGCGCAGCGCGGACGGCAGCGGCACGATCCGGCGGAACGGCCCGGCGGTGACCACCAGTTCGTCGCCGCGCCGGACGAGGTCGAGGTCGCCGCGTACGGCACCGGGCAGGGGGATGTGCCACACGAGGACGCCGTCGTCGGCCAGCCGGTCGGTGACGGGCCACTCGGCCGCGGGCCCGTCCTCACCGGCGGCCGGCGCCGCGAGCGCGGCCAGGTCGTCCGTGCCGCGCGGGTCGCGTCCCAGGTGGGCGACGGTGCGGACGTCGCAGGTGTCCCGCCACTCCTCCAGCGTCTTGCGCTGCTGGGCGAGGGGGCCGGCGAGCCAGCTGTCCGCGGGGGCGGCGTCCTCGGGCAGGACGCGGTTGGCGATCAGCAGGCCGGTGCGCAGGCCGCGCAGGGCGAGGCCGAGGCGGGCGGTACGGACGGCGTCCGCCCCGGCGGGGCCGGGCTCGGCGACCAGGCGTACGACGGTGTCCCGGTCGGCGAGGACGGCCTCGGCGGCGGCCAGCTCCAGGTCCCAGCGGGCGGCGGCCTCGTACAGCGACTCGGCGGGCACGGGGACGCCGGCGAGCCGGCCGAGGACGGGGCGCAGGGCGCGGGCGGCCTGCCGCTCGGGCGGGAGCAGGCGGCGCAGGTAGCGGCGGAGCTCCTCGGGCAGGGCGAGCAGGGCGAGGGCGCGCGGAGCGGGCGGCAGGTCGACGACGAGGAGCTCGTGGGAGCCGGCGCCCTCGGCGAGGGCGGCGTCGCGCAGGGCGTGCAGCAGGGCGAGTTCGCCGGCGCCGGGCAGGGGGGGTGAGTTCCTCGGGGTCCAGGCGGGAGGCGCCGAGGAGGCCGAGGGCGGAGGCGGCGCGGTCCTGGAGGGCGAGGAGGCCGTCCCGGAAGCCCTGGGCGGCGTCGGGCCGCCGGACGGTGAGGCCGGGTTCGACGGCGACCGGTTCCGGTCCGGTGGGCACTCCGAGCACGGCGCCGAGGGTGTCGTCGCGGTCGGCGCCGAGCAGGAGGGTGCGGGTGCCCGCACGGGCGGCGGCGAGCGCGGTGGCGGCCGCGACGGTCGTACGTCCGCTGCCGCCCGGGCCCGTGATCAGGATGGTGCGCATGAGGGTGAACGCTACCCGCGCCCCCGGACCGGGCGGTCCGGGCGGTCCGGGCGGCCCGGGCCGGTCACTTCGGGGAGGACTCCACGCGCTTCTTCAGCCCCGCCAGCGCCCGGTCGATGATGACCTTCTCGGCCTTGCGCTTGATCATGCCCAGCATCGGGATCTTGACGTCGACCGTGAGCCGGTAGGTGACCTCCGTGCCCGTCCCGGCCGGCCGCAGCAGGTAGGAGCCGTCGAGCGAGCGCAGCATCTGGGACCTGACCAGCGTCCAGGACACCTCGTGGTCGCCGGTCCAGGTGTACGCGAGGGTCTGGTCGTCCTTGATGGCACCGGCGTCCATGACGAGCCGGACCTGCTCGGCACGCCCCTGGGCGTCGGTCGCGAGGACCTCCGCCTCCTTCACCTCGCCGGTCCAGTCCGGGTAGCGGGCGAAGTCGGCGATCACCTTCATGACGTCGGCCGGTGCCGCCTCGATCGTGATGCTCGAGCTGGTGTGTTCCGCCATCGCCGTGGCTCCTCCAGATGCGGGCCGGGTACTGAGGATCGTCGTGCGCGCGGCGCGCACGTGTGTGCCGCGTGAAGGCTATCGCGCACGGACGGGCCCGATGTCCACCGCCCGCCCCGGCCGCCGGCCGTGCGGGGCTCACCACTCCATCACCCACGGCTTCCCCGTCGACGCGAAGTGGCCGACGTTCACGCACTCGGTCGACCCGATCCGCATCCGCCGCGCCAGCGGCTGGTGCACGTGGCCGAACAGGGCGTAGCGGGGCCGGGTGCGCCGGATCGCGTCCAGCAGCGCGCGGCTGCCCCGCTCGAAGCGCCGCGCCACCGTGTCGTAGACCAGTTCCGGCACCTCGGGCGGGATGTGGGTGCACAGCACGTCCACCTCGCCGACGGCCTCGATCTTCGCGGCGTACTCCTCGTCGCCGATCTCGTACGGGGTGCGCATCGGGGTGCGCAGGCCGCCGCCGACGAAGCCGAAGACCCGGCCGCCGATCTCGACGCGCTCCCCGTCCAGCACGGTCGTGCCCGGTCCGGCGTACTCCGGCCACAGGGACGGCATGTCGACGTTGCCGTAGGTGGCGTACGTCGGTGTGGGGAACGCGGCGAACATCTCGGCGTACTGTCCCCGCACCGCCCGCTCGACGAGCGCGGCCCGGTCCTCGCCGACGCCCGCCCACAGCCGCTCGCCGAAGGCGCGGGCCTCGGCGAAGCGGCGGGCGGTGCGCAGCTCGACGATGCGGTCGGCGTTGGCCTCGCCGAACAGCTCGGGGAAGATGCCGCGCGAGTGGTCGGCGTAGTCGAGGAAGAGGACCAGGTCCCCCAGGCAGATCAGGGCGTCCGCGCCCTCGCCCGCCCTCGCCAGATCTCGTGCGTTGCCGTGCACGTCGCTCACCACGTGGACGCGCGTCGTCGTGTCACCGGCCGGTGTGGATGCCATGACGATCAAGCGTAGGTGTGTGTGCCGCACGTGAACAGTGGCGGTCGGACCTGCGGTTACTGGCTGGTCGCCCGGGGCGTCGACTACCCTGCGCCGAGGAAACCCCATCCGTGTGACGCAGCGAACATCTCACGGGGACCCCCTGTCGGAGACGCCATACCGACGGGTAACGTCCGGGCAGTCCAGTCGTGCTCAGGATTTCGGCATGTGAATCCGCGTATGTGAATCCGCGTGTGTCTTCCCCGAGCACTTGCCCGAGCCTTGGACCGCACCGTCGCATCACACAGTGTCGTGGCGCCGGCGCCCTATGAGGAGCAGCAGTCTTGCGCGAGTTCAGCCTTCCGGCTTTGTACGAGGTCCCTGCGGACGGCAACCTGACCGACATCGTCCGCAGAAACGCCGCGCAGCATCCGGACGTCGCCGTCATCGCCCGCAAGGCGGGCGGGGCCTGGCAGGACGTGAGTGCCCGCGAGTTCCGTGCCGAGGTGCACGCCGCCGCCAAGGGACTCATCGCCTCCGGGGTGCAGCCGGGCGACCGCGTCGGCCTGATGTCCCGCACGCGCTACGAGTGGACCCTGCTGGACTTCGCGATCTGGAGCGCCGGCGCGGTCACCGTGCCGGTGTACGAGACCAGCTCGCCGGAGCAGGTGCAGTGGATCCTCAGCGACTCGGGCGCCACGGCGTGCGTCGTGGAGTCGGCCGGGCACGCCGCCGCCGTGGAGTCGGTGCGCGAGCAGCTGCCCGCCCTGAAGAACGTCTGGCAGATCGACGCGGGGGCCGTGGAGGAGCTGCGGCGCCTGGGCGGGGACGTCACGGACGAGGCGGTCGAGGAGCGCAGCTCGATCGCGAAGGCCGACGACCCGGCGACCATCGTCTACACCTCGGGCACCACCGGCCGCCCCAAGGGCTGCGTGCTCACCCACCGCAGCTTCTTCGCCGAGTGCGGCAACGTCGTCGAGCGGCTGCGCCCCCTGTTCCGCACGGGCGAGTGCTCCGTCCTGCTCTTCCTCCCGCTCGCCCACGTCTTCGGCCGCCTGGTGCAGATCGCGCCGATGATGGCGCCGATCAAGCTGGGCTGCGTACCGGACATCAAGAACCTCACCGACGAGCTGGCCGCGTTCCGGCCCACGCTGATCCTGGGCGTGCCGCGCGTCTTCGAGAAGGTCTACAACTCGGCGCGCGCCAAGGCGCAGGCCGACGGCAAGGGCAGGATCTTCGACCGGGCCGCCGACACGGCGATCGCGTACAGCAAGGCCCTGGACGCCCCGTCGGGCCCGTCCCTCGGGCTGCGGATCAAGCACAAGATCTTCGACAAGCTCGTCTACGGCAAGCTCCGCACGGTCCTCGGCGGACGCGGCGAGTACGCCATCTCCGGCGGCGCGCCCCTCGGCGAGCGCCTCGGCCACTTCTTCCGCGGCATCGGCTTCACGGTCCTGGAGGGCTACGGCCTGACCGAGTCCTGCGCGGCCACCGCCTTCAACCCCTGGGACCGGCAGAAGATCGGCACGGTCGGCCAGCCGCTGCCCGGCTCGGTCGTGCGCATCGCGGACGACGGGGAGGTGCTGCTGCACGGCGAGCACCTGTTCAAGGAGTACTGGAACAACCCGGACGCGACCGAGGAGGCGCTGGCCGACGGCTGGTTCCACACCGGGGACCTCGGCACCCTCGACGAGGACGGGTACCTGAGCATCACCGGCCGCAAGAAGGAGATCATCGTCACCGCCGGCGGCAAGAACGTCGCCCCGGCCGTGATCGAGGACCGCATCCGGGCGCACGCGCTGGTCGCCGAGTGCATGGTGGTCGGCGACGGGCGGCCGTTCGTGGGGGCGCTGGTCACCGTGGACGAGGAGTTCCTCGGCCGCTGGTGCGCGGAGCACGGCAAGCCGGCCGGCTCCACGGTGGCGTCGCTGCGGGAGGACCCGGACCTGCTCGCCGCGATCCAGGCCGCCGTGGACGACGGCAACGCGGCGGTGTCCAAGGCGGAGTCCGTGCGGAAGTTCCGGGTGCTGGGGGCTCAGTTCACGGAGGAGTCGGGGCACCTGACGCCGTCGCTGAAGCTGAAGCGGAACGTGGTGGCGAGGGACTACGCGGACGAGATCGAGGCGATCTACGCGAAGTAGGAGCCGCCGGGCGGGACGGGCATCCCCTCACCGGTCCCGGAGGGCCTCCAGGAAGCTCTCCGCGGCCGCCCCCGGAGGCGTGGACGGGTCGTTCGTCAGCACGACGTGCAGCGCCCACACCAGGGTTTCCCGGCGGACCGCCGTATGCCTCCGCCGCTCCTTGCCCATGCGGTGCCCGTCCCGCTCGGACAGGGCCTCCAGCCGCAGGATCTCGCGCCCGATGATCCCGGCCCCTCCTCCGCCGCCGGCCCCCGCCCCCTCGCGGGCCGGCGGCACCGCGTCCCGGCGGGGCATCAGAGCAGGGCCTTCAGGTGCTCCGCGAGCAGGTCCCAGCGCCATTTCTCCTCGACCCAGGCGCGGCCCCGGTCGCCCATGCGGCGGCGCAGCTCCGGGTCGGCCAGGAGCGCGACGATGCGGTCGGCGGCCTCCTCGGGGGAACCGCCCCGCACCACCCACCCCGTCTCGCCGTCGAGCACGGCGTCCGGCGCGCCGCCGGAGTCGCCGGCGACGACGGGCAGCCCGGTCGCGGAGGCCTCCAGGTAGACGATGCCGAGCCCCTCCACGTCCAGCCCGCCCCGCCGGGTGCGGCACGGCATGGCGAAGACGTCGCCGGCGCCGTAGTGCGCGGGCAGCTCCGCCCAGGGGACGGCGCCGGTGAAGCGGACGGAGGCGGCGACGCCGGTGTCCCGGGCGAGGCGGCGCAGGTCCTGCTCGTAGGGGCCGCCGCCGACGATCAGCAGCACGGCGTCGGGCTCGGCGGCGAGGACGCGCGGCATGGCCCGGATCAGGGTGTCCTGGCCCTTGCGCGGCACCAGCCGCGAGACGCACACCACGACGGGCCGGTCGGTCAGCCCGAGCCGGGCCCGCACCTCGTCGCCGCCGCTGCCCGGGTGGAAGGTCTTCTCGTCCACGCCCGGCGGCAGCTGCACCATCCGCGCGGCGGCCCCGGCCGTGAGCGCGGTCGCGATCCGCGAGCGCGTGTACTCGCCGAGGTAGGTGATCGTGTCCGTCGACTCCCCGATCCGGCGCAGCAGTTGCCGGGCGGCCGGCAGCTGGGCCCAGCCCGCCTCGTGGCCGTGGGTGGTGGCCACGATCCGCTCGGCGCCCGCCCTCCGCAGCGCCGGCGCCATCAGCCCGAGGGGCGCCGCCGCCCCGAACCACACCGACGTGCACCCGTGTTCGCGCAGCAGCCCGACGGCCCTGCGGGTCGCCCCCGGCGTCGGCAGCAGCATCGTCGTACGGTCGCGCACGACGGTGAAGGGCTGCTCGGCGTCGAAGGCGGCGGTGGCCTCGGCGCCCTCACGGCCGCGCTTCCAGGTGGAGGCGTAGACGACCAGCCGCTCGGGGTCCAGGCGCAGCGCCATGTTGTGCAGGAAGGCCTGGATGCCGCCGGGGCGGGGCGGGAAGTCGTTCGTCACGATCAGGGTCTTGCGCATCGGCGCCGACCCTACCGAACCCTCCGCCGGGCGCGGTGCCCGGCCGTGTCTGTGGCCGGGCACGGACGTGCGGGACATCATGGAGGACGACCGGCACGGCGGCACGCGGACGGGCAGGGAGCACGTGGAGACGACGGACGCGAGGCGGCCGGTGCGGCCGCTGTGGCCGCTGACGGCCTGGGGCGCCACCCGGCTGGTGCTGCTGCTGTTCGTGCTGAAGGTGCTGGTCCTCCCGGGCCCGGACGTCACCAGCGACGTGTCGGTCATCTACCGGGGCTGGTACGGGATCCTGCGCACCGGAACGTTTCCGCTGGACGACGTCACCTGGCAGTACCCGCCCGCCGCGGCGCTCGCGATCCTCTCCCCCGGCCTGCTGCCCTTCCTGGACTACCCCACCGCCTTCTTCGCGCTGGCCTGCGCCGCGGACCTGGCCGTCCTCTGCCTGTTGCTGCGGGCCGGGCGGGGCCGCGGGCGGGCCCGGGCCGGCGCGTGGGTGTGGATCGTGGGCGTCCCGCTGCTCGGCCCGACGGTGTACGCCCGGTACGACGTGATGGTCACCGCGGTCGCGGTGGCCGCGCTGCTCGCCGCCGGGCGGCATCCCCGGGCGGCCGGGGCGCTGGCGGCGTTCGGGGCGCTGCTGAAGGTGTGGCCGGCGTTCGTGCTTCTCGGCATGCGCGGCCGGGGCCCGTGGGCCGCGGCCGCGGTGACCGGCGCCGGGCTGGCCGGGCTGTTCGCCGTGACGATGCCCGGGGCGTTCGCGTTCCTGACGTTCCAGCGCGAGCGAGGCACCGAGGTGGAGTCCCTGGGCTCGCTCGTCCTGCACGTCGCCCGGCACCACGGCTGGGACGGCCGGGTGCTGCTCAACTACGGCTCCGTCGAGTTCCTCGGCCCGCACGTGGACACGGTGAGCACCGCCGCGCTCGTCCTGGCCGCCCTGGCGTTCGGCTGGCTGCTGCTGTGGCGGCTGACCGCCACCCGGTTCGCGGCGCACACCGCGGCGGACGCGGCGTTCACGGCGGTGCTGATGTTCACGGTGACCAGCAGGGTGATCAGCCCCCAGTACATGGTGTGGCTGGTCGGCCTCGCCGCGGTCTGCCGGTGCCACGCGGCGAGCCGGATGCGGGTGCCGGCCGTGCTGGTGCTGGCGGCGAGCGCGGTGACGGTGCTGGAGTTCCCCGTCTGGTTCGCGCACGTCGTGGCGAGCGACGCGCTCGGGGTGACGCTCCTGGCCGTCCGCAACGGCCTGCTGGTGGCCGCGGCGCTCACCGCCGCCCGCGCGCTGTGGCGTGACACGGCGCCACACACCGGACGGGGGCGGGGGCGGCCGGGCGGGTCCGGGCGGTTCAGCCGAGCACCGTCCGCAGATAGGCCCGCCACCGCGCCGTGAAGTCCTCGGGCGTCGTGCCGAGCACCTCCCGCATCGCGTCCTCGACCGCGCCCTCGCGCCCGTCGTGGGCGCCGACGGCCCGGTAGAAGGCGTCCAGCCGGTCCTCGCCCCACCGGTCGGCGATCATCCGGCAGGCCAGCCAGCCGCCCTCGTAGGCGCGGGCCAGCGCGTCCGCCTCGCCGGTGAAGGCGAAGTCGTCGTCCGTCGGCAGCGCGTCGGGCGGCCGGCCCTCCAGGACCGCCCGGGCCAGCTCGGGTGCGGCCTGGGCCGGGGAGCGGCCGCTGCCCCGGTAGCCGACCCAGTCGGCGTAGCCCTCGGACAGCCACAGCGGAGTGGCGCCGGTGGTGTGGGCGCGCGTGGCGACGTGCGTGGTCTCGTGGGTGAGGACGACCTGCCTGCCGACGGCGCCGAGCACCCCGTACGCGTCGGGGTTGACGACGATCCGGTCCGCGGGCGCCTGTTCCCGGCCGCCGGTCTGTCCGGTGGTGACCGCGGCGATGCCCCGGTAGGAGGAGGCGGACGAGCCGAGCAGGCCCGCCATCGCCTCCAGCGACCCGGGGACCAGGACGACGATCCGGCGGGCCCAGTGGCCGTCCCAGGCGTCCGACACGGCGGGCACCGCCCGGTCGGCCAGGTCCGCGTAACCGCGCAGTGCCCGGGCGGACTGTCCGACGCCGAGGACGATGCCGTGCTCGCCCCGGACCACCCGCACCGGGCCCTGGTCCCACAGCTGCTGCGCGGAGCGCTCCGCGGGCCGGTCGGAGTCGACGGTCCACCGTCCGTCGTCGTCCCGGCCGAGCCGCACGGTGCGCGCGGTGGTGACGGCGCCCCGGTCGTGTCCCCGCAGGCGGTAGCTGAGGTCCACGTCGGCGGTGACGGTGTCGCCGGTGCGGCGCACCCCGGTCACGCGGTACGACCAGGAGGCCAGCGGGACCTCGCTCAGGTTGCCGAGGCCGGGTCCGGCGCCGGTGCGGGCCCAGGCGTCCCGGTCGTGGCCGAGGACGGCCGCGGCGCGCCGGTCCAGTACGCCCTGCACCTCGGCCCGGACGGGGTCGGCGGCGGGGCGGCCGCCGCAGGCCACGAGGGAGACCAGCAACAGGCACAGCACCACCACCGAGGAACCCGACACCCGCCCGCGACCAGCCATCTGTCCGATCGTACGGGCGCCGGGCCGTGAGGTCCGGGGATCGGCGGAGGCCGGATCCCGTTGACCCGGGTCCCGTTGACCCGGATCCCGGTGACTCGGCCCCCGGTGACTCGGCCCCCGGTGCCTCAGATCCTGGTGACGGAGGAGACCGGCATCATGCCGACCGGGTCGTAGCGCACCGGGGCGCCGGGGCGGGGGGCGTGGATCACCTGGCCGTTGCCGGCGTACATGCCGATGTGACTGGCGTCGTCCCGGTAGGCGACCAGGTCCCCGGGGCGTGCCTGCGAGAGCGGGATCTGCCGGCCCGCGTACCGCTGTGCCTGCGAGGTGCGCGGCAGCCCGACCCCGGCCTGGGCGTACGACCACTGGATCAGGCCCGAACAGTCGAAGCCCGAGGGGCCGTTGGCGCCCCAGATGTAGGGCTTGCCGAGCGCGGAGCGGGCGGCGGCGAAGGCGGCCGCGGCCCGGCCCGAGGCAGCGGCGCCGCCGGGGGCGGGCAGGCCGTCGCGGCCGGAGCGGGAGGCGCGGTCGTGGGCGGCGCGCTCGTCGGCCGGGAGGGTGGCGAGCAGCCGCCGGGCCTCGGCGAGCTTGCGTTCGACGGTCTTCTTGTGGGCGGCGACGGCCTTGCGGCCCTTCTCCAGCTCGGCGAGCTTGCGGGCGGCCTCGGCGCGGTCCTGGGCGAGGTCGCGCAGAGCATGCCGGAGTTCCCTCAGCTCGCCCGCCTGGCGGGCGGTGACCCGGTCGAGCACGGAGGCCTTGTCCAGGTAGTCGTCCGGCTCGGCGGAGAGCAGCAGGGCGAGGGACGGGTCGACGCCGCCCGAGCGGTACTGGGCGCCGGCCAGCGAGCCGAGACGGTCGCGCATGGTGTTGATCCGCTCCTGCTTGCGGGCGATCTCGTCCTGCGCGTCACCGACCTGCTCGCGCAGGGCGTCGGTGCGCTCGTCGGCCTTGTTGTAGGCCTCGGTGGCCCGCTCCGCCTCGGTGTGGAGACGGTCCACCTCGGCACGCGTGTCGTCGGGCGGCGCGGCCACTGCTGCCGGTACGGCACCCAGGACGGCGGCGGCGACGGAGAGAAGGCCGACGGCGGCGGAGGCGCCGCGATCGAGCCCGGACGGTGCAAGGCGGCGATGGAACCCCACGGGAAGCCGCACTCCTTCCGCTGGCGGACGGGAAACGCGGCAGACAGTAGCCCCGCGGCGGGGCGCCGACCAACGGCCTCGAAGGGGTGCACGACCGCCCGCCCCGCCGCTGACGCAGGTCACCGGCGGGGCGGGCGGTCGGAAGGCCGTGCCGTGATTCCCCCGAACGGGCGGCAGGCAAAGGCGTTTTCGGATGGTCCCGCGCGGGGATCAGACGCGGACGCCCCACATGAACGGGCCGCCGATGGTGTTCATCGACTCGTAGCGGACGACCGTGCCGGTGCGCGGGGCGTGCAGGACCTGGCCGTTGCCGGCGTAGAGGCCGACGTGGTGCAGGTCGTTGAAGAAGAAGACCAGGTCGCCGACCTGCAGGTCGCTCATCGAGGAGATGCGGGTGCCGTAGTTGGCCTGGGCCTCGGAGGTGCGGGGTATGTCGACGCCGGCCTGGGCGTAGGCCCAGGAGGTGAGGCCCGAGCAGTCGAAGGAGGACGGGCCGGTGGCGCCGTAGACGTACGGGGAGCCGATCTTGCCCTGGGCGGCGGAGAACGCCGCGCCGGCCCGGCCCGAGGCGGACGCCGTGGAACCGGAGAGGACCTGGCGCTCGCTGGTGCGGGTGGCGCGCTCCTGCTCGGCGTTGAGAGCGGCCTTCTCGGCGGCGGTGAGGGAGTTGAGGAGCTTCTGGGCGGAGGAGAGCTTGCCCTGGACCTCCTTCTTCTTCTTGCCCAGCTCGGTGCGGGTGGAGGAGAGGTCCTTGAGCTTCTTGGACGCCTCGGCGCGCTGCTGGGCGAGGTCCCGCTGCTTCTCCTGGATCTTCTCCAGCGCCTCGACCTGCTGGTCGCTGAGCTGGTCGAGCGTGGAGGCCTTGTCCAGGTAGTCGTCCGGGTCGGCGGACAGGAACAGCTGCAGGGAGGGGTCGATGCCGCCGGAGCGGTACTGGGCGCTGGCCATCGAACCGAGGCCGTCGCGCAGCTCGTTGAGCTCCTCCTGGCCGCGGGCGACGTTGTCCTGGATGGTGGAGATCTCCTTCTGGAGCTTCTCCTGCTTCTCCTTGGCCCCGTTGTACTTCTCGGTGGCCTGCTCCGCCTCCTGGTAGAGCTTGTCGACCTTGGCCTTGACCTCGTCCTTGCTCGGCTTCTCGCTCGGTGCGGCGTTGGCCGCCTGGGAGCTGAGGGCGACTGCGGCTGCCGCGGCGGTGGTGAGCACGGTCACACGCGTGCGGCTCGGCTGCTTGGGACGACGGTGGGACGCCACGGAGTCGAGCTCCTTCTTGAGGGGGTTCACCCGATCGCGGGTTCGAAGGCACGGGTTCGAAGGCTGACCCTAGTGACCAAGTCGTGATGAGTTCAAATCCTCAGCGGAAAATAGTGAGACTCGTGGGACATCTTCCGCCGCGAACTCACGTGCTGTGGTCCGGTCCTGACCGTGCGTCGCGGCGCGCGTCCCTCGATTCCGGCAAGCCGCCCCTGTGTTGCGCTTGGGGCGGACGGCGCTGTGGGGGGCACACCGCCCTGCGGTCAGCCGCGCGAGAGGCGCTTGAGGAGGACCACCGAGGCCACCGGCCGCGCCCCCGCCTTCGCCACCCCGTCGGCGACCTCGCGGTCGGTGGAGACGACGATCACCGGCCGGCCGGGCGGTTCGGCCCGCACCAGCTGGCGGATCAGCTCGTCGGCGGTGACACCGGGCTTGGAGAACAGCACGCGCACCCCGCGCGGCGGCGCGAGCAGTACCGGCGCCGCCAGCTCCGCCCCGTCGAAGACACAGGTCGTCTCGGCGCCGGTCTGCGCGGCGAGCTGGGAGAGCTGGCCCAGCAGACGCAGCCGCTGCTTCTCCAGCGGCATCTGCGGATAACCGGTCTTGGTGACGTTGTAGCCGTCGACGACCAGATGCGCCTGCGGCAGCGCGAGCAACTGGTCGAGGACGGCGGGGTCGTGCTCGGACAGGGCGCGGGCGGCGATGTCCTTCGGCGTCATCCGGCCGGGCTCCACCGCCTCCACCGTCTCGGCGGGCCGCACCGACACCGGGGGCAGCGCCAGCTCCCGGCGCAGGCCCTGGGCGGCGTCCAGCAGCGTGTCCAGCAGCAGCCGCACGCGCATGTCCTCGACGCTGCGCCCCTCGCGGGCCGCCCTGCGGGTGGCCTCCAGGGCGGCCTCCGCCTCGGCGAGGCGGGCCTTGAGGCGCCGGCTCTCGCTCTCGGCCGCGGACACCCGGACCTGCCCGTCGGCGCGGACGGCGTCGGCCTCCTCCCGCAGCTTGCGCAGGGCCGCCTCGCCGCGCTTGACGTCGCTGAGGGCCGAACGCAGCTTGCGGTGCAGCGAGTCGGCCTCCTTCTTCGCCGCCTCCAGTTCGCCGCGCAGCCGTTCCGTCTCGGCCCTGGCCTGCTCCCGGGTCCGCGCGAGCTCCTCGCGCAGCCGCTCCAGCTCCGCGCGGCTCTCCTCGTCGGCGCGCTCGGCGTCCGCGCGCTGCGCCTCCTCGCCGGCGGCGGTCACCAGCTTCACCCAGCCGTGCGGACGCAGCACGTAGGCCGCGGCGGCCACGTCGAGCGGGTCCGCGGCCGGGGGCGGGGTGCCGGCGTCGAGGGCATCGGCCAGATCCGGCTGGGCCTCGCGGAACCTGTCACCGATCCGCTGCCGGAACAGGGTGTCGGTCTCCACGGCCGCGGCCATGGCGTTGCCGGCGAACCTGGCCCGCCGGTTGGGCGCGAAGCGCGCGTACTGTCTCAGCTGTACGGGAAGTTCGCCGAGGGTGAGCGAGCCGAAGCCGTCGGAGACGATCTGCACGACCCTGCGCCGGACCCCGTCGGGCAGCGGGCGGTCGAGCACCTCAGCGGCGCCGTCGCCCGGCCCCCCGCCGTGTGTCTCCACCATCCGTCACCCCTATGCCTTTGCTGCCTGCGCTTCCCGTGCGGTCCCGGACCGAGGCCGCCGTCCGTGAGCCCGTGAGAGCCCGCTCCCTCAGGAGCCGCTGTCCGGCCTGTCCACGAGTTCCACCTGGTCCACGGCGTTGCACCAGCGGCACCGCACCGACTCGATGGTCTCACTGAGCACCTCGCGCTCCTCGACCTTCGGCTCACCGGCCAGATCGAGGTGGACGTACTCGACGACCTTCGAGGCACGGGTCACGTCGAAACGCGTGAGGTTGCCGCACAGGGTGCAGCGCCACCGCGTCGTGTCGGTCGGCAGGGGAACCGTCATCGTGGCTGTCCGCTCTCTTCCGGAGTCGGTGACGCGCCGGCCTGCCCGGCGCGTGCTGGCTCGTAACCCTACGGCCTGGCGGGTACCCGCTGCCCGCGCGCCCACGGCGGCGAGGCGGTATGGGCGGTTGCGTCCCGTTGCGCCATGCTCTGTGTCCATGATCCGCAAGTGGAGCAGGGCGGCCCTCGGAAGGGCCGGGGCGACCGGCACGGCCCGCGCCCGGCGGTCCCGCACGGCACCGGTGACGTACGGGCTGATCCTCCTGTGCTGCGTGCTGTTCCTGGTCAGTCCGGCGTCGGGCCTCGTTCCGGCCCACGGCACCGGGGAGGAACTGCTCGCGGCGCAGCGCGCCTGGTTCCGGCGCTGGGGCGTGATCCCCGCAGAGCTGTTCGAGGACTCGCCCGGCGCCGTCCTCACGCCCGTCACGGCGCTGTTCGTGCACGGCGGCTGGGTGCACCTGCTCGGCAACATGCTCTTCCTCCACGTCTTCGGCGCGATGACCGAGGCGCGGATGGGCCGGCTCCAGTTCCTGCTGTTCTACCTCGGCTGCGGCTGCCTGGCGCTGCTCGGCTACGCGGCGGCCAACGCGTACTCCCACGAGTCCCTGGTCGGGGCCTCCGGGGCGATCTCGGCGGTCCTCGGCGCCTTCCTCTTCCTCTTCCCGCGCGCCCGGGTGACCAGCCTCCTGCCCTTCCTCTGGTTCCTGCCGCTGCGCTTCCCGGCCTGGGTGGTGCTGCCGTTCTGGGTGTCCCTGCAGTGGATGGCGGCGGGGCGGGCCGGCGAGGGGCCGGGGGTGGCGTACCTCGCGCATCTGGTGGGCTTCGGGCTGGGCTTCGTCTTCGCCTGGGTGCGCTTCGGCGGGGGGACTACAGTTGGGGGCGTTCCAGCGACGGCCCCCGAGGGAGAGAACCAGCCGTGATCAGCGCGATCGTCCTCATCAAGACCAGCGTGGACCGGATTCCCGAGATCGCGGAGCGGATCGCCGCGCTGGAGAACGTCACCGAGGTCTTCTCGGTCACCGGCACCTACGACCTGATCGCCATGGTGCGGGTGAAGCAGCACGAGGACCTGGCGGAGGTCATCCCCGGCCGGATCAGCAAGATCCCCGGCGTGGAGGGCACGGACACGCACGTGGCGTTCCGCACGTACTCGCAGCACGACCTGGAGGCGGCGTTCGCCATCGGCCTGGACAACTGATCCGGGCCTCTCCCGGCACCGGACGAAGAGCCCCGGATGAAGAGTTCTTCATCCCGGACTCATCCGGAGCGCCGGGTACCGCGCACAGACTCGGGACATGGTCTTCTCACGCCGGATGGCGGCCCTCGCGGCCGTCGTCCTGATCCCGCTCGGCATCGCCGCGACCAGTTTCGCCCTCACCGACAGCCCGCAGGAACCGAAGGTCCCGGCCAGGGTGGAGCTGGAGAGCGGCTCCCCGGCACCGGCACCCCCCTCCTCCTCGCCCGAGCCGGCGCCCAGCGACCAGGTGGTGACCCGGCCACCGGTGACCGACAGCCCTCCGGATGACGACGATGACGACGACCGAGGCCAGGACACCGGGGACGACCGGAGCACCGGCGACCGGGGCGGCGACGACGGCTGACCGCGAGCGCCGCCGCATCTCCGCCCGGGTCCGCATCCTGCTGTGGCTGCTGCTCGTGATGGCGGTCGCCCTCGCCTCGGTGGCCGCGACCACCCGCTCGATCCTGCTGCGCGACACCGACCAGCGGATCAACGGCCTGCTCGCCCAGGAGGCCCGCGAGTTCGCCAACTTCGAGGAGCAGGGCTTCGACCCGGAGACCGGCCGCCCGTTCACCGACCCGGGCCGGCTGCTGCGGGTCTTCCTGGAACGGCAGTACGCCGACCTCGACGAGGAACTGATCGGCCTGGTGGGCGAGAAGGGCGGCAGACCCGCCCAGATCATCCAGCAGCGCGAGATCCCCGTCGCCCTCCCCCTGCACAAGGACGCCGACGCCCGGCGGCGCATCTACGCCTCGCCCGCCACCACCGGCACCCTGGAACGGCCTCGGGGCGAGATCCGCTGGGCCAAGGTCACCGTGGCCCGCTACGGCGGCGAACCGGCGGCCGCCTTCGTGGTCGCCTTCCACCCGGGGCGCGAACAGGCCCGCGCGGACGAGGTGTTCCGCGTGCTGCTCGCCATCTCCGGCGTGGCCCTGCTGATGACGACCGGCATCGCCTGGGTGGTCGCGGGCCGGATCCTCAAGCCGGTGCGGCTGGTGCGGACCACGGCCGCGCAGCTCACCGAGCAGGACCTGACCCGCCGTATCCCGGTGCACGGGCACGACGACGTGGCGGCCCTGGCCGAGACGTTCAACGCCATGCTCGACCGGCTGGAACGCGCCTTCGCCACCCAGCGCCGGTTCGTCGACGACGCGGGCCACGAGCTGCGCACCCCGATCACCATCGTCCGCGGCCACCTGGAGCTGATGGGCGACGACCCGGCGGAGCGCGAGGAGACCGTCCGCCTGGTCACCGACGAACTGGACCGGATGAGCCGCATCGTCGAGGACCTGCTGCTGCTCGCCAAGGCCGAACGCCCCGACTTCGTGCGGCCCGAGCCGGTCCAGGTCGCCGAACTCACCGCCGACGTCTACGTCAAGGCCCGCACCCTCGGCGACCGGGACTGGGTGCTGGACCAGGTCGCCGACCGCGAGGCCCGGCTCGATCCCCAGCGGATCACGCAGGCGATGGTGCAGCTCGCGCAGAACGCCGTGCAGCACACCACCGCCGGCCGGACCATCCGCATCGGCTCCCGCGCCGACGGCCCCCGCCTCGAGCTGTACGTCGCCGACTCCGGCCCCGGCGTCCAGCCGCAGGACGCCGAGGTGATCTTCGAGCGCTTCCGGCGCGGCACCGCCCGGCGCGGGGTGCGCGGATCCGGCGCCGGGCTCGGGCTGTCGATCGTCAAGGCGATCGCCGAGGGCCACGGCGGGCGGGTCGCCCTGCGCACCACCGAGGGCGGCGGGGCCACCTTCGTCCTGACAATCGATTCCGACTGACCGCGGAAGAGGCACGTCCATGAACCGCATCCTCATCGTCGAGGACGAGGAGCGCATCGCCTCCTTCGTCGAGAAGGGCCTGCGCGCCAACGGCTTCACCACCACCGCCGTCGCCGACGGCGACGCCGCCTACGAGTACGCCCTCACCGGCGGCTTCGACCTGGTCGTCCTGGACATCGGGCTGCCCGGCCGGGACGGCTTCACGGTCCTGCGCGAGCTGCGCGAGTCCCGGGTGACGACCCCGGTGATCGTGCTGACCGCCCGCGACTCCGTACGGGACACGGTGGCCGGCCTGGAGGGCGGCGCCGACGACTGGATGACCAAGCCGTTCCGCTTCGAGGAACTCCTCGCCCGGGTACGGCTCCGGCTGCGTACGGCGGCCCGGGCGCCCGAGGTGACGGTGCTGAGGTCCGGCGACCTCTCCCTGGACCTGCGTACCCGCCGGGCGCGCGCCGGGCAGCGGACGGTGGACCTGACGGCCCGTGAGTTCGTGCTGCTGGAGCTGTTCCTGCGGCACCCGGGGCAGGTCCTGTCCCGGGAGCAGATCCTGTCCCACGTGTGGGGCTACGACTTCGACCCCGGCTCCAACATCGTGGACGTCTATGTGCGGGCGCTGCGCAAGAAGCTGGGGGCGCAGCGGGTGGAGACGGTGCGGGGCATGGGGTACCGGCTGCCGGGCTGACCGGTTTTTGTGTGAAGTTTCCTTCATGCCGGGCTCATCGGGGGCTCACCGCCCGGGACGAACCTCGATGGCGTGACGTCGAACCTCCGCCTCACGGCGGCCCTCTGCGTGGCGCTGTCCCTGTGCGCGCTGCTGGCGGTACCCGCCAACTTCCCCGCCCTCGGCGGCGACGCGCGTCTCACCCTCGCGGTGTTCGCGCTCGCCGCCTGCGCCTGGATCGCCACCCCGATCGACGACACCTACATCGCGCTGGGCGCCGGACTCGCGCTGACCGCGACCGGCGTGATCAGCAGCGACACCCTCTTCGGCACCCTCGGTGACGACACGGTGTGGCTGCTGATCTGCGCGTTCGTCCTGGCCGCCGCGGTCACCCGCACCGGGCTCGCCGGGCGGGCGGCGGCGTTCCTGGTCGGCGGGGCGCGCACCGTACGGCAGTTGGTGCACCTGACGACGGCCGCGCTGGTCGTGACCGCGTTCGCGGTGCCGGCCACCTCGGGGCGGGCGGCGCTCGCGCTGCCGGTGTTCCTCGCCCTCGCCAAGGCGCTGGCCGACCGGAAACGCCTGGTGGTGATGCTGGCGCTGCTGTTCCCCACCGTGATCCTGCTGTCGGCGGTGGCGACCCTGATCGGCGCGGGCGCGCACCTGATCACCGTGTCGGTGCTGTGGGAGGCGACCGGGGACCGGATCGGCTTCACCCAGTGGCTGCTGCTGGGGCTTCCGTTGGCGGTCGCCTCCTCCCACCTGGCTGCGGAGACGGTCCTGTTGACCACCACGCGCAGGGCCGACCGCAAGGGCCCGGTGCACATCACCGCCGAGGAGATACAGCGGCACAGCGAGAGCCCGGTCACCGGCCCGTGGACCCAGGCGGAGAAGCGCTGCGCCCTGCTGCTGGCCACCGTGGTCGCGCTGTGGTGCAGCGAGCCCCTGCACCACGTCTCCCCCGCGGTGGTGGCACTGATCGGCGCGGTCGTCGCCTCCACCCCCGCGCTCGGCACCGTCCGGCTCAAGGACGCGCTCAGGACCGTGCCCTGGTCGCTGCTGCTGTTCATGGCGGCGACCATGGCGATGGGCGTCGCGCTCGCCGACTCCGGCGCGGCGAAGTGGCTGGTGTCGGGGCTGCCCGCACAGGTCGCGCCGGCCGTCTTCCTCGGCGTCGTCATCGCCGTCAGTACGGCGGCCCACCTGGTCCTGCAGTCCCGCTCGGCCCGCTCATCGGTCCTGGTCCCCCTGGTGATCGCCGCCGCCGTGGGGGCCGGGGTCAACCCGGTCGCCGCCGCGCTCGCGTCCACCGCCGCCGCCGGCTTCTGTCACACCCTCCCGGCCTCCGCCAAGCCGGTCACGCTCTTCTCCGACATCCCCGGCACCCCCACCTACACCCCGCGCGACCTGCTGCGGCTGTCCGCCGTCCTGGCACCGCTGACCGCCGCGCTCGTGCTGTTCTTCGCCGCCGCCGTCTGGCCGCTGCTCGGCGTACCCGTGACCCGATGAAGGAGTCCTCCATGTCCTCCGCACCGCCCGCGTCCCCCGCGTCCTCCATGCTGGGCCGTGTCGTCGTGGCCCCCAGCGGCTTCAAGGAGTCCCTGTCCGCCCAGGCCGCCGCCGACGCCATCGCGGCGGGCGTCCGCCGGGTCCTGCCGTATGCCGAGATCGACCGCATCCCGCTCGTGGACGGCGGCGAGGGCACCGCCACCGCGCTGGCCGCCGCGACGGGCGGGCGGCTGGTCGCGCTGGCCGCCACCGGCCCGGTCGGCGAACCCGTCGGCACCCACTTCGCGCTGCTCGGCGGCCGGGACACGGCGGTGGTGGAGATGGCGGCCGTGGCAGGCCTGTCCCTGGTCCCCCGCGCCCTGCGCGACCCGGGCGCCACCACCACGTACGGCGTCGGCGAACTGCTCCGCGCCGCGCTCGGCACGGGGGCGCGGCGCGTCCTGGTCGGCTGCGGCGACTCGGGCACGTCCGACGGGGGCGCGGGCGCCCTCCAGGCGCTCGGGGCCCGGCTGCTGGACGCCGACGGCTTCGAACTCCCGCCCGGCGGACGGGAGCTGGTCCGCCTCGCCCGCGTCGATCCGTCCGGTCTGGACCCCCGGCTGAAGGACACCGAGCTGCTGGTCGCCTGCAACCCGTTCAACGTGCTGTGCGGAGAGCGGGGCGTGGCCCGGGTGTTCGGCCCGCAGAAGGGGGCGACGCCCGCGCAGGTCGAGGAGCTGTCGGCCGGGCTGGAGAACTGGGCGCGCGTCCTCACCCGCGACCTCGGTGTCACCGGGGTCGACCTGCGTACCGGCCCCGGCACCGGCGCTTCCGGCGGGCTGGGCGCGGGACTGGCCGCCGTCGGGGCCCGGCTGCTGCCCCGCTTCGACGTGCTGCTGGACCACCTCGACCTGGACGCCCGCCTGGCCCGCGCCGACCTGGTGCTCACCGCGGAGGGCGCCCTGGACCGCCAGACGCCGCGCGGCAAGGTGCCGGCCGAGGTGGCCCGCCGCGCCAAGCTCCACGGCCGGCCCGTCCTCGCCCTGGCCGGCACGCTCGGCGAGGGCGCGCACGAGGTGCCGGGGGTGGACGCCTTCCACGGCATCATGCCGGCGCCGATGGCGCTGGCGGACGCGCTGGTGCGTGCCGCCGAGCTCCTGACGGACGCGACGGAACGCGCGCTGCGGATGATCCTGCTGGGGTCACGGCTGCCGGGCCGGGCGGCTCAGGCGGCAGCGGCACCGGTCGTGGCCGAGGTGGTGTCGGGCACGCAACGTCCGTCCTCGGTGCGGTAGTTCCACCGGGCGCCGTCGCGCACCAGCTCCTTGACGGCGTTCACGAACCGCTCGACGTGCTCGTCGGGGGTGCCCGCGCCGAAGCTGACCCGGATGGCGTTGAGCGACCTCTCCCCCGGCGCCGCCTCGGGGGCGCCGCACTCGCCCTGCGTCTGCGGGGCGCTGCCGAGCAGGGTGCGCACCAGCGGGTGGGCGCAGAACAGACCGTCGCGCACACCGATGCCGTACTCGGCGGAGAGCGCGGCGGCGAAGTGGGAGCTGTTCCAGCCCTCGACGACGAAGGAGAGGACGCCGACGCGCGGCGCGTCGTCGCCGAAGAGCGAGAGCACCCGCACCTCGGGCACCTCCGCGAGCCCTTCGCGGACCTTGCGGATCAGGTGCTCCTCGCGGGCGACCAGCGTGTCGAACCCGGCCTCGGTGAGCGCCCTGCAGGCGGAGGCGATGGCGTAGGCGCCGATGACGTTGGGCGAGCCGGCCTCGTGGCGGGCGGCGCTGTCGTGCCACCGCACGTCCACGCCGCCGTCCGCGCGCCGGGAGACGCTGCGGCTGGCGCCGCCGCCCGCGAGGTACGGCTCGGCCTCCCGCAGCCAGTCGGCACGGCCCGCGAGGACGCCGGCGCCGAAGGGGGCGTACAGCTTGTGCCCGGAGAAGGCCACCCAGTCCACGTCGAGGTCGCGCACGTCGACCGGGTGGTGCGGGGCGAGCTGGGCGGCGTCCAGCACGATCCGGGCGCCGTGGGCGTGCGCGGCGGCGGCCAGTTCCCGCACCGGCCACAGCTCGCCGGTGACGTTGGAGGCGCCGGTGACGCAGACCAGGGCGGGCCCGTGGGGCTCGCGGGCGGCGAGGGCGCGCTCCAGGGTCTCGACGGCCTGCGCCGGGGTGCGCGGGGCGTCCAGGTAGGTCACGTCGGCGTCCCGCCAGGGCAGCAGCGAGGCGTGGTGCTCGGTCTCGAAGACGAAGACCCGGCAGCCGGCCGGGAGGGCGGCGGCGAGCAGGTTCAGCGAGTCGGTGGTGGACCGGGTGAACACCACCTGGTCGCTCTCCCGGCAGCCGAGGAACTCGGCGACGGTCCTGCGGGCGTTCTCGAACAGGTCGGTCGACAGCTGCGACAGGTACCCGGCGCCCCGGTGCACGCTGCCGTAGTACGGGGCGTAGGCGGCGACGTCGTCCCAGACCCGCTGGAGCGCGGGCGCGCTGGCGGCGTAGTCGAGCGCGGCGTAGACGACCTCGCCGCCGGTGACGAGCGGGACGGTGACGTCCCGGCCGAGGACGGGCAGCGGGGCACGGACGGACGGGTCGGCGGCGACGGCGGAGACGGACATGGCGGTACTCCCGTGAAGGCAGGCGGCGTCACCACGCGAGCGCGCACGGCTCGAGCGTGGGACGTGAAGGAAAAGGGGATGCCGAGGCGGGGCTCTGCGGCCCTATCGCATTCGCTGATTCACGGAAGACTCCCTCGGAACGACCCAGGACCCCTGGACCCACACTCCCGAGAAGCGTGCGAGGGGTCCGCGCTTGCCGTAGACCTCGCTGCCTACGGCCTGGTCTTCACCCGGGGCACCCCGCCACGGACGGAGGGTTGCCGGACAGTCGGCCGGGGCCTCATGACTGTCACTCATGACCTGGCAAGGAACGTACGTGAAGTGATCGCCGTCCCGCAACCCGTGTCCGGATCGCGGGACGGACGTCACAGGAGGGCCGTCACAGGAGGGCCGTCACAGGAGGGCCGTCAGGCGTTGCTCACCGCGACCCAGCGCTCCAGGACCCGCCGTGCGGCACCCGAGTCGATCGCCTCGGCGGCCCGGTCCATGCCGGCCCGGATCTGCTCGGCCAGCGGCCCGTCACCGGGCGCGAGGGCCACCAGCGCCGCCGCGGAGTTCAGCAGCACCGCGTCCCGCACCGGTCCCCTCTCGCCCGCCAGCAGACGGCGGGCGACGTCCGCGTTGTAGGAGGCGTCGGCGCCGCGCAGCGCCTCGACCGGCACCAGGTCGAGGCCGACGTCCCGCGGGTCGAAGGTCTCCTCGGTCACCCTGCCGTCCCGCACGACCCAGACCCGGGAGGTGGAGGTCGTGGTCAGCTCGTCGAGGCCGTCGTCGCCGCGGAAGACCAGGGAGGAGTGACCGCGCCCGGCGAAGACACCGGCGATGATCGGCGCCATCCGGGCGTCGGCGACCCCGATCGCCTGGGACTTCACCCGGGCCGGGTTGGTCAGCGGGCCCAGGAAGTTGAACACCGTGCGGACGCCGAGCTGGCTGCGCGCCGCCGCCACGTGGCGCAGCGCCGGGTGGAACTTCACGGCGAAGCAGAAGGTGATGCCCGCCTCGTCCGCGACCTGGGCCACCCGCTTCGGCGTCAGCTCCAGATTGACCCCGAGCTTCTCCAGGACGTCGGAGGCCCCGGACGCCGAGGAGGCGGCCCGGTTGCCGTGCTTGACGACCTTGGCGCCCGTGCCGGCCACGACGATCGCCGACATGGTGGAGATGTTGACGGTCCTGGCGCCGTCGCCGCCGGTGCCGACGATGTCGACCGTCTCCCCCGGCACCTCGATCACGTTGGCGTGCTCGTACATGGTGCGGACGAGGCCGGAGATCTCCTCGACCGTCTCCCCCTTGAAGCGCAGGCCCACCACGAAGCCGGCGATCTGCGCGTCGGTCGCCTCGCCGCGCATGATCACGTCCAGCGCCCAGGCCGTCTCGTCGGCGGACAGGTCACGTCCGTCCAGCAGTCCGTTCAGCAGGGCGGGCCAGGAGCGGCCCGCCGCGGTGTCGCCTCCAGCGGGGGTCACAGCGCTCATCAGCCGCTCCTGAATCGTGTACGTCGTGGAAGGAAGGTGCGCTCCCACCCTATCCAGCCCCGGGCACGGCGAAGGGCCCCGTCCGCGGAACGGACGGGGCCCTTCGACCGTGGTGTGGCGACGCTGGAGGGTCAGTGGTGGCCGTGGCCCTTCGTGATCTCCTTGTACTCCTCGACGGTCGGCTTCGGGATCTGCGACCCCTCGCCGTAGTACGCCTTGCTGAGCTTGGCCCGGAGCTTCTCCATGGCCTTCGGCTTGCGCTCGACACCGTTCTCGTCGACCGTCGGGCCGATCTCGGCCGGCTTGTACTGCTCGTGCGCCGTGAGGGTGTACATGGCGCCCTGGCTGAGCGGCTCGTGGACCTCGATGAACTCACCGTGCGGCAGGCGCTTGATGATGCCGGACTCGCGTCCGTGCAGCACCTTCTCCTTGTCGCGGCGCTGGAGGCCGAGGCAGATCCGCTTGGTGACCACGAAGGCGACGACCGGGCCGACGAAGAACCCGATCCGCACGAACCAGGTGACCGCGTTGATCGACAGGTGGAAGTGCGTGGCGACGATGTCGTTGCCACCACCGATCAGCATGATCATGTACGCGGTGACCCACGCGACACCGAAGGCCGTACGGGTCGGGGCGTTGCGCGGACGGTCCAGGATGTGGTGCTCGCGCTTGTCCCCGGTCACCCACGACTCGATGAACGGGTAGAGGGCGATGACCGCGAGGAAGATACCGAAGATCACCAGCGGGACGAACACGCCGAGGACCAGCGTGTGACCCCAGAAGTTGATCTCCCAGCCCGGCATGGCGCGGACCAGACCCTCGGCGAAGCCCATGTACCAGTCGGGCTGGGCGCCGGTGGACACCTGGTCGGGCCGGTAGGGGCCGATGTTCCAGATCGGGTTGACCGTCACGAGGCCGGCGATGGCCGCGATCACACCGAAGACCAGGAAGAAGAAGCCTCCGGCCTTCGCCATGTAGACCGGCAGCAGCGGCATGCCGACGACGTTCTTGTTGGTCTTGCCGGGGCCCGCGAACTGCGTGTGCTTGTGGTAGAAGACCAGGATCAGGTGGCCCACCACCAGGCCGAGCATGATGCCCGGCAGCAGCAGGATGTGCACCGAGTAGAACCGGGCCACGAAGTCGTGGCCGGGGAACTCCCCGCCGAACAGGAACATCGAGATGTACGTGCCGACGATCGGCACGGACAGGATCGCGCCCTGCGTGAAGCGGACACCGGTGCCGGAGAGCAGGTCGTCCGGGAGCGAGTAGCCGGTGAAACCGGTGAACATGCCGAGGACGAACAGCAGGAAGCCGAACAGCCAGTTGATCTCACGCGGCTTGCGGAACGCGCCGGTGAAGAACACGCGCATCATGTGCACGAACATGCCGGCGAGGAAGATGATCGCCGCCCAGTGGTGGATCTGCCGGATGAGCAGACCACCCCGGATGTCGAAGCTGATGTTCAGCGTCGAGGCGTACGCCTCGCTCATCAGCTGGCCCTGCAGCGGCACGTACGAGCCGTGGTACGTGACCTCATTCATCGACGGGTGGAAGAACAGCGTCAGATACACACCCGTGAGGATGATGATGATGAAGCTGTACAGACACACTTCGCCGAGCATGAACGACCAGTGGTCGGGGAAGATCTTGCGCATGTTGGCCTTGGCCAGGGAGTAGATCCCCAGCCGGCCGTCGGCCCAGTCGGCGACCCGTTCGCCGGCCGGTGCCTTCCCGCGGGCGCGGGACGTATTGGTCGCTGTCGTGCTCATCCGCGCTCCCAGAATGCAGGACCGACGGGCTCTTCGAAGTCGCTGAGCGCCTCGAGGTAGCCCTCGTCGTTCACGCCGATGCGCAGCTGCGGCAGGGCGTGACCGGCGGGACCGAAGATCACCCGGGCACCGTCGGAGAGGTCGAAGGTGGACTGGTGGCAGGGACACAGCACGTGGTGCGTCTGCTGCTCGTACAGGGAGATCGGGCAGCCCACGTGGGTGCAGATCTTCGAGTACGCGACGATGCCCTCGTGCGACCACTCGAGCTCGCGCTTGTCCTTGATGTTCTCCGGCTGGATCCGGACGATCATCAGGGCGGCCTTGGCGATCTCGGTCTGGAACTCCTCGTCGTGCTCGTCCAGGCCCTCGGGCTTGGCGAAGGTCAGCGAGCCCACCGCGACGTCGGAGGGACGCAGCGGCTCGTTGGTGTTCATGTTGACGAGCAGCTTGCCCTTGGACCACAGGGTGTGGCGCAGCTTGGTGCCGGGCTTCGGACCGAGCTCGGCCAGCAGGACGACACCGGAGAGCGGCACCAGGGTGAGCGCGCCCAGCATCGTGTTGCGGATCAGCTTCCGGCGCCCGATCACGGACTCCTTGGCGCCCTGCCTGAAGTCCGCGTGGACCTTGGCACGGACCTCGGGGTCCGCCTCGATCGGGTGACGCTCGTCGGCGACCTCCTCGTCGGACATCAGGGTGCGCGCCCAGTGGACGGCGCCCGCGCCGATCGCGAAGAGCGCCACGCCCAGCGTCAGACCGAGCGCGAAGTTCATCGCGTTCACGTGCCCGACGGGGAACACGTAGATCGACTTGTCGTGCGGGATCGTCACGAACGAGGCGATGAAGCCGATGGTGGCCAGCATCGACAAGGTGAACATCAGCGCGACCGCGCGCTCGGACCGCTTGGCGGCCCGCTCGTCGACGTCCTGGATCCGGTGCTCGTGGGGCGGCAGCCCCGGGTCGGCGAACGGGTGGTTCTCGTCCGCGACCTTCACCGCACCGTGCGGGGTGCCCTGCTCAGCCGGCAGGTTCTCTTCTGGGATGTCTTGGCTACTCATGACTTCTTGGCCTTTGCGGTCCGAGCGGCGACCCACACGGCGACGGCGATGCAGCCGCCGAGGCCGAAGATCCAGCCGAAGAGGCCCTCGCTGACCGGCCCGAGGCCGCCCAGCGAAAGACCGCCGGGGCTGACGGTCTCGTCACTGTTGACCGCGTTCAGGTAGGCGATGATGTCCTTCTTGTTCTGCTCCGACATCGTGGTGTCGGGGAAGGAGGGCATGTTCTGCGGGCCGGTCTGCATGGCCTCGTAGATGTGCTTCGGGTCGACGCCCTCGAGGGTGGGCGCGTACTTGCCGTGCGTCAGCGCGCCGCCCTTGCCGGTGAAGTTGTGGCACTGCGCGCAGTTGGTGCGGAACAGCTCACCGCCCTTGGCGGCGTCCGCGCCCTCCGGACCGTACTTCTCCTCGGTGGGGACGGCCGGGCCGGCGCCCAGAGAGGCGATGTAGGCGGCCAGCTGGTCGATCTCGGCCTGGGAGTAGATCACCTTCTTGCGCGGGACCTGAGCGCCCGGCTGCTGGGCCGGCATACGACCGGTGCCCACCTGGAAGTCGACGGCGGCGGCGCCGACGCCGACCAGGCTCGGGCCGTCGGTGGTGCCCTGACCCCCGGTGCCGTGGCAGCTGGCACAGCCGACGGCGTAGAGCTTCTTGCCCTCGTCGATGGCGAGGGACTGGGCGGTTTCATCGGCCTGCGCCTTGTCCGCGGGTGCGAACGCGGCGTACAGCCCCCCTGTGCATGCCAGCGCGAGGAGTAGGACGACGAGCGCCGCCAGCGGGTGGCGTCGTCGTGCGGAGAGCTTTTTCACGGATTACCCCGGTGTCAGGATCTTCTGCGTCGATGCTTCTGGTATTGCGCGGGTGCGTGCCGCGACTACTTGATCATGTAGATCGTGGCGAAGAGGCCGATCCAGACGACATCGACGAAGTGCCAGTAGTAGGACACGACGATGGCGGCGGTCGCCTGCTCGTGGGTGAACCTCCGGGCCGCGTAGGTGCGGCCGAGGACCAGCAGGAAGGCGATGAGGCCGCCCGTCACGTGCAGTCCGTGGAAGCCGGTGGTCAGGTAGAACACCGAGCCGTACGGGTCCGACGAGAGCGAGAGGCCCTCGTGCTTGACCAGCTCGGTGTACTCGTACACCTGGCCGCCGATGAAGATCGCACCCATCACGAAGGTGACGATGAACCACATCCGGAGCTTCTTCACGTCCCCGCGCTCGGCCGCGAACACGCCGAGCTGGCAGGTGAGGGAGGAGAGCACCAGGATCGTGGTGTTCGTCGCGGAGAACGGGAAGTTCAGCGCGTCGGCCTTCTCGGACCAGAAGTCCGGGCCGGTCACCGATCGCAGGGTGAAGTACATCGCGAAGAGGGCCGCGAAGAACATCAGCTCGGAACTCAACCAGATGATGGTTCCGACGCTGGTGAGGTTCGGCCGGTTGACCGACGGGTGCGCGTGCCCGGTTTCTACTGTCGTTGCTGTCGCCACGACCGACATTATGTCGGTCGCTTATCCCGCCCTCACCCCGGGGGGTGCCGTTCGGTGTGTTCACCCCCTCTGTAGTGCCCGTATGGCCCATCGAACGGCCCGTCGAAGCCGTGTCCGAACCAGTGTTGACGGGCCGTGGGAGGGAGTAGCATCCGGCGCAACGGGCACGACAGTCCCCACCGCGTATCGGAGGAAGCATGCAGGCGACCGCCACGGTGCTGGTCTACAGCGACGACTCCAACACCCGCGAACAGGTGCGGCTCGCGACCGGCCGCCGGCCGGCTCCGGACGTGCCCGTGGTCGAGATCGTGGAGTGCGCCACGCCGGCCGCCGTCGTCAGGGAGCTGGACAAGGGCGGCATCGACGTCTGCGTCCTGGACGGCGAGGCGGTGCCCATGGGCGGCATGGGGCTGTGCCGGCAGATCAAGGACGAGGTCTTCGGCTGCCCGCCGGTGCTGCTGCTCATCGCCCGGCCGCAGGACGCCTGGCTGGCCACCTGGAGCCGCGCGGAGGCCGCTGTGGCCTCCCCGGTGGAGCCGGTGGAGTTCGCGGGCGCACTGGCCTCCCTGCTGCGGCAGAAGCGACTGCAGGGCGTCTAGGGACGTCCGGGAGGGCGCGCCGCCGGGGGCGCACCGTCCCCGGCGGCGCCGTCACACGCTCTCCGGGCGCAGCCGGGCCTGTTCCGCCGTGCCGGGGGCGTTGACCGTGCCGCCCGTCAGCGCGCTCCCCTCACGCCACTTGGCCCAGTCCAGGTTCCAGTCGCCGAAGCCGTTGCCGAAGGACTCCATGGTCTCGCCCTCGGAGTTGATCACCTCGACGAGGTCGCCCTCCTGGACCGCGCCGAAGAACCACTCGGCGTTGTCGGTGCTCATGCCCACGCAGCCGTGGCTGACGTTGGCGGAGCCCTGGGAGGCGACGGACCAGGGGGCGGCGTGCACGTACTCGCCGCTCCAGGTGACCCGGGTGGCCCAGTACACCGGCAGGTCGTACGACTCCGAGGAGCCCTCGGCGATGCCGACGGTGCTGCTGCGCATGCGTACGAAGGGCTCCTTGCCCAGCACGACCTTGACGCCGTTGCGGGTCTCGAAGCCGGGTTTGCCGGTGGTGACGGGGATCTGCCGGACCGCCTCGCCGTCCCGGTAGACCGTCAGGGTGTGCGCGGCGGCGTCGGTGACGGCGACGACGCGGTCGTCCGTCGTGATCTTCAGGGGCTTCGCCCTGCCGCCCCACATCCGGTCGCCGATCTTGATGCCCTCGAGGGTGCTGCGGACCTGGATGGTGGCGTGGGCGGGCCAGTACTCCTGGGGCCGGTAGTGGAGCTTCTTGTCGTCCACCCAGTACCAGGCGCCCTGCACCGCGGGCGTGGACTCGACCTTCAGGGCGCGCTCCACTATGGCGCGCTGGGCCTTGTCGGCGACCGGCCGGCTCAGTTCGGCGGTGACGGGCTGGCCCACACCGTAGGAGCCCGCCCGGGGGCCGAAGGAGACGTCCAGGGTCTGTTTCGCGGTGGGGCTGCCCGTGTCGAAGGTGAGGACCTTGCGGCCGGGTGCCCCGTCACCGTCCTCGGTGCTGACGCGCACCGTGTAGCGGGCGTTCGCGGCCAGCGGCGAGGTGCTGTGCCAGCGGGCTCCGTCGGCGGAGAGTTCGCCCGCCACGTAGCGGCCCGACGCGTCCACGGCCGTGACGTCCGTGATGCGCCCTCCGGCGCCCTCGGCGACGACCTCCAGGGGCTTGTCGGGGTCGGCTTTCTTCCCGGCGTCCGTGGGGGCGTTGAAGCTGATCTGGCCGGCCGCGTCGTAGGGCGTGGCCGACAGCGGGTGGCCGTCGTCGCCCGTGCAGGCGGTGACGCCCGCGCCGAGGGCCAGCGCCAGCAGGGTGCAGCCGACGACCGTACGCCCCCGCGCCTGGAAGTGAACCGTGTCGCTCATGGCCTCACGCTAGGGAGCGGCGTCGGTGGCGGCACCACGGACTGACCCGGAAGAGTGAGGGCCGCTACGGCAGACGAAGGGGCCCGGACGCTCCTGACGGAGTGTCCGGGCCCCTGTACGCCGAACGCGTGTTACTGGGTGCGGTTCTCACCGCGGTAGTACTCGAAGACCCAGCCCCACAGGCCGATCAGGATGACCGGCAGTGAGAAGTACATCAGCCACCAGCCGACGGCCACGGCCAGGAAGGAGAGCGCGGCACCGATGCCGAGCGACAGCGGCTGCCAGCTGTGCGGGCTGAAGAACCCGAGCTCGCCCGCGTCGTCCGCGACGTCCGCTTCCTTGTTGTCCTGCGCGCCCGCGTCGACCCGCCTGGCCGTGAAGGCCAGGTAGAAGCCGATCATGAGGCACAGGCCGAAGGCCAGGAAGAGGGCCGTGGCTCCGGCCGGCTCCTTCGCCCACACGCCGTACGTGACCGCGACGGCGAGGATGAAGAGGCTCAGCCAGAGGAAAATCTTGCCCTGGATCTTCACTTGCCGGCCTCCTTGCCGCCAGCGAGGGTCTTCTCACCGTGACCGACGTTCTCGAGCTGGTCGAGCGCGGAGATCTCCGGGTGGTGCAGGTCGAACGCGGGGGATTCACTGCGGACGCGCGGCAGCGTGAGGAAGTTGTGCCGCGGCGGCGGGCAGGAGGTCGCCCACTCCAGGGAGCGGCCGTAGCCCCACGGGTCGTCCACGCCGACCGGCTTGCCGTACTTGGCCGTCTTCCAGATGTTGTAGAAGAACGGCAGGATCGACATGCCGAGCAGGAACGAGGCGATCGTCGAGATCGTGTTCAGGGCGGTGAAGCCGTCGGCCGCCAGGTAGTCGGCGTACCGGCGCGGCATGCCCTCGGCGCCCAGCCAGTGCTGGACCAGGAACGTGCCGTGGAAGCCGACGAACAGCGTCCAGAAGGTGATCTTGCCCAGGCGCTCGTCGAGCAGCTTGCCGGTGAACTTCGGCCACCAGAAGTGGAAGCCGGCGAACATCGCGAAGACCACGGTGCCGAACACCACGTAGTGGAAGTGCGCCACCACGAAGTACGAGTCGGAGACGTGGAAGTCCATCGGCGGCGAGGCCAGGATGACACCGGTCAGACCACCGAAGAGGAAGGTGATCAGGAAGCCGGTGGACCAGAGCATCGGGGTCTCGAAGCTGATCGACCCCTTCCACATGGTGCCGATCCAGTTGAAGAACTTCACACCGGTCGGGACCGCGATCAGGAAGGTCATGAAGGAGAAGAACGGCAGCAGCACACCGCCGGTGACGTACATGTGGTGGGCCCACACCGTCACGGACAGACCCGCGATCGAGATCGTCGCGGCGACCAGGCCCCAGTAGCCGAAGATCGGCTTCCGGGAGAACACCGGGATGATCTCACTGACGATGCCGAAGAACGGCAGCGCGATGATGTACACCTCTGGGTGTCCGAAGAACCAGAAGAGGTGCTGCCACAGCAGTGCTCCGCCGTTGGCCGAGTCGAAGATGTGCGCACCGAACTTGCGGTCCGCCTCGAGCGCGAACAGGGCCGCGGCCAGGACCGGGAAGGCCAGCAGGACCAGCACACCGGTCAGCAGGACGTTCCAGGTGAAGATCGGCATGCGGAACATGGTCATGCCCGGCGCGCGCATGCAGATGATCGTGGTGATGAAGTTGACCGAGCCGAGGATGGTGCCGAAGCCGGAGAAGGCCAGACCCATGATCCACAGGTCACCGCCGATGCCCGGCGAGTGCACCGCGTCGGACAGCGGCGAGTAGGCGAACCAGCCGAAGTCGGCCGCACCCTGCGGGGTGAGGAAGCCGCCCACCGCGATCAGCGAGCCGAACAGGTACAGCCAGTAGGCGAACATGTTCAGCCGCGGGAAGGCCACGTCCGGCGCGCCGATCTGCAGCGGCATGATCCAGTTCGCGAAACCGGAGAACAGCGGCGTCGCGAACATCAGCAGCATGATCGTGCCGTGCATCGTGAACGCCTGGTTGAACTGCTCGTTCGACATGATCTGCAGACCCGGACGGGCCAGCTCGGCGCGCATGACGAGCGCCATCACACCGCCGATGCAGAAGAACGCGAACGACGTGACCAGGTACAGCGTGCCGATCGTCTTGTGGTCCGTGGTGGTCAGCCACTTGACGATCACTTCGCCACGCCTCTGGCGCCGGACCGGCAGCTCGTCCGCGTAGTGGGACCCTGCCGCGGCACCCTGGGGTTCGTTGAGGATGCTCACAGGTTGTTCGTCTCCCGGTTCTTCTCGTGGCTCGTCTGCGCGATGCCGGCGGGAACGTAACCGGTCTGCCCCTTCTTCGCGAGGTCCTGAAGGTGCTGCTCATAGCGCTCCGGGGAGACGACCTTCACGTTGAACAGCATCCGGGAGTGGTCGACGCCGCACAGCTCGGCGCACTTGCCCAGGAAGGTGCCCTCCTTGTTGGGGGTCACCTCGAAGGCGTTGGTGTGGCCCGGGATGACGTCCTGCTTCATGAGGAACGGCACCACCCAGAAGGAGTGGATGACGTCCCGCGAGGTCAGGACGAAGCGGACCGTCTTGCCCTTGGGGAGCCAGAGGGTCGGACCCGGGTTGTTGGTCTGCGGGTTCCGGGTGCCGGGGACGCCGCAGTCGTAGACACCGCCGGCGTTCGCCGGGAAGTCCGCCTTGAACCGGTCCGGGATGGCGGCCAGTTCCTTGGATGTCTTGGCGTCGCCGTCGGAACCGGCGACCTCCTCGATGTGGTTGAAGCACCAGCTCCACTGGAAGCCGACCACGTTGACCGTGACGTCGGGCTTCTTCTTCAGGCTCATGAGCTCGGACTCGTCACGGGCCGTGAAGTAGAACAGCACCGAGACGATGACGAGCGGAACCATGGTGTACAGCGCCTCGATGGGCAGGTTGTACCTGGTCTGCGGAGGAACTTCGACCTTGGTGCGGCTGCGCCGGTGGAAGAAAGCACTCCACAGGATCAGGCCCCACACCAGCACGCCGACGGCGAGCGCGGCAGCCCAGGACCCCTGCCACAGGGAGAGGATCCGCGGAGCCTCTTCCGTGGTCGGGGTGGGCATGCCAAGGCGGGGGAAGTCCTTGTATGTGCAACCGGTGGCGGTCGCCAGGACCAGGCCCGCGGTCAGTGCCTGCAGCAGCTTCCGCCGCATCGGGCGCCGCGGCGAGCGGTCGGAGCCGTTGGGACTCACGTAGCGCCTTCCCGAGAGTCTCGCCCGCGCTGTTCGGCTGCGGCCTTCTCGCTGGTCGGTCGCCGCCCTGCGTCGGGCAGGGGTTTGATGTTTATGCGGACCAAACCCTAGCCGACGCCCTCCGGGGGGTCGCGGGGAGGGTGGCATACGCGCCGGGGGTCACTCTTTAAGGGTGGGACGGGGCGCCTGCGGGGGGTGCGAACCGGGGTTGCACGGCGGCTTGCGGTGCGGTGCGGTTGCTCGCGCAGTTCCCCTCGCCCCTTCGGGGCACTCTCGTACCGGACGTCATAACGTTGCCGTGTGGCTTACTTTGACGCTGCTTCGGCCGTTCCCCTGCATCCCGTCGCCCGGCAGGCGCTGCTGGCCTCTCTCGACGAGGGGTGGGCCGACCCCGCGCGGCTCTACCGGGAAGGGCGCCGGGCGCGGCTGCTGCTCGACGCGGCCCGGGAGGCGGCGGCCGAGGCGGTGGGGTGCCGGGCGGACGAGCTGGTGTTCACCCCTTCGGGGACGCGGGCGGTGCATTCGGGGGTCGCGGGGGCGCTGGCCGGGCGGCGCCGGACCGGGTCCCACCTGATCGTGTCAGCGGTCGAACACTCCTCCGTACTGCACGCCGCCGAGGCGCACGAGGCCGACGGCGGCACGGTCACTCAGGTGCCCGTGGACCGGACGGGGGCGGTGGACCCGGACGCCTACGCGGACGCCCTGCGCGACGACACCGCGCTGGCCTGTCTCCAGTCGGCCAACCACGAGGTGGGCACCGAGCAGCCGGTGGCGGCGGTGGCCGAGGCGTGCCGGGCTGCGGGGGTGCCGCTGCTGGTGGACGCGGCGCAGTCGCTGGCCTGGGGACCGGTCGGGGGCGACTGGTCGCTGCTGGCGGCGAGCGCCCACAAGTGGGGCGGGCCGTCGGGGGTGGGGCTGCTCGTCGTGCGCAAGGGGGTGCGGTTCGCGGCACAAGGTCCCGGGGACGAGCGGGAGTCGGGGCGGGCGCCCGGTTTCGAGAACCTGCCGGCGATCGTGGCCGCCGCGGCGTCGCTGCGGGCGGTGCGGGCCGAGGCTGCCGCGGAGGCGGCCAGGCTGCGGGAGCTGACGGCGCGGATCCGGACACGGGTGGCGGCCTCGGTGCCGGACGTGGAGGTGGTCGGCGATCCGGTGCGCCGGCTGCCCGGCACCGTCACCTTCTCGTGTCTCTATGTCGACGGGGAGACTCTGCTGCACGAGCTGGACCGGGCGGGTTTCTCGGTCTCCTCCGGCTCGTCGTGCACGAGCAGCACCCTGACGCCGAGCCACGTGCTGAGGGCGATGGGGGTGCTCAGCGAGGGGAACGTCCGCGTGTCGCTGCCGCCGGGGACGCCGGCCGGGGAGGTGGAGCGGTTCCTGGAGGTGCTGCCGGGCACGGTGGCGGCGGTGCGCGAGAGGCTGGGGGCACCGGTGAGCACGGAGGCCGCCCCCCGCTTCGGGGACGGCCTCGTGGTGGACGCGCTCGGCCGGCGCTGCCCCATTCCGGTGATCGAGCTGGCCAAGGTGATCGGCGACGTCCCCGTCGGCGGGACGGTCCGTGTCCTGTCCGACGACGAGGCCGCCCGCCTGGACATCCCGGCGTGGTGCGAGATGCGGGGGCAGGAGTACCTGGGCGAGGAGCCGGCGGAACGGGGAACGGCCTACCTGGTCCGCCGGGTGGGCTGATCCGCCCGGGGTGCCCCTCTAGCCCAGGTGCGCCTGGACCTCGGCGGCCGCCTCGTCCCCGTACGCCTTGGTGAAGCGCTCCATGAAGTGGCCGCGGCGCAGCTGGTACTCCTGCGTGCCGACGGTCTCGATGACGAGGGTCGCCAGCATGCAGCCGACCTGCGCCGCCCGCTCCAGGGACACTCCCCAGGCCAGCCCCGACAGGAAGCCGGCGCGGAAGGCGTCGCCGACGCCCGTCGGGTCGGCCTTGCGCTCCTCGTCGGGGACGCCGACCTCGATGGTCTCCTCGCCGGCCCGCTCGATGCGCACGCCGCGCGCGCCGAGGGTGGTGACGCGGTGGCCGACGCGGCCGAGGATCTCCTCGTCGCTCCAGCCGGTCTTGGTCTCGATGAGCCCCTTCTCGTACTCGTTGGAGAAGAGGTAGGTCGCCCCGTCCAGCAGTATCCGGATCTCGTCGCCGTTCATCCGGGCGATCTGCTGGGAGAAGTCGGCGGCGAAGGGGATGGACCGCGCGCGGCACTCCTCGGTGTGGCGGAGCATCGCCTCCGGGTCGTCGGCGCCGATGGAGACCAGGTCGAGGCCGCCCACGCGGTCGGCGACGGTCTTGAGCTCGATGAGGCGGGCCTCGCTCATCGCGCCCGTGTAGAAGGAGCCGATCTGGTTGTGGTCGGCGTCGGTGGTGCAGACGAAGCGGGCGGTGTGCAGGGTCTCGGAGATGCGCACCGACTCGGTGTCGACGCCGTGCCTCTCCAGCCAGGCCCGGTACTCGGCGAAGTCCGAGCCGGCCGCGCCGACCAGGATCGGCCGGGTGCCGAGCTGCCCCATGCCGAAGGCGATGTTCGCGGCGACGCCGCCCCGGCGCACGTCGAGCTGGTCGACCAGGAAGGAGAGCGAGACCGTGTGCAGTTGGTCCGCGACGAGCTGGTCGGCGAAGCGGCCGGGGAAGGTCATGAGGTGATCGGTGGCGATGGAGCCGGTTACTGCGATACGCACGGCGAGGACTCTCTCCTGCGGGGAGGCGGATTGACAGTTCACGCTACCCGGCGGGGCCCCGACTCCGAAGCAGGCAAAACTACCCGATAGTAGAACTTCCTGCGCGACCCGGAACGTGCCTACGGTTCCGTCATGACGAATCCGAAGACCGTGGCACCCGCCCCCGCCGATCTCGAGGGCGACCTGGCGTCGCTGCGCGGCGACTGCGCCCGTATGGCCCCGCGGTGGTCGCCGCCCGCGGCGGCGCCGGCCGGTCCCGTGCCCCTGTCGCTGATCCACGGCGTGCGCGTGCCGCCGTCGTCGGCCAGGCTGCTGGAGGCGATGTCGGACTACGGCGACCAGTAGGAACCTTCCGGTTCCCCTCGGCCGTCTCCCCCGGGCCGTTCGGACGACCCGCGCCGGCCGCGGGGAACCGGATCCTCCCCCACCGCGTCCCATCGCTGTCCCCAGCAACAGCCGAAGGAGCGATGCGGTGAACACCGAGCGACCCGACAACGACGACGCGACCGCCGCCGGCGAGGCGGGGCCGGCGCGTCCCGTGCGGCGGCGTCCCCGGGCGGTCGCCGTCGCCTCCGTCGCCACCGCCGTGCTGCTCGTGGGGACCGGCGGGGCCTATCTGGCCACGTCCGCCTCCGGCGGCACTCCGGGCGGCGGTACGACCTCCGGGGCACCGGGCCGGGGCACGCCCCCGCCGCTCGCCCTGGACGGCCGTGCCGTCCCGTCCCCGGGCGGCACGGGCGACGACGCGAACGGCGTCGCGCCCGGCGAGCCCGACCCGCACGGCGTCACCTACCGCGCCGGCGGACCGCTGCCCGAGGGGCCCGGATCGGCGCCCGTGTACCGGGCGGAGGGCGAGGTCGGCGAGGCGGAGGTGGCCCGGCTGGCGAAGGCCCTCGGCGTCGACGGGGCGCCGCGGCTGCAGGGCGGGGCCTGGAAGGCGGGCAACGCCGCGGACGGCTCGGGCCCGCTCCTCACGGTGAACCGGCAGGCGCCGGGGACGTGGACGTTCCAGCGCTACACGCCCGGCACCGACGACTGCGGGAAGGGCCCGGCGTGCAAGGCGCCGTCCGCCGGCGGGAGCCCGGTGAGCGAGGCGGCCGCGAAGCGGGCGGCGGCGCCGGTGCTCGAGGCGCTCGGGCAGGACGACGCGAAGCTGGACGCGAGCCAGGTCATGGGCGCCCGGCGGGCCGTGAACGCCGACCCCGAGGTCGGCGGGCTGCCCACGCACGGCTGGACGACCGGCGTGGTGGTCGGCGCGCAGGGCGAGGTGGTCGGCGGCAGCGGCCAGGTGAAGACGCCGGTCGAGGGGGAAACGTATCCGGTGCTGGACGCGGAGGAGACGCTGGCGCTGCTGAACTCGCCGGGCGGCGGCCCCCGGGCGGGCATCGGCGGCTGCACGGGCCCGGTGCCGCTGGAGGAGGGCACGCGGCGGGTGCCGTGCGAGCCGTCGGCGGGAGCGGGGAAGACGCCGGGGGCGTCCGGCGGCGGGACGGTCACGGTGGAGGGGGCGGTGTTCGGGCTGGCCGCGCATCCGGTGCGGGGGCGGCAGACGCTGGTGCCGTCCTGGCTGTTCGAGGTGCGCGCGCCGGGCGCGGGGGACGCGTTCACGGTGACGTATCCGGCGGTCGACCCGGAGTACCTGACCTCCTCCTCCGCCGCGCCCGCCCCGTCGGACGGGCCGGCCTCGGCGCCGGCGTCGCCGCGTGACGTGCGGGTGAGCGGCTACACGGCCGAGGGCACCGAGCTGACCGTGCACTTCACCGGCGGGGTGTGCGCCGATTACGACGCGACGGCGAAGGAGAGCGCGGGGCGGGTGGAGGTCGCGGTGACCGAGACCCCGCACCCGGAGAAGGTCTGCATCCTGATCGCCGAGGAGCACGAGCGGACGGTGACGCTGGACCGGCCGCTGGGCGGCCGGGAGGTAGTGGGGACGGACGGCAGGGGGATCCCGCTGCACAAGCCGGGCGCGCGGCTTCCGGCACCGTCCGGCGGGCGCTGACGAACGGCACGCGGGACACGGAAGGGGGGGGGGGGGGGGGGGGGGGGGGGGGGGGGGGGGGGGGGGGCGGGCGCGGGGGGGGGGGGGGGGGGGGGGGGGGGGCGGGCGGGGCCCCCCCCCCCCCCCCCCCCCCGACGGGGTGTGCGCCGCGTCGGGTGGTTCCATGCTGTCCGCGCGGTCCTCCCG